>JAKJHH010000011.1:0-33203 GCA_022703965.1 Verrucomicrobiota bacterium
CGGGATCTGGTTCATCCGGACCCGCTTGAATTCCTTTTCCTCTACGATAATCCGCGCGATATTGAGGTCGTTGGACTTATCGCTTCATCCCTTGCCCTCGGCAAGGTAGAGCAGATACTTAAAAGCGTCAGGAAAGCTCTTGATATCTGCGGCAAATCTCCCTTCGATTTCATTCTCTCAAAGAGCCATGCCGATATGAAAGTCCTTTTTGCGGACTTCAAACATCGTGTCTTCACTGGAGAACAGATGGCAGCCATGCTCGCCGGAGCCGGAGCCGCCGCAAGAAAATACGGCAGTCTTGAAAACTGCTTTGCAGCAGGACTTAAAATCTCCGACAAGACTGTTATTCCTGCTCTCGAAGCCTTTGCCGATGAAATCAACGGCTTTGGCGGAACCTCCTTCCGTACTTCGCTGCTGCCTGCTCCTTCAGGTGGAAGCGCATGCAAACGTGTTCAGCTTTATCTTCGCTGGATGGTGCGGAAAGATATTGTTGATCCGGGCATCTGGAAAAAAGCGAAAGCTTCGCAGCTTATAGTTCCTGTTGATGTGCATATGGGAAATATCGGACGCAGTTTCGGCTTAAGTTCAAGAAAATCCAGCGATATCAAAACCGCTGTCGAAATAACCGACGCCTTCCGCGAAACATGTCCGGAAGACCCTGTAAAATACGACTTCGCCCTTACCCGCTTCGGCATTCATCCCGACATGGAAATGAAAGACCTTCTTTCCGTAGTCTGATGCCAGACGAATCTTCTGTATTCGACTTTCATTATTTTTTCACGATTTCGTCGAAGGGTATTGACTCATAATTGATTTACATGTAAATCAGGAGATTTCATTGTGAAAAATGTGAGCATGCGTGATCTGGCATCCAGGACTAATCTGAGCGTTATGACTGTCTCGAATGTTCTTAACGGGAAGGGGAGGGTTTCGAAGGAAACGAGCCTTTGCGTGCTTGCGGCAGTCCGGGAAATGGGGTTCAGGAGAGATCTTTCACTGACACAGACCAAAATTGCCTTCAACGCCAAGAAGCTTGTAGACAGCTCCAATGACGCCATTCATCTCTACCGTGATATATACTTCAATGTGCTTGAGCTGGCTCGACTCAGAGGATGGACTTTAAGTCTGACTGACAATGACAGCGATCTTCTCTCTCCTGATCTTTCTTTGGCGAATCTTGTAATCGAATTTCTTCCGCCCGGCAAGGAGCAGCTGGAAAACATAAAAGTGCCGAGAATCTGCGCCTTTTTTGAAATGCCCGGAGCCTTCTGCGTTCTGCCCGACAACGAGTCGGTGGGACGTATGGCGGCAGAGCTTCTTGTTGTCAAACAGGGCTTGCGCCGGATTGTCACATGTTTTGAGTCGGAATCGTTGGACCAGATGCCGAGAGGCCGGGCATTCATAAAGGCAGCCTCGAATCTTGGAGCCGAAATCGTACATCTGCCAACGGAAGGTGGACTTATAGACGCACTGTCCAATCATTTTGCGGAAAATCCCGGCTGGACGCAGGCAATATTTGCGTTGAGTGGACATGCGACAATGACTGTTCATGCGTACCTGAGCTCATGCGGGATGAGTATTCCGAAAGATGTCGGACTGCTTGGCTTTGACGACTTTTCTTTCTACAAATGGCTTCCTCTGGAAATCGACAGATTTTATTTCAGTCCTGCGGAAATAGCTTCGGCTTTGATCAATGCCGCCGACTTGGCGATGGCATCGGAAACATCAAAAGATAAGATGAAAATTATAACTCCGATACATTACCGTGCGGGCAAATCTCTCCATAGCCTGAACGAGACCTGAAAAGAGGACAGGACATATGAAAAAAAAGACATTTACGCTGATTGAGCTATTGGTTGTCATTGCCATATTGAGCATACTTTTCACTATGCTTCTTCCGGCAATGAGCGGAGCAAAAAGCACTGCCAAAAGAATCAAGTGTTCCAGTAATCTCAAGAACATAGGAACTGCGTTCGAACTTTATGCGTCCGACAATTCAAGCAGATGGCCATATCCTCAGTCTCCTGGCGGTGGCTGGTATTGGAACGCTCCGTATTTGTGGGAATATACTGGACCCGTTTACTGGAATCTCGGCTGGACAACGGGCTCAAAGGCATTACGTGAGTCCATATGGGCATGTCCTGAACTTCTTCAGCTTACGAGCAACGTGTGGCAATGTGCCGGCTATGGAATGAACTCCAGTCTTCCGCCCGGTACAGGCGGAGTCAATAAGAGTCCTGAAGCTTTTAAAATACGCTATCCCTCCAGAACAATACTGACCGGAGACAGTCGCGGCTTCTACAGTCCGAGCAGCGGCAACTGGAATCTCGGAACGGCATGCGGGACTTGGGATGTAACGAATTTATTCGGCTACGTACACGTATCGCAGGCAAACATGTTACACGCAGATGGACACGTCATGTCGGGAACGAAACAGACATTTCTACAGCTCGGAGCGCAATCTCCATATATCAAAGAAGGATCGTACTAGAATATGGGCAACCTGAAAAGATACAGAAGATTCGCAGGAGGATTTTCCTTATTTCTTATTGTCGCAGCCAGACTTTTTTCTGCCGATATATCTGTGTCTTCCGTCTGCGATGACAGTGCATGGGCAAATGCTTCCACCGGGATTGTCCGGGAAGACGGGAATTCTCTTGTCTTGGATATCGGAGGTTTTTCGCAAGTCTATTTTTCTCTGCCTGCGCTCAATGCCGGAGTTCAGATCATTTCTTTTGAAATAATGACGGAAGGGCAGATCGAAAACGTTTCAACGGCTCTCCGGGAAATTCGCGAGCCTTGGACTTTCTACGGCAGTTCTGAGCTCCAACTTGAGCAGGACGGATGGAAAAGCTGTAAAGTCCAGATACGGATAAAGGAAGCTCTCGAAGCCGGTAAAAGTGGATTCTTCATGATGTCCCGAGGCGTGGGAAAACTGAAACTCAGAAAGCTGTCCATAAATCATTCCGAATCTTTTGAGATATCGGCTCCTCCGGAATCCGCTTCGCAGACTCCGCTTCTCCTTAATTCTCATTTCCAGCTTGGCGCGGATGCCTGGACTTTCTCCGACGGAGCCCGTCTGCTGAATTCCGAAAACAGGAATTATGTTGGATTTCCCGGAAATCTGAGCTATGCCGACTCTGTCCGTCTGTATTACGGCATGAAGTACCTCATCAGAATAAGCGGTTCCTCAGAGGGACGTTTCCGCCTTATAATTGCGCCTCCCGGCAGATTTAACCACGCAGTGTTCAACAACGAAATTTCTTTGAAGGCAGGAGATCTCAGCATTCCTTTTGAACTCAAAGTACCGGTTTCGGGAGCATTAAAAGAAGAATCATTGTTTAATATCCAGATACAGAGTTCGTCCGCCTCGAAACTTTATTCCGTTGAAATTCTTCCTCTTTCCTGTGCGGATAGCCGTCCCGAGGCCGTCATTGCCTGTTCATCCGACTCTGTCAGGCTGACCTATTCCAGTCCTGGAAAGCCGATTCAGGTTAAAGTTTCAGCCACTTCTCTGCCTGATTACGGAAACTTTGAAGTCCGGCTTATGGATTCGGACAACAATATAGTATTCCGGAAAACGCTCGAGATGCAGCGATCCGATACAAATATTGCTTCCGCGGAATTTCAGTTCAGCCCCGAACGATACGGATATTTTCGCTGGGCTTGCTTTCTCAATGGCGAAAAACTGGCATCGCCCCCAGCCGAGCTCATGATAGTCAGAGATTCCGGGGAAATTGAAAAGGATTCTTTAAACACGGATTTCATACTTGGAGCACATCTAGGTTACTGGAAGGAATCTCAGGATAAATACAGTCTCGCTCCGAATGCCGGGGAAATATTGGAACGAGCTGCATCATGGGGAATCAGTGCAATCAGACTTCATCCTCCTCTCACCACAAAATGGTGGGCGGTGGAGCCTGAACCAGGCATCTGGACTTTCAACGATCTGCCTGTTGAGCTGCCAAGGAAAAAAGGAATGCAGCTTATGGGGCTTCTGGATTGTACCGCCAAATATGCCAGTTCTGCTCCGGAAAAAGTCCTTGCTTCAAAAAATAAGTGGCCCGACGGATGGGGGGCTTATCCGGCAAAAAATATCGAGGACTGGCGCAATTACGTCGCAAAGACAAGCGGACATTGGAGGAATCAGATAAAAATATGGGAAGTATGGAACGAGCCGGATCACTCATTTTTTCAGATGAATCCTGAATATCATAAATTCAAGACTGATGAATATCTCAAACTGCTGAAAGTTGCTTATCTTGAAGCTAAAAGCGTAAATCCCGATTCTTTTGTCGTTGCCGGAGCCGTAACGGCCGGAGGAGCAAAATTCCTCAAGACGGCAATTGAGAAGGGAATGCTGGAATATTGTGATGCCGTATCTTTCCACGGTTATGGCAGAACCATGCAGGCCGATGCCAAAGGAGCAGAGGCTTTCAGCGATATTGTCGGCATGATAAAAAGCGAGTGTGCCAAACGCTCTCTGAAAAAGCAGATATGGGATTCCGAAGCAGGTGTCGGCTCAATTCCTGAAGGCATTGCCGGAAAATACCTCAGCCAGCTTGCCTTGAAAAGTATCATTGCAAGAAGGGCAGCCGGTATTTCCGCATTCTTTATATACAACGGCTTCAAAAAAGACTATCCGGGACACGATGACTGCCGCATGCTGATGGGCTATGCAGGACGCCCCTTGATTATTCAGGGACTTCTCTCCGCTTATGCAGCTCTGCTTGGAAATACTGTCTACTCAGCTAATCTCGGGGACGATTCTGCCGGAATTCACCTCTACTCCTTCAGAAGGGCTGACGGCTCTTTTATCCTTGCCGGATGGGCTGGCAAGGACACGGTTCTGAAGCAGAATCTTGTTAAAGCAGGAATGGTTCTGGATCAGTTTGGAAATCCGCAGACCGCTTTTGAAGCAGGAGAAATTCCTCTCAGCACTCAGTTGCGTTATTTTAAATAAGACGCATTAAATTCCCCGGCTGCGTAGATCTTCAGAGTCAGGAACTACCAATAAGCCAGCCGGAGCACAGTCTTGCGTTTGACTGCGCCGTGGTATTGTCTAATGGCAGTCTGTTTTCTCAGTCATCAGCCGAGGATATTGTTGTGCCTGAAATAAGTAGGGGTTTGTCCGGTATATTTTTTGAATAGGCGATAAAAAAAGAATTCATTGTCATAGCCGGTCTCACTGCTGATCTGCTTGATTGTCATGTCCGTATTCAGTAACAATGCCTTGGCCGTGTCTATGCGGCGGTTGCATATGTACTGCTTGGGGGTAATCCTGAATGTACGGTGGAAATCAGCGGAAAAGTCTCTGTAATTCATACGCAACATGGCGGCAAGATCGGTTACTGCTATATCTCGTGCGATATTGCGGTTGATATAGTCAATTATATGAGAATACTTTCCGATCTTGCGAGCCTGCTCATAATCATTTTCAGGCATTTTCCGCATAAATGGAAGAAGCAGGCGCCTGAGAATAATGTCGGCATTCATCAATACATCGACTCCTTCACCGCATTCAGCAAGTCTGATGAACTCCTGCATAAGTGTGCATGTATCCTCCACTGCAAGCTCTTCGCGGACGTGCTGGAAATAGTCGAGCTTTTCCAGTTGCGAAGAACAAAAGTGCAACCAGTAATGTGTAAAGTTGCTCGGAGCTACGTAACGGAACGGCCTGTTTGTCGGAATGATGTATACCCTTCCCGGCTGCAACTGATAATTCTGATCCGCAAATGCCAGACTGACTTGTCCATCAAGAACATAGTAAAAGCGAAAATATGGATCAGCCCTGAAAGAGTGGATGACATCCAAATCGTCTTTAGTGGCGACCCCTCCGACAAGAAGCTTCAGATCAAGGCGGCTGATAAGTTCGCGTTGTGAATCATCGGCAAAAAAGAAAGCCTTCTCAGAATTTGTCAGATGAACTCTTCTTTTCATATAAAAAATCTCCGTAAAAACATAAAAGTGCATATTATTGCATATATAACTGCATTTACATAGTTTTCAAATTTGTATATAATTATAAGCACAACAGATATTGAAAGCATATTTTATGGATTATAAAAATACAGTTGAGTTTCAGAATGCAAAATTCGGTATGTTCATCCACTGGGGACTCTATGCTGTTCCGGCAGGACGCTGGAAGGGAAAAAGCATGGATTACGTCGGGGAGTGGATTCAGTCCAAATTCCGAATTCCGAATTCTGAGTACGCGGAACTGGCAAAACAGTTTAATCCCGATTGCTTCAATGCGGACGAATGGGTGAAATGCGCTAAGAATGCCGGGATGGCATACATCGTTTTTACAGCTAAACATCATGACGGATTTGCCATGTATCACAGTCGTGTAAGCCGCTTCAACGTGGTCGATGCGACTCCATGGGGGCGTGATGTGCTGCGTGAGCTTGCTTATGCGTGCCGCCGCCACGGAATGAAGCTCGGAATCTACTATTCGCATTGCCTTGACTGGCGTGAGTCGGATGCCGGCGATCCGGGATCGGATTCACGGAAGAATTTCGGCATGTCATGGGGCAATGACTGGGATTTTCCAGATCATGCAAATAAGAATTTCAACGCTTATTTCCACCGTAAAGCCCTGCCTCAGATCCGCGAACTGTTGACGGAATACGGTCCGGTTTTTCTGCTCTGGTTTGATTGTCCTGTCCAGATTACGCTTGAGCAGGCAACGGAGCTCCGCGATTTAGTGCATGAATTGCAGCCTGATTGTCTGATTGGAAACAGAATCGGACACGATCTTGGCGATTTCGGATGTCTGGGCGACAATCAGAGTCCGGCGGGACGTTCAAAAATTCCTTTGGAATCAGCCAATACAATCAATCATACCTGGGGATATAAGAAGGACGACCATTGCTGGGCCGGAGCGGCCAAGATCATCAACGACCTTCTGGCTTGCAGCGAGAAAAACGTCAATTACCTGCTCAATGTCGGCCCCCGGGCGGATGGACGACTGCCCGAAGCTTCCATTGACATACTTGAAGAAATCGCAGACTGGCGCGAACAGAATAAGGTGATTATTCAGGGAATTGAAGGTAATCCGTTCCCGCAGGCGTTTCCGTGGGGCTATTGTACTGTGAAAGGACGGATTCTGCAATTTTTTGTGACCGGAAATCAACGGAGCATCAGTATTTCAGGCTTGCGCAGCAGGATAAAACCCTGCAATATGCCTTTCAGTCAGGAAGGGAAGAAGCTTTGCATTGAGCTTCCGGAAGAGCGCAAGGACAATCTGCCTCTGGTAATTCAGTTGGAGTGCATGGACGAACCTGAATTTGAGGCGTATCCAAGTCCGCAGGACGGTGTTCTTATGCTTTCGCCGGCACAGGGAGAGATCATAGCTGGAAATTCAGCGGAAGAATGGGATATTGATGTCAAGCTAGAGCCGGACGGCGAACGGATGAGGGCTGAAGACAGTTGCCGTCTTGCCGTATCCGGAGCACTGACTCAGTGGCATCATCAAGGAGATGGAATCTGCTGGGATATCGCAATAAATGAAGCGGGGACTTATGAATTCCGGCTTCTGACCGAAAACCGTAAGCACAGCGCAGCCTGGACTGGAGCCAGAACCGTCAGAATCGAATTTGCCGGACAGGTGCTTGAGCGTGAACTGGAAAACGATGAAGTGATTTCTTCATCATATTATCATAAAAGTGCTTCAGTTATTGGTTCAATGAAATTGAACGGGACTGAACGCGGAAGATTGCACGTACTTAATTGCAGCATTGAAAGTCCGGAGGCGATAGATATGAATTTGACAGCCGTGAAAATCTGCCGTCAGGAAGGAGTCTTGCAATTATGAAAACTAACAGCTTATTCCGCTCAGCACGAGCCTTCACTTTGATCGAACTTCTGGTAGTGATTGCCGTAATCGCAATCCTTTCCAGTCTGCTCTTTCCTGCCTTGAGTAACGCCCGTGCTCGTGCCAGAAGTATAAGCTGTCTCAATAATGAAAAGCAACTTTACAACGGCTTGGTCTTTTACGCAGCGGACTTCAATGATTGTTTCCCGGCACCGCTTGGACGGAATCGCTGGGTCGGTTATATCTACGAATATATGGCGAAGAATTCGCATGTGAGTCTGATTCGTTCCAGCACGGCAGGAAATAATATTGATATGACTTTGCGGATTGACCAGCTGCTCTCTCCTTATGCGTGTCCGGCGATTTCCAGTCCTGCGTCATATCCAACCTGGAGCGGGCAGGAGCTACAAAGTTTCTACCACTCCTCATATCTCTTTACATCCAACCAGAATACGCAGTATGGAAACCGTCGCGGCGGCTGGATTATCAGCACTGATTGGTCAAATGTCGATGTCACTAATTATTACCGTAAAATGACGAATCTCAATACCGCCAGCGCGATTGTCGGAGAATCATATTACTATGGTAAACAAGCGGGGGAAAACACGAATACATCCAGAACCTCATCATCGGTCGGCTTGTTGAGCGGCTGGGTGGCGTCCACATCCGTTGTCATCGGAGGAACTGCCGAGAGCATGGGGCCTGCCTGGCGTTATCACAATTACTCAAGCAACTTCCTCTTCGCCGACGGGCATGCCGCCGGCGTCAGCGGGGGACGTATAAGCGAAAAATGTCCTTTCTCCAGCGAATGGACTCTGCAATAATAATCTTAGATAAAATCTGCAACTGAAAACAAATGATTTGAGGTATCCGATGAAACTCGTGCGATTTATGATTTTGCTGCCTGTATTCAGCCTTGTTACCCTGTTGTCGGCGGAGACTCCTGTCCGTCTGCCTTTCAACGGTGATTTTGAAGTTGGAACGGCAGGATATGAAACTGTGCGTGTCGTGCGCCCTGACAGCAACCCCAAGCAGGAATATCTTCCGTTGCAAAGCGACAGCACAGTGAAATACACAGGCAATGCCTCTTTGCGTTTGGAGAATCCATATGCGGAACAGACCGAACTGCATTCATCGGAATTCATTCTGAAAGCGAATCGAATCTATACCGTTTCCGGCTATATCAAAAGCGACAGGACTGATGCGCTGCCTCTCACTGCCGGATTGGAGCACTACTCATTCAAGCATCAGAATATCAATGTCCGAAAGGAACTGTCCGTGAGCTCGGACTGGCAGCCATTTTCTTTCGAGCTAAAGACAAAGGATTTTGATGCTTTCTTTCATCTGATTTTCACTATAAAATCCGGAAACGCAGGCACTGTCTGGCTTGATGATTTGAAGGTCGCTGAAAAACAGACTGATCCTAAATCTCAGGTTGAGCTTGGAATTTATGTCGACCGTAAACTCTATATCGGTTCTGAACGTAATGCCGCAATAACTCTTAAACTGCACAATCCGAGCGGGGAGACAATCAAACGGAATCTGAATCTGCTCGCAGTCGATGATTACTTTAACAAGTCTTATCCTGTCAGCTCTTTCTCTGCATCGCTTGAGCCTGGAGAAAGCAAGGAGTTCCCGCTGTCATGGACAATTCCGCGTTTCGGTGCGTATCGTCTGGAACTGGATAACAAAACGGATGTCCGCTTTTTCCCTGCTTATCTGCTCTGCATGGATAAAACGGAACAACTGAAATATCGTAACGACGCTTTTATGCCCGGCATTAATTCTGGACTCAGTATGGTCGGGCCGAACCGGGTACAGCATGGAGGCTGGGAGCTTTCCGGACAAAGCCCTGATGAATTTATACGGGCATTGAGTCTTGCCGGAGTCAGAATGATAAGAGGTCATGATGACGGAAGTTTTTATTGGGGCGATCTGGAGCCGGAACCGGGTAAGTTCGAAGCCTCCCGTCTTGAGCAAAGTCTTGCCGTCTATGACAAATATCATCTCGCATATATTCCTGTGCTGGTTGCCGTATGCAGTGAGCGTCTCGGCGGCTGGGAGAGACGTGCGATGCTGGATTGGCAGAAACAGCTTTGCAGTACCGCTAAGGACTGGATGAACAGAGGTAAATACTTTCATCCTCCGCAGCAGAACTGGCGCAATTATGTCGAATTTCTGGCTACCCGTCTGAAGGACAGAGTTCCTGCCTGGGAAATTATTAATGAACCACAGTTTATCATGTCTGCTGCCGAATATATGAACTATCTTGCTTCAGCGTCGGAAATTCTGAGGAAAGTCAAGGCTGATACGTACATTGTCGGAATCTGTTCGACCAGCGATTTCGGCGCTGATATCGGAAAATTTGCTAACGAGGTCATGGAAAAGGGCGGGCTCAAATATCTTGATGCAGTGAGTTTTCATCCCTATGCCAGCCGCGAACTTACATCTGCAAATCCCGCCGATCTGCAAATCTCCAGTTTCCGGAAAAATGTCAATAATTTTGATAAAAAACCGATATGGGAAGGTGAGTTGTATTATCTCTTCGACGGCCCCACTATGCAGGAATGGTACCGTTCAGGAATATTCGAGCCTCATCATCTGGCAAGACGTTACATCATAGACTGCGGAGAGGGCTGTGCGCAGTCACATCCTGTGGCTTCCGGGCAGCTCTGGAAAAGAATGCTGGTTCCAAACTACGAAGGCGGCAAATGCAACGAAGCCAATCCGTCTTCGAGTCTTGCTGCCTTTTCCACAATGTCGGACTTCTTGAGCTCCGCAGTCCCGGTTTATAAG
This sequence comes from Verrucomicrobiota bacterium, assembly GCA_022703965.1. Lineage (GTDB taxonomy): Bacteria > Verrucomicrobiota > Lentisphaeria > Victivallales > UBA1829 > JAKJHH01. The sequence continues at coordinate 10,613 of JAKJHH010000011.1, forward strand.
AAGAAATCCAACGGCATCATCATTTACGGATTCCGCCACAGAAACGGAAAGCTGTTTGCCGCTTTATGGAAGTACGCTTCGACCGGAGGGATGAAGATCGATTTGACGGATTTTGACGGCAAGGATATCTTCGGCAATCCGCTGCCAAAGCAAATCGAAGTCTTAAACGAAGCTCCTCTTTACTTTTTGCAGGGAAGATATTCAGAAAATGAATTTATGGAGCGCTTAAAGCATCTTGAAATCATCTATGAAAATCCCCTTGAAATGATTCCTGTCATTCGTCTGAGCGAAGAAAATCATCAGCTCAAGGCGTTGATTACACTCATAAATAACGGAAATCAGGATGTAGAAGCTTTTATCGGCTTAAAAGGAGCATGCAGAAATCAGAAGCCTTTCAATTGTCGTATCGGAGCTCAAAAGACGGAAACTTTCCTGCTTGATGTCAGCCGCGGAGAGGGAACAGATTCAAGCGTGTCTCTCTATGTCAACGGAAAGATGAAAACTTTGACCGCAACAACAGTCGAAATGAAAATTGCCGCCGCCGGAGAAACTTTTTCTCTGTCCACTGCTGATAAACATATTGCCGGTTCAGGAAGGTTTTCGGTCGAAGACAAGAAGCTCAATCTGGAGCTTGATATTGACGATCAAACCTCATCCGCCCCAAGAGCAGACTTGGAAGCCTGGCAGCAGGACGGCATAGAATTCTTCATAGACCCGGAAGCGTATAACCTCAATAATGGAAATAGCGGATCTTACTCTCCTGAGATTTTCCGTTTCTTTGTCCTTCCCCGTTTACCAGAAGGCCAGCAGTTCAAAATCTGGAAAAATACTTTCGACATGACTCCTGAAGATTTTACCTGCAAAGTCACCTCCAATGAGAAGGGATATAAAGTAATTTTATCGATGGATCTCAAAAAACTTAAGCTCAAAAAGAATGCAATCGGCATAGAGATCAAGATCAGCGATGCGGAAGGAACTCAAGCACCAAAAACGACTCTCTTCTTCAGCGGCGGAAATCTTGAGCCTTATAAGAATCGCAATGGCTTTGGAATCTTTAAATTTTAAGGAGCAAAAATGAAGAAAGTATTGATAGGTATCCTTCTTCTCGGAGCATCTCTTATTTACGGGGAGGACAGTTTCAATAATTTTAAAATCCAGTGCGGTAACTCCTGGAGCAAGCAGGAAAACGGATTCATTTTAAATCATACGAAGGGAAAATTCTCAGAGCTGACACTGGAAGCTCCAGTATCTCCCGGTCGCTTCTACTGTCTATCATTTTCCGGCAGATCAATACAAAATCCACAAATGTCTAAGGGATTCCGTTTGAAGCTGGACGAAAAATGGACTTATCGCTCGTACGGGCTGGGGACTGTTCTCAGCGAATATAGGCAGTATTTCTATTCAGAAGCCTCAAAGTCTGTCCTTATCGGGTTCTTTAACAACGAACAGGCTAATGACGGGAGTATAGAGCTTTCCGCTTTCAATTTGACAGTTTTGCCGCCGGACTACCAGGAAGACAATTTATTTATGTCCGGACAATTCGAGCTGGATGGAAATATTCCTATGGAATGGGAGCAAAGCAATCCCAATGTTGAATTGAGCATTGTCAAAGACGCAGGCTTTATTTGCGGCGAGAAAAGTATGCGCATCGTTCAAAAAACGGAGAAACCTTTCTTTGATGTGAGAAGCACAGTTTTCCCGATTAACGCCAAGAAAAAATATGAGATATCCTTCTGGGGAAAAGCAGATAAACAGCGTCAGATCATTGCCAGCGCCGATATCATACCTCCTGAAGGTAAACTAAATCAGCGCACTGCCATCCGCAAAAGATTTGAGCTTGGTACAGAATGGAAACAGTATCAATATGTGATCGACTATCATTGGCAGGATCAGAAAGAGCAGGCATCCGAAGAGACTGCTATGCGTTTTTCTCTAAGTGATCCTGACAATCAAATCGGCACTGTTTTCATAGACGATGTTTCTATAAAGATGCTTAAATAAAACACCGCCATCAGAGCCATTTGCGGCGACGGAAAAAGATCAGCAGGCCGGCTGGAATCGCAAGGAAGAGAAGCCAGACCATCAGATAGCCGTATGTCCATTTCAATTCGGGCATGTGCTCGAAATTCATGCCGTAGACTCCGGCTATGAAAGTCAGAGGGATGAAAATCGATGACATGATGGTCAGAAGTTTCATGATTTCATTTAGCCGGATGCTCAGGCGCGAAAGGTATATATCCAGCATTCCGGAACTCATTTCACGGAAGGTTTCAATCGAGTCTATCGCCTGTACCGCGTGATCGTAAAGGTCACGCAGATACACCCTCACAACAGGAGTGAACCTTGTGTTCTCGGCTCTTTCAAGCGTGCTTATAAGTTCACGCAAAGGCCAGACGGATTTACGCAGAAATATAAGCTCGCGCTTGACCGCGTTAATCTGTGTTATTGTTTCTCTGCCCGGACTTCCTGTGACCGCGTTTTCGAGGGTTTCAATGCGGTCTCCGATCTCTTCAAGAATGATAAAGTAATTATCGATAATGGCGTCAAGCAGGGCGTAGGCAAGATAATCGGCTCCGGTCTGTCTTATTCTGCCGCGTCCTGAACGTATTCTTTCACGGACAGGATTGAAAACGTCTCCGCCCGGCTTTTCCTGAAACGTGATTACACAGTTGCCGCTCAGAACGATAGAAAGCTGTTCTCCCTCAACCTGTCCGTTCGAGAGCGAGAGCATCTTCAAGGTTATGAAAAGATATTTGTCGAATTCATCGCACTTCGGACGCTGGGTGTTGTTGAGTATGTCTTCTAGCGTCAGAGGATGTATTTCAAACTCCTTGCCCGCCTCTTCAAGAACCTTTGTGTCGCTGATGCCGTCGATGTCAATCCAGACCACTGAATTCGGGCTTGTGCTCTTTGATAGCCCTGCAAAGGACGATACCTTCTTCTCCGTTACGCTGTCGCGGTTGTACTCAATGACGGAAATAAGCTGCGTCTGGCCTACGGCGGCAGTTTTCAACTCATCCTGAGCGAGAGTCCCCGGAGGAAGTCCGCTAAGATCAGCCGAGCGTCTGTAGAATTTTCTTATAGAGCTTTTGTTGTGCATGGAGCTATAAAAAAAGGGAAACCGGAGTTTCCCTTTCTTTTGACCTCAGATCACTTGTTATTTGCCTTTTACCTTCAGAGCGACAACGGCAGCAGCCTTTTCATCGCGCTTGAAGTGACGCAGTCCCTTGCCGACGTAAATCTGGCGGGGTCTTGCGATCTTGCGATCCTTGCTTTCGACCATTTCCTTCCAGTGGGCGATCCAGCCGGGAAGGCGTCCGAGGGCGAACATGACTGTGAACATGTTTTCCGGAATACCTATGGCCTTGTAGATTATGCCGCTGTAGAAGTCGACGTTCGGATAAAGCTTCTTTTCGACAAAGTATGAATCCGAGAGAGCTCTCTTTTCGAGCTCAAGCGCGATATCGAGGAGCGGGTCCTTGATCTTGAGGCGCTTGAGTACGTTGTGACATGTCTGCTTGATGATTGTAGCTCTCGGGTCATAGTTCTTGTAAACTCGGTGACCGAAGCCCATAAGCTTGAAGGGATCATTTTTATCCTTGGCCTTGTCGATAAAGTAATCCATGTCGCCCTTGCGCTCGATCTTTCTGAGCATGTCCATAACCGCCTGATTGGCGCCGCCATGCAGCGGTCCTGAAAGCGCGCTGATACCTGCCGAAATCGTTGCATAGAGGTTGACCTGTGCGCTTCCGATGATTCTTACTGCCGATGTCGAGCAGTTCTGCTCGTGGTCGGCATGGAGGATCAGGAGAAGATTCAGCGCCTTTACTATTTCGGGATCAAGCACGTAAGGCTTGACCGGAGAATCGAACATCATATTCAGGAAGTTCGCGCAGTAAGGAAGATCGCGTCTGGGATAAACCGGAGGTTCCCCTATCGACTTTTTATAGGCGAATGCAGCCATAGTTCTCACAATGGATATAAGACGTGTCGCTGTGACGTCGATATCTTCCTTCATTGAAAGGGCGTCGATATTCGGGTAGAATGTCGAGAGTCCGTTGAACATCGTTCCGAGGATGTGCATCGGATGAGCGCCTCTCGGGAAACCGTCAAAGAAATGACGCATGTCTTCATGCAGAAGAGAATTCTTATTCAGCAGGCTTGAGAATGTCTTGAGCTTCTGCTCGCTAGGCAGTGCGCCGTGGAGAAGCAGGTAAGCAGTTTCGATGAATGTGACTCTTCCGGCAAGTTCTTCTATCGGAATTCCTCTATAGCGCAGGATTCCTTTTTCTCCGTCGATGAAAGTAATCGAACTGCAACATGAACCGGTGTTGCCGTAGCCGGGGTCAAGCGTGATAAAACCTGTATCTCTGCGGAGATTTGTTATATCAATGGCTTTCTCGTTTTCTGTTCCAACGATAATAGGGAGCTTATACACTTTCCTGCCGATCTTCAATTCGGCAAATCCTTTTTGCTTCAGCATTTCTCCACCTCCTGGGCAGGTTAAACAAATCTACGTCTTTCATGGAGTAATACACTCCTGTCCTCAGAACGGATTATAGGCTGTCTTTGTTCATCTTACAAATCACAAACTTGTATTTTTCAAGATTTTCAGATTAACTTTACATGAGAAACGACAGAGACGGCAATCTCTGCCATATCACATCTGAACCGTCACAACACATAAACATGAGTACATGAGCTCCTTCAAGCTCAATAGACGCACTTTACCAGATCGAAGGACTGCACGACGGCAAATGCGAAATTCCAGCTTTTCGGATAAGTGTTTTTCGCATCAATTTCCTTCCAGTTCCAGTCTCCGCCCTGCTCAAATTGCGCAGGATTTTACTGAAATCAGCCGGGCCTCGCTGAATATTCTGAACAGACTGATCAAAGGCAGGATTGTCGAACGTGACATCAGCGTGAAATACATACTGCACGAGCGCGAATCAGTCGGCTTGAAATGACTTGTACTCAATGAGTCCGCTTTCACTATCGAAAACTGCAAATTTGCGGCAGTTTTCCCAGGAATCAATACCGGTGATCTTGATTCCGGTCACGGCAGATTCAAGTTCAAAATGCTGATGGAAGTGTCCGCAGAAAACACGCTGTACGGAAGCCATTTCAAGCTTATCTACATAATTGCGGACAAGTCCTTCAGGAAAAGTCTTTTTGTGTTTCTTATTGCTTCTTTTCAGGGCTGCTTTAACCTTGTAAACAATGGAATTCGCGCCGGGACAGACGGAAAGCAGAAAACGGATTAGCGGATTTCTGACAAAAATACGGAGACATCTGTAAAAACGGTCGTCTGAATTCAGCATATCTCCATGAATGAAAAGCATGCCGTCCATGACAAGACCTGTATCTGCTAAAACGGTAAAGGAATCTTTCTCGGCAGGGTAAATGAAAAACTCTCGATTCCCTTCTACAAAACCGACATAGCGACGGGATTTCTCCTTGCGGCACCAGTCAAAAAAGCGTCTGTGGAATTCCATTTCGCAGTTTTTCACGGCAAAACAGATATCAAAAATATCCCCCAGAAAGATAACTGGAGTCGAGTCCTCGGGAATAGCCGAAAGAGCCTTGAAAAAGTCCTCGAAATCAGATTCAGGACTGCCCGAGTGGGCATCGGCGACAAGTATGATCTTCATATGTGGAAATAACGCTTACTCTACAGAGAACTCAAGGGTTACGACTGCCTTCACCACCTTGTCGATAGTGCTTGTGTCATAAGTGCCTTCGTCGGAAACTTCGCTGGAATCGGGAGAAGTGATCTGGAATATTCCCTGTGAAGCTGAAAGAAGTCTGCCCGTGCGTCCCCGGCTGTTGGCGGTCATTGTATCGGCACGCTCCTGTGCGTTCTTGACGGCCTTGCCGAGCAGTTCCATCTTGATCTTGTCGATGTCGGTATTTACATAATAAGGCTTCTCGGAATAGATTTCGATATTCTTCTCAATCAATGAGCTGATACCCTTTGAAATCTTGTCGACCTTCAGAACATCCGAGCTTTTAACAGTAATTGTCTGAGTAAAGAGATAGAAGTCGATATCATTCGAGCTGGTGCCTTTTTCAGTCTTCCGCTGAACGGGCTCAATGACAATCTGGCTTTCAGAAATTTCGTTGGCAGTGACCTGACAGTTGGCAAGATATGCTCTGGCTTCGATCATGCCTGAAGCTATTTTTTGAGCGCCGAACTTGAGATCCTTATTTCTGGCGGTTATGGAGCAGCTCCATGAACCTGCATTGGACTGTATCTTGGCTTCGGCTGTTCCTTTTACGCGAACCGAGTGGCTTTCACGGGCTTTGATGGCTCCCTTGGCTACAATATTCATTCCCAGTACAAAGCCCAGAGCGAGAGTGGCTCCAAGAAGAAAAGCGGCGATAACGGCATGTCTGTTCATTTCAAAGTTCCTCATATGTTAGTTCCGTAAAGTAGCATCGAATCCCGAAAAATACAGCCCTCTCAAATCCCAAATCATATAGTCATTCTGTAAAATGATTTTACAAAATGACAGTCATTCTGGTAAATCATTTGACAAAATGACTACTCCACTGACTTGCGGTAGTACTGGACGGGAGGACATTTATAGCGTTTCTTGAAGGCTCGGCTGAAGTAGAAAACATTGCTGAAGCCCGACTCCGACGCGGCTTCGTTAACAGGCATGTTGGTATTCATAAGAAGCCAGGCGGCATGTTCCAGACGCATCGAAAGCAGATCATCGATAAAGCTGATTCCGAAAAACTCCTTATAGAGAACCGAAAAGCGGCTTTCACTGAGATGAACAGATTCGGCGGCACGCCTGACCGTCCACTTATCCTTGAAACGGTTGCCGACATTAAACCTGAGATTGTTGAATTCTTCGTAAAGCTCCGACTTGCGGCGTCCCATAAGAGTAGCGGAGGCGCGTTTGATTCCGCGGGATAAACATATAAAAAGTTCTTCGATCAGAAGACTTTGCATATTTTCTCTAAACTGGAGAACGGAACGGTGTTCAGCATGCAGATCAGTTAAAATCCTTATGATTAGGCGACTGCAATCCGGCATGAAAAGTCTGTTCTCCGGAATGCCGTAACGCGCGATTGCCTCGCGGATTCCGTTGCCTTCGCAATGAAACCAGTCATTTGAAAAGCCGTTACCCGTTCCCTGATACCACTGCGGAGCCGGAGGAGTATAGAAAATACAGGCTCCGGGACTGCCCTCGACAATGCCGTCGGCAGTGAGGATTCTTATCGCGGTCGGAAAATGAATGAACACAAAATCGCCGGAGCCTCCGGGACGATTGATCTCGAAAGACTGATTGTGCTTAAAATCTATGCCTATGGAAAGAATTCTGGCTTCCATCTTCACATCTCTTTAAAAATACCTGAAGTAAACATAAACCGTACAGATGATAATTTGAAGTACCATAAGCGGCATTCCCCATTTCATAAACGTGAGAAATGAGATCTTGCAATGATTTCTTTCCGCGAGTTTGCAGGCGACGACGTTTGCAGACGCACCGATCAGCGTGCCGTTTCCGCCGAGACAGGCTCCGAGAGCAAGCGACCAGAGCAGAGGATGGGGACCTCCTGAATAATCTCCTTTTTCAAGGAGATGCTGCGCGAGCGGAGTCATTGCTATGACAAAAGGGATGTTGTCGAGAATTGCCGAGCAGAAGGCGCTGCCCCACATAACAAGGATACATGTCAGAAGCATGTTGTCGCCGCAGAATTGCAGGAGTCCTTCTGCCAGATACTTTATGACTCCGTTATGCTCAAGAGCTCCGGTGATAATGAAAAGTCCGATAAAGAAAAGAATGGTGTCCCACTCGACGGATTTCAGCAATTCATCGCACTTGGACTTGCAGAGAATCAGCATCAGGCACATACCGCCGAGAGCAATGACGCTGACCTCGATATGAAGTACGCTGTGCAGGAAAAAGCCCACAAAAAGGGCTCCCAGCACACCGAGAGAAATCCACATGTTCTTTGGATCTCTGATGGCCAGGGAAGGACAGGAGTCAATGACTCTCGCACGCACGTGACGCGGAACATTAAGATGTTTTCTGAGTATGAATATAGAGAGCAGAATAAACACAATCCCGATAAGCGCCGCAATCGGCCCGAGATGTATGAGGAATTCATTGAAACTTATTCCAGCTCTGGAACCTATGATGATGTTCGGCGGATCACCGATGAGAGTGGCTGTACCGCCTATGTTGGATGCGATAGCCTCGAGAATAATGAAGGGAGCCGTGGGAATTTCAAGCAGCTGTGTAATGAGCATTGTTACAGGAACAAGGAGAATGACGGTTGTCACGTTGTCCAGAAAGGCTGAAAAAATCATTGTTATTGCAAGTATAAGAGCAAGAATCCAAGTGGCATTGCCCTTTGTCATCTTGGCCATAAAAATCGCAACCCATTCAAAAAAGCCTGTTTCGGCGAGAATTGAAACGCAGGTCATCATGGCAATAAGCAGGAGAATTACATTAAGATCGATGCACTTCATTGCATCATCAAAACTGATGAGTCCGGCGAGCATTGCGGCCACAGCACCAAGCATTGCGGCTACGGATTTCTCAATCTTCTCCGATGCGATCATAATGTAAACAACAGCAAAAATCAAAATTGAAGCAATCATTAAATCATAAATCTCCATATTTTCGGGATTTTAAACAGACATTCACCGTTCCGGCGAGAGCGGAACGCTTCAAGGTAAACGAGCTTTCCTCAGTATCTAAGATGCTGCCCCACAGATTCTTAAAAAACTAAAGAGAATAGATTCTTTAAAAGTAACAGTCTCAATTTTAAAAGTCAAGATTGTAAAAGAGCAAAAACAGTGATAAAGTGATTAAAATCATAAAATTAACAAGTTCAGAGGAAGCTTAATGAAACCCGAATTTGTCAAGTATCTTTCGCAGGACTCAATAATAGTCCTCGATGGCAAAACAAAGAGAGACGTTCTTGAAGAGATCGTTTCGTTCGCATCCACAAAATGCACAATTGAAATTTCACAGATCAGAGACGCAGTCTGGAAACGTGAAAAAATGATGACAACAGGAGTCGGTCAGGGCCTTGCTCTTCCGCACATCAGAATACCTGGCTTCGGCGCTCCTCTGGTCATCATCGGCGTAACAAGAAAGCCGATCACCGACTACAAGAGCCTTGATGATGAACCGATCAGAGTCATCGTCTTCATCGCAGCTCAGGAAGACAATCAGGAAGCTTATCTCAAGCTTCTCGGCAGCGTTTCCTACAAGCTTAAGGACTCAGGCATCATCGAGAAGATTCTCGAAAACATTGATGCTCCTGACAAGATCCACAAGCTTCTTGCCAAGTAATTGATTTTTCGATTTCAAAGCCCGGGTTCCCCCCGGGTTTTTTTATAACCAGCCGCCCCGGGGGAAAGAATCCAGATGTTTTTTGATCTTCAGGATTTTGAATTTTATTCAGCTTTTCTCTTCTGCACTGTCTATGCCATAGACATTGTCGTTGCTCTTCACATAATCCTGAATAAATATGACGAGCCCGAAAGGACACTTCTCTGGCTTCTGGTTGTCTTTTCATTCCCAGTCTTCGGAACCTTGCTGTATCTCTTCTTCGGCATCAACCGACGCCAGACCTTGGGCTCAAGAATCGAGGCGTTCAGCAGACTTCTTGAAACCGAAAAGCACGACCAGTCGCTTGTTTCCGTCTCGGATTACTATCTGCATACCCAGACGCACATATTCAAAACTTATGGATACAACAAAAAGAACTTCTGCTTCATTTCCATGCTGGACAGAATGCTTCCGGACACCTGTCCGCTCGAAGGCAATAAAGTCGAACTGCTCTGCGACGGCGACATGGCTTATCCGGCAATGCTCGAAGCGATACGTTCCGCAAAGCACAGCATACACCTTCAGAGTTATATCATCAGCAACGACAGCGTCGGGAAGATGATTTTCGACGCCATGGCTGAACGGGCGGCGGCAGGCGTGAAAGTCCGCGTGATATACGACAGCATCGGCAGTATCGAGGCCATGGCAGGCATGTTCTTCCGGAATTACATGAAAAAGAACAGCGGCATGAAAATAGTCCCGTTCTCAAACGCCAACATCCTGATGCCATGGAGAATACAGCTCAGAAACCATCGCAAGCTCCTTGTTGTTGACGGACGCAGCGCCTTTATCGGCGGCATCAATATCAGCAATGAAAATCAGAGACGCTTTGCCAGAAAAGGCAGCGATATACATGACCTCCACTGTCAGGTCACGGGTCCGGCTGTAGGAGAACTCCAGTTCTCCTTTCTTCGCGACTGGTGTTTTGCGTCGAAGGAAAGGCCGGCAAAACTTTTTACCCATGAGAATTTCCCTGAAATCGAGGTTCAGGGAAATGAAGTTGTGAGAGTCGTTCCTTCTGGACACGGACACTGTTTTGAGGGCACCGAAAGCGTATTTTATACCGCCGTCTCAACCGCTCAGAAGTATATATGGATAATGTCCCCTTACTTTGTGCCGGACAAACCGTTCAGCAAAGCTCTGAGAACGGCGGCCGCGCGCGGAGTGGAAATCAAGATAATCGTTCCGCGCTCCAATAACTTATGGTACGTCAGAATGGCGACGTGCAGCCTTTATAAGACTCTCATAACAGCCGGAGCAAGAATTTTCGAGAAAACAGGACGCTTCTCCCACGCCAAAGCTATGCTTGTCGACGGCGAATGGGCTTACATCGGCTCAAGCAACTGTGACGTCAGAAGCTTCAGACTCAACTATGAGCTGGACTTCACCGTTACAGGCGACGAGTTTATCTCCGATCTGCGCGACCAGTTCATCAATGAAATCAACGACTCGGAAGAAGTCACTATGCTGGACACCATGAGTTACAGCATTCTGCGTCAGATCGTCCAGAATCTTTGCAGTCTCCTGACTCCCATTCTTTAAAGCACCTCTAAAAGCAGCGCGGAAGATTTTCAGCCTTCTTGGGACAAGGCTTGGATGTCCCTGCGTTGCAGTAATAGCATATTTCGTTCTTCAGCGGTCGGTTTTCAAAAAACTCAACAGCGTTTTCGAGACTTGTCGAGGCAATGTTCGTTAAGGCTTCTCCCGTAAAAAACGCCTGATGTGAAGTCACTATAACATTGTTGAACGAAAGCAGACGCGCAAGAATGTCGTCCTTTATCACGGCATCGGATTTGTCCTCGAAAAAGTATTCGCTTTCTTCTTCGTAAACATCCAGTCCAGCTGAACCTATCTTTCCCGACTTCAAGCCTTCGATGAGAGCGGCTGTGTCGATCAGGCTGCCTCGGCTGCTGTTGATGAGCATGACGCCCTTCTTCATCTTATCTATGGATTCCGCATTTATCATGTGCTGAGTTTCTGGTGTCAAAGGGCAATGCAGCGTGATGATATCGGACTCTCTGTAAAGCCTGTCGAGCTCACAGTACTCAGTGCCGATCGCCTTGATGAAGGCCTCGTCCTGATAGCGGTCGTAAGCAAGAATTTTCATGCCGAAACCGGCGAGAATACGTCCGGCACACTGACCGATTTTCCCCGTGCCGACGAGTCCAGCCGTCTTGCCGTGCATGTCGAAGCCCAGCAGACCTGAAATCGAAAAGTTGTTGTCGCGGACTCTGTAATAGGCGCGATGAACTTTTCTGTTCAAAGTCAGCATGAGAACGACAGCATGTTCAGCAACCGCATAAGGCGAATAGGCTGGAACCCTGACAACATGGATTTTCCCGAATACAGCCTGCAAATCGACGTTATTGTATCCGGCACAACGGAGGATTATAAGTTTCACCCCGTTTTCATGCAGAATTTCCACGACTTCCTTGTTTACGACATCATTGACGAAAATGCAGACGGCGTCAAAGCCCTTCGACATCATGGCTGTATCCGGCGAGAGATGTTCCTTGAAATACTTGAATTTAAAATTCCAGTTCCGGTTTTCCCTGTCGAAGAAGTCCATATCATAGGGCTTCGTGTCATAAAAGGCTATTTTTATAGTTTCGAGTTTCATAACCCTTCCCTCCTTTCAGGAGAAAAGAGAGTGCCGGAAATCCGGCACTCTCTTGCAGTTAACATTATTTAACCGTCGATACGGAAGGCGCTTATCAGCTTTTGAGAATCGCCTTGAGATCGGCGTCCGGTGTTGTGACCGGCATGATATTGAACTTGTCAACGAGCACCTGAAGCACAGCCGGACTTACAAAGGCCGGAAGGCTCGGGCCGAGTCTGATGTCCTTTATGCCGAGATAAAGGAGTGTCAGAAGTATGCAGACGGCCTTCTGCTCATACCATGAGAGAACCATCGAAAGCGGCAGATCGTTGACTCCGCAGTTGAACGCCTTGGAGAGCGCGACCGCGATCTGGATTGCGGAATAAGCATCGTTGCACTGTCCGCAGTCGAGGAGTCTCGGGATTCCGCCGATATCTCCGAATTCGAGCTTGTTGAATCTGTACTTGCCGCATGCGAGTGTCAGGATTACGCAATCCTGCGGAACTTTTTCGGCAAACTCGGTATAGTAATTTCTGCCCGGCTTGGCTCCGTCGCATCCGCCGATGAGGAAGAAGTGACGAATTTTTCCTGCCTTGACAGCGTCGATCACAGTTCCGGCAACGCTCATCACGGTGTTGTGGGCAAAGCCAGTGAGAATTGTCTTGTCCGGGCCGTCGGCAGTGAATCCTTCAGCCGCGAGAGCTGCCTCGATCACGGGAGCAAAGTTGCGGTCGGCTATATGTGTTACGCCGGGCCATGCGACGAGTCCGCTTGTAAAGATTCTGGCAAAATATGTTTCCTTCGGCTTCTGTATACAGTTTGTGGTCATGAGAATTGCGCCCGGGAAAGCCTCGAATTCCTTGCGCTGATCCTGCCATGCGCCTCCATAATTGCCGACGAGATGCTTATACTTTTTTAGCTCAGGATAAGCATGACACGGAAGCATTTCGCCATGTGTATAGATGTTGATACCCTTGCCTTCTGTCTGCTTCAGGAGTTCTTCGAGATCCTTGAGGTCGTGACCCGATACGAGGATCGCCTTGCCCTTGACCGGATAAATTCTGACCGGAGTCGGCACGGGATGTCCGTATGTTCCAGTATTGGCGGCATCAAGAAGCCCCATGACTTTGAGGTTGACTTCCCCTGTCTTCATTGCCATATTGAAGAGAGCGCCTATATCCGACGGCTCATCTGCGAGGAAGCTCAGAGCCTCATGGAAGAAGGCGTAGACGCTGTCGTCTTCCTTTCCGAGCACCATTGCGTGATCAGCGTAAGCAGCTGTTCCTTTGAGTCCGAAGAGAATAAGCTGACGGAGTCCGGCTACATCAGCTCCCGCTCTTTCGATTTCGAGCTGATATGAAACAGACTCACCCTGCTTGACCATGTCTTCGAGCGTTCCTGCCAGAATGAATGCGGCGGGCCCTCTCAGAACTTCTGCTGTTTTACCTGCGCTCACGGCTGCTGTTTCGTATTCAGCCTTGACCTTGTCCTTGAGCGAAGCAGCTTTTTTCAGAAACCCCTTGAGACGTTCAGGATCAAAATCCACGTTTGTGACAGTTGTAAAAAGAGCTTCTGTCACGAATCTGTCAACTTCAATGTCTTTTACGCCGAAAACACGGGCTCTTGTCGCATATTGAGCTATTCCCTTGCTGAAATGCACGAGCAAATCCTGGAGAGCCGCTGTCGGGGCATCTTTGCCGCATACGCCTGTCACTTTGCATCCTGTTCCGCAAGCTGTCTGTTCGCACTGATAACAAAACATGTTACCATCCTCCTTCTTTGTTGATTTTTATATGGATCGGTTCTGTTCAGATCTTATTGAGAAGATTTCCCTGCAAGCCTACTTTTACGGCGGCGAAGGGGATACTTTTGCCAGAGAGTTCGAGAGCCTGCTGGACTATTTTGAGAAGTCCGCCGCAGCAAGGAACTTCCATGTGAGCAACAAGCACGCTTTTGATATCGTTATTGCTGAAAATTTCAGCGAGTTTTTCAACATAGCCCTCTGTGTCGTCGAGCTTGGGACAGGCGATTACAAGACGTCTGCCGCGGAGCAGCTTCTGATGGAAAGAAGCATAGGCGAAGGCGCAGCAGTCAGCCGCGATGAGCAGATTTGCACCGTCCCAGTAAGGAGCGTTCGGCGGCACAAGGTGAAGCTGAACAGGCCACTGCCTGAGCTCGGAAGCTTCTTCATGAATTTCAGCTGTCCTGTCCTTACGATTCTCGATTTTGGGCTCAGAAAAATCCATCACCTTCATGCCGGGGCATGAGCAGGGTACCTTGCCTGTTTCATGTTTTACCATTGCGATTTTCTCCTTTTTCAGATGCTCGTGAACAGCCTTTTCGTCGAAGGCATCGGCTTCACGCTCTTCTATTGTTATTGCACCCTGAGGACATTCTCCGAGGCAGGCACCGAGACCGTCGCAATAGTTGTCGCTGACAAGTTCGGCTTTTCCGTCGATCATTTTTATCGCGCCTTCAGCGCAGGCCGAGACGCAGAGGCCGCAACCGTTGCACTTTTCGCGATCGATTTTCACAATGTTTCTTTTTGCTTTCATCTTACCCTCTCAGCGTTATTACCCTAATCATTCAAGATTCTTTGCGACGACATCCGAAAGCTTTGTCTTCCTGAAGAAATCGGCAGCTTCCCGATTCATTTTTATTATGAAACCGCCGAGCAGACAGGCCTGTCTTCCGCAGACCGGAGCCGTAAACATGCAGTCTCCGTTCGGAAAGGCTCCCTCAATGGCCTCGTAAACATTCATGAGAGTTATTTCCTCGGCAGCTCGCCCCAGTACGAAACCGCCTTTAGGCCCTCGTTCTGATTTAACGATGCCGTCTTTGCAGAGACGCTGGAGCACTTTTGCCAGATGTGCCTCCGATGCATCAATCATTTCAGCCATATTGGCCGCGGAGATTTTTTCTCCATGGGATGAACCGATCAGCACCACCGCATGGATTCCCAGTGAGACAGCTTCGGATATTCTCAGAATGCTTGACATATTTATACCTTTATTTTCCTTATTTCGGAATTCTGGTACTATTATACCAGAATTATTGGATTACGTCAAGAGTCCAATAAAAAATTATGCTGTTTTTTCTGAAATTTCTGTCATATTTTTAACCCCTTCATGATAAAAGCATGCTGTAAGATGTTCCGCATCAGTATTTAGCGGAGACAACTCCGGACGTTCCCTTCTGCA
The DNA here is from genome assembly GCA_022703965.1 of Verrucomicrobiota bacterium. Lineage (GTDB taxonomy): Bacteria > Verrucomicrobiota > Lentisphaeria > Victivallales > UBA1829 > JAKJHH01. The sequence continues at coordinate 25,771 of JAKJHH010000011.1, forward strand.
CTTTTCCGTAGCAAGAGGACAACGCGGATGAAAAGGACATCCCAAAGGCGGATTAAGAGGAGAAGGCACATCGCCCGGCAGAATAATCCTCTTTTTCTTTGCTTCGGGATTAATGGAAGGCACTGCCGAAAGCAGCGCTCGGGTGTAAGGATGAGCAGGATTGGAGCATATTTCACGGCTCCTGCCCGACTCTACGATTCTGCCCAGATACATAACCATGATTCTATGGCTGATATGTTCAACCACAGCCAGATCGTGAGCGATAAACAGATAAGATATGCCGGATTCCTTCTGGATATCCTGCATAAGATTTATGATCTGAGCCTGAACGCTGACGTCTAGAGCCGAAACCGGCTCGTCTGCGATGATCAGATCGGGGCCAACGGAAAGAGCGCGGGCAATCCCGATTCTCTGACGCTGACCTCCGCTGAACTGATGAGGATAGCGGTCGAGCTGGGCGGGATTGAGTCCAACCATGCTCATCAGCGAGTCCATTCTGGCGCTGCGTCCGGCTTTATCGAGTTTTGTATGCAGCCTCAAAACCTCATCCAGCGTGTTGCGTATTGTCATTCTGGGATTCAGAGATCCATAGGGATCCTGAAAAATCATCTGAAAGGCGCGGCGCATTTTTCTCAGCTCTTCGCCACGAAGACTGCTCATCTCGACGCCGTTGATTCTGAAAGAACCGGCACTGGGTTCTTCAAGACGTATGATTGTCCTGCCGAGAGTGCTCTTGCCGCATCCGCTTTCACCGACAAGTCCGACAGTTTCGCCTTTTTTGACGTTAAAGGAAACTCCGTCGAGAGCCTTCACATAGGCGGAAGGAGCAAAAATCCCGCCGTGGACGGGATAATGTTTCTTTAAATCTTTTACCTCAAGGACAATTTGATCGTTCTGCATAAAGTGACTCAGTTCTTTTTTAGAGTTCTGAGGCGAGTGCCGTACTGTATCGACATGAGGATTTCATCAGGAGCCAGATTTTCAGGAAAAAACACGCCGGAAATCTTGGCCATTTTGATACTTGCACCTTCCATGTCGCAGGCACGCAGATCAAGACCTCTTAAATCGGAATAGCCGATGATTGCGCCTTTCAGGTTCACGCCGTTGAGATTAGCGTTTTTCAAGTCCAGGCCGCGCAGATTCATATTCTCGAAATCAGGTTCGAAACCTTTGGCTCGTTCTGCGTTATAGTCCTCAACCCTGCCCTCAACGAGAAGACTGAACATCAGCTTGTTTTTCTCCGGCGGAATCCTCATAAAATGCTCCGGTAATTAAAGTATTTCCGCTTATACTCTAAAGCCATTTTTCCACTATGCAAGAAACTCAGACTCAGCGACTGAAAGAGAAAAATAACATTTCATTTAATAAATAAAGCTAATTCCATGACAATCAAGAACCTGTGCATCAGACACACAAATACTGCGTTTGAAAACCCTTTGAATTACTTAGAAAAAAACCGGAAAATATTTGGATTTGAGCAAGAATTTTACGATAGACCGCATATTTATATAGAATACAGAGGAAAAGGACTCAGTTAATGCTCAAAAAAATTTTCCTGCTATGCGCTCTGACTCTTGCTATGACATCTCCTTCAAGCTGGGCTCGGCTCGGAGAAAGCACCGAAGAAGCCGATGCCCGCTACGGTACTCCGCTGTTCACAGAAACTGTCCCGAATTCCAGCTGGACTTTGAAATACTACCTTAAAAACGTCTACATGATTATCCTTACTTTCGGAAGCGACGGAAAAGTCCACGGGATAAGCTATAGCAGCCCCAACCTTAAAAATCCTGTTTTCGCTGCGGCGTTGAGGGAAAAGGACGGAAAAGCTATAGCCGAAGTACTCAAAACTGTCTGCCGCGACCTGACTTACGACGAAGTGAATTATTTCCTCAAAGCCAATTCCGGAGGGAATACCTGGGATGAGCTTCTGGCCGGTGCCGTATGGCGACTTCCCGACTCCACTATTGCCAGTTATGATTCTTATACGAATCAGTTATCAATATACAAGAAAGATCTCAGCGATTTCATTTCCCTTGAAAAGGAAGGAAATCTTTCCGGGCTGTGACATATAAAAAGCGAAGGGGTTCCGGTAAACACTTATGAATCAGAAAATAGCGTTGCTGGTGAATAATCTTAAAGGAGTAATCCGGGCAAAGGAAGAAGTAATAGAACTGCTCACAGCCTGTCTTCTGGCAGGAGGAAACATACTGATGGAGGACGTGCCGGGAGTCGGCAAGACAACCCTCGCGAAAGCGCTGGCCTTCTCTATCGACGGGAACTTCAGCAGAATTCAGTTCACACCCGACCTGCTTCCGGCAGACATACTTGGCTGCTCAATCTACAATCCCAAGACAGGGGAATTCCACTTCAGACGAGGTCCTGTCTTCACAAACATCCTGCTGGCGGATGAAATCAATCGAGCTTCGCCGAGAACCCAGTCGGCTCTCCTCGAAGCCATGAGCGAAGAACAGGCTACGATCGAAGGGCACAGCTATCGTCTGGAATCACCCTTCCTCGTGATCGCGACGGAAAACCCCGTAGAATTCTTCGGCACCTATCCCTTGCCGGAAGCACAGCTCGACAGATTCGCGATGAGACTTAACCTCGGCTATCCCAGCGAAGAAGAAGAGTGTTCCATGATGCTCGACAGAAGAGAACATGATCCCTTGACTCAAATCCGCACGGTTATAAGCAAGGCAGACATAATCGATATGCAGAAGCACGTCAAAACTCTGCACGTCGATAAATCGCTGTCGATGTACATGACAAGGATAGTCCGCGCTACAAGAACGGAACCAGGAGTCAAGCTGGGAGCCAGTCCCCGCGCTCTGCTGAGCCTTTCAAGATGCTCTCAGGCTCTGGCCTTCATAAGAGGGAGAACCTACGTTATTCCGGATGACATCAAGCTGCTTGCGCCAAAAGTTCTGGCTCACAGACTGATACTGGATTCCAAATCCAAGTTTTCCGGTATCTCGCAGGAGTCGGTGATAAAATCCATCTGTTCGCGTATGGATGTGCCGGTCTGAGTCTGAACTCAGGCAGTCCAGGAGTATTCCGACATGTTGTCGTTCATTAAAAGATTCTGTAATTTCTACCTCAGCGGTCCTGACTGGATAGACACATCCAGAATTCCGGTATTTTACAAATCCTACCGCTCGTGGACAATCATGACAATAGTCTGGATTTACGCCCTCAGCGACAGATACTCCACAGCCTCGGGCAGAATCCTGCTGCCGACTCTGGTTTTCGTAACCCTCTACGCTTCGCTGATAATAAGAACTCCCGTTCCGCTGCTGGTTATGACACTCTTCTGTCTCTTGCTCGCCGAACTCACAATCATGTGGATTTTCCGTCCCCGTCTTGAGATCAAACGCGAAGTTCCGGAACGTGTGAGAGCCTTTTCAATGGCTCCGGCAGTCTACAAAGTCCGAAACCTCAGAAGAACGCCCGCCTGGGATATTGAAGTCGATCCCGGAGGAGTTTTCAGCAGACGCAAGACAAAATTCACAAGTCCCTCGGGAATAGAGTGCATTGCTCCGCTTAAATCGGTCGAAATCAAAGCGTATTTCGACACCGGACCGCGCGGCTTCAGATACTTGAGGAATCCCGCGGCAGCCACAAGCTTCCCTTTCGGCATATTCAAATGGAGCTGCCGCACAAAGGCGAGCGGACAGGTCTATATACATCCGGCTTATCACAGCCTCGACGGAATGACACTGCCGTCCGGCCTGAGATTTCAAAGAATGGGCAACAATGTGGTTGTAAAAATAGGGGAGTCTCTGGACTTCGCAGGATGCCGCGAGTTCAGAACCGGCGACGATCCGCGCCATATTAACTGGCCAGGCAGCGCCTCGAAAAACGAGCTCATCGTAAAGGAATATCAGGAAGAACAGCTGAACCGTGCCGCACTCATTCTTGATACAAGACTCGGCAAACCTGAAGACATCGGCGAAACACTCATGAAAAGCTTTACCAGACGCGGCAAGTACGTTTATGACGGCAAACTCGAAGCAGGCATATCTCTTGCCGCGGCGGTCTCGGAATTCCTCTCTAGAACTGAATTCATCATCGACATATTCGCGGCAGGCCCGGAAGTATATCATTTTCAGGGAGGCCGCGGCCTCGGACATCTTGAAAACATCCTTGACATCCTCGCCTGTCTTGAGGGTACGGATGAACCGGGTTTTGAAATGATCGGCGGCCCCGTCATGGAAGAAATTCGATGCATCGGATGCTGTGTCGTCATCCTGCTTCACTATGATAAAAAAGCTGAGGAACTGCTGGAAAAACTCTATGATTCAGGAACTACCGTGAAAGCGGTTTTCATCTGCGACGAGTCCGGAGAACATCCGCCTATGCCTGAAAATATCAGCATAATAAGAAACAGCGACATCGAAAAGGGCATGGTGACTTCAATTTGAAGAACAGGAAAAAATTCGAGGTGGAAAAGAAGAACCCCGGACTGATACTCCTTCAGGCCGGAATGATTCTGCCAGCCGCCGTTCTCTTCTCCATCAAAACAGATCTGCCCCACGTTCTGGCTTTCACGGTTCTGGCACTGATAGCCTCGCTTTTCATGCGCACCACCATACATCTCAGCGACCGAACTGTGATATACAGTACTCTGACCTGCGTACTCACGGCCTTCATCTTCGATTACGTTTTTCCCATCAACGAGGGACGTTACGGAGTTCTGGACGGCGTTTTCAGGACAAATTTCACCGTTCCTGTTCTGCTCTACGGAGCAGTGACTCTGACTTACTTCCCGTTCAGAAACTACAGCATAGGGCTTTCAGCCGGAATGACGCTCATCGCGTTGCTATGTAGCGGCGATATACTCGGAGGCCGCGAAGCTAATGAATTCATTCCATTCGATACTTTCGTCTTCAATCACATTTACGGAGTCTATGCCTGCTGCATAACAATACATATATGCTTCCTTGTTCTCTGTCTGGAAAAGGCAAGAACTCCGGCTGTCAGCGGAATAAGATTCCGGTATTTCAGCAGGTTGAGGAATATCATCAGAGCCTTCTCGCTCATAGGCATTCCTATAACCGTGGGTTTGATAGTCTTTTTCTTTATAAAGAACGAAAAGCTTTTTATCGAGCTCGAAAATTTCCTCCTGAGAACAGGCCTGAGGCAAAGTTTCAACGCACCATCCAAAACAGTCTTCCGCGACAAAGTCGAGCTGAACTCAACAATCAGCCCTGAATTCGAGAAAAACAGGGATAAAGTCGTCCTGAGAGCAATATCCACAAATCCACCGGGATACCTCAGAGGCAGGGTCTACACAGTATACAGTAAAGGTGCCTGGAGCAGACCCGAAACAGATAAGGTAAAACTTCCTGCTGAACGCAGAGTCGGCACACTCTCATATTCAACCTTCAGCCTGCCGGACTTTGAAAAGACTCTTTCCGACAGCGATTATTACCGCATCAACATACTCACGGACAATTCCTTCCTGAGTGATGTGCTGCTGCTTCCCGGAAACGTCAGGCAAATCGACGCCGTTGCAGACAATATCAGCGTAGAATATGGAGGCTGTTTCGTACCTGATTCATGGAGAAAAGACGGCGCATATACAGCCCTTTGCTCCTCAGCAAGACAGGACTCTGCATTCCAGAGCCCTCCGCCTGAACCTAAAACAAACAGAACACTTCAAGTTCCCGGCAATGTCAGACCTGTCGTCAAAGCCTTTACGGATGAAATCTGCAATAAGCTCAACAGCAAGAAGAACAACATGGAAACGGTTTTCCGTATCATGAAATTCCTGCGTGAAAATTATACGTATTCGCTTGACTTCATCCCAGATCCCAAGGAAGATCCTCTCATATACTTCCTGAAGGAGAAAAAACAGGCTCATTGCGAACTTTTCGCTACAGCAGCCGTAATGATGCTCAGAGTCAGAGGCATACACGCAAGATATGTCACAGGCTTCTACGTCGAGGAAATGCATCCTTCGGGCGCGTATTATGTCGGCAGAATCGGTAACGCTCACGCATGGGTTGAAGCATGGATCGAAAACGAACAGCGCTGGATTCTCATCGAACCTACTCCGCCTACAGGCATCCCGAATTTCAAGTACGAATGGGGTAAGCTCGAATCCTGGAGCGACTGGATCAGAGAAATATACCTTAAGGCTTTTGCTGACCTCAGACGCGGTTATTTCGCGGACGCTATGATTTTTCTCTTTGCTTCAGCCACAAACTATATCTATTTCATTGTCTGGCATCCGGTGCGCGGTGTTGCCGTTGTCGGCATTATTCTCGCTCTGATTCTCTTCAGATACATCCACCGCAAGAAGCTGAAACCCATTGCAACTCCCGAACCGATGAAAATACTTCGCAAAGAATTCGCGAAACTTGAAAAGAAAGCAATGAAGATCGCAGGCCTTTCAAGGGAAAACTCCATGACAGTCAACGAGTGGATACAATCCCTTGATCATAATGGAGATCCGGCATCAGCCGCTCTCAAGAACGCTCTCGCGGCATACGTGGATGTCAGATACTCCACTCCATCCCCAGATCCCGATAAATTAAGAATCTTTCGCGAAAAGGCTGCATTCTTCATGTCACGCAAGTTTGATAAAGCATAAAAGCGCACTAAATTCTCTCTTTGGATAATAAGAACAGGATGTGCAATTTGGACGAGCAGAAATCAAAGGGATTCACAGCAGGAGATCTCGTCAAGGACAGACCACTTGTCTTTTTCGACCTGGAAACGACAGGTACAAATATCTCCTTCGACAGAATCATTGAATATTCATTTATAAAAATATCTCAGGACGGCAAAAAAGATGTCAGGACTGGCAAGGTCAACCCCGGAATGCATATTCCAGAGGAATCTACAGCCGTACACAGAATAAGCGACGAAGACGTTAAGGACGCTCCGCCTTTCAAGAATATCGCTCATGATCTTTTCATGTTTCTTGAAGGATGTGACCTCGGCGGCTACAACATCAGAAATTTCGATGTCCCAATGCTCATCAAGGAATTCTCACGCACGAATATCAACTTCAGCATGGAAGGCCGCAGAGTAGTCGATGCCTATTTCATCTTCTGCCAGAAAGAACCACGCTCACTGACGGGCGCATATAAGTTCTTCTGCGGAAAGGAATTCGATCAGGCCAAGGCTCACGGAGCCGAATTCGATACTCTCGCCACCGTCGAAGTCTTTGAAGCCCAGCTCAACCGCTACGGAGATCTTCCGCTCGACATGGATGCGCTGCACAGCTTCTGCAATCCCGTCCGTCCGGACTGGATCGACTCCACTGGTAAATTCAAGTGGAGCGCCAAGGAACCAATTGTCGGTTTTGGGCAAAATTACGGCATTCCGCTCAAGAAAATCGCCGTTGACAACCCCGGCTTCCTTCAGTGGATGCTTCGCGCAGATTTCCCGGACGATGCCAAAAAGATCGCCACAGAAGCGCTTCG
>JAKJHH010000011.1:33221-38421 GCA_022703965.1 Verrucomicrobiota bacterium
CCCCCGCCGCTCAGGTGACGGAGGAATAAACTCAAATGAACAAAATTATCAAACACCTTTTTAAATTGCTGGACGACGAAAATCCTCAGTCGGCAAGTCTTGCCATGGCTGAACTCCTCTCCATTGAGGGCAAGGAAGTTGAAGTCGTTCTGCGCAAAATGCAGGAAACTGAAAATCCGCGTCTGCGTAAAAGGATTCATCAGCTTCAGTCCATCATGTCCATACGCAAGCGCCGCAAACTTATGGCCGGCTCCTTCATGGACAAGGGCATTGACCTTTTCGAGGGACTTCTCCAGATTCATCTGCTCTGGTACGACAACGATTCCGAAGAAGGCATGACAAGTCTCTGGAATCAGCTCCTCGAAGAAAGCTCAAAGTCCAGTCTGAACACCATTGAAAAACTCGGCAAATACATGCTGGACAAGGGTTTTTCATGTTCTTCCCGCGACGACATCGATGCAGATTTCTACTGCATCGGCATTGTCCTTGAGGAAATGACAGGCGCAGACTTCATTCTCTGTTCCATTGGCAAACTCATCGCACAAAAAGCCGGACTTGATCTCAAGATCATCCATGTCAACGGCAGCTATGTGCTGATAGACCGCCACGGACAGATTCTCTTCCCCGCCAACTGGGACTGCTCCCAGAAGCTCGGCAGCGGAGTCGTCAGAGAATGGGACAATCATATGATATTCAAGCTCACAAGCTCACTGATTCTCGTCCACGCTCTTACAACAGACAGCTTCAGGTACATTCATACCATCGGCTCTTTTCTGTCCAGAAGTTCAGGAATCGAAAATGAGGATTTCCTGCCATATCCTTACGGCGGAAACCAGCCTCAGACAGGTCTCTGATTCATTCACTCTTTGCGGAGAGGAATCAACTCAACAATGAGGACAAGAAAGTCGGAGGCATCTCCGTTTGCGTAGCCTGCGGCATCCTTGGATACACCTGTTGCGCCCGAGGAAGAAGTCGATTTCATGACTGTCACAATGCGTGCCGCGTCTTTGCCTGTTGAGGCGGTAAAAGATGCGGCATAACTTTTCATCAACAAGTTGTTTGCCTTGTCGAAGCCTTTGAAATCGTTATAGACAACCGAAAGCGGCATAGTCACCGCTTCTGCTGTTATCGACGGAGTCCCTTTGACCGTAAATCCACTGTTCAGGCTGGTTCTCAGAATCCCGTTTGAATCTATCGGCGGAATCTCTGAATCGTCACGTTTCATCAGAAATTCCTTGCGGTTGCTTATCATGGACTGTCCGGCAAGAACTGTCTCGATCTTGTTTTCAGAGGCAAGAAAATCAAGATAAGATACGCTGACTCCTAGGCTTCCCCCGCCCGCAAAACTCTGGTTTGTTATGCCCGGGAAATAGCTGCTTTGAAACGAAGAAGCCCCTCCTGAAAGCCATGTCTTGTAATCAGCTTCAAGCTTCGAGTAAGTCTCGGCTGAAACTCTGTAAAATCTGTAGGAAAAAAGTGCCTGAGGCTCGGGCTTATCAAGCAGTTCAAGATTCTCAGATATACGCTTTTTATTGTATGGTTCAGTCTTTATGAGGACAGCATTGAGTTCTCTGTCCACACGCACGGAATCCCTGCCGCCCGTGAGCTCATAAGGATCATTGGCTCTCTGAAGCCCGCTCCTCCGGATCATGCGCGCAGCCTCATCCGCACTGACATTCTGAGGGAAATAGAGCATATACTCGTTTGACGCCGATTGCGCGCCGGGCTGATCCAGAGACGTAACAAGTTCATCTATGCTCATTCCTGCCTTCTGCTTCTCAAAGCGGTAAGCTTCGGCGGAAACAATTACGGCGGCACGCCCGTCGGTATATTTTATACATTCAACTCCTGCCGGTCCTCTTCTGCCCGGAACAGCTCCGACAGCGGCTTCAAGCGCGGCCTTGATCTCGTAAGGATCGGCGTTTTTCAGCTCGTAAGTTCTGGAAATTATTGTTCTCGGACTGATATTTCCGCTCTTCTGCTGTATGATATGGACTTCAGTCGTCTCTCCCTTTACAGGCTCCTTTATCTCGGTCTGTACTGTCTGAGCGACAAGTGAAGAAGCCACATAAATAAATATTAAAAATGACGAGATTCTATTCATTGCTTTTTCTCCGTCAAATCAGTTTGCACGCATGAGACAGAAAGGAAAATCCCTTCACGGGCTTTCCCTGACAGAATGGATTCAAAAGGAAGCAAAGCTGAACTGCTCCCTGAAGTTTTTTTAAAGGCTCCAATAAAACGTTCTTCTCCAGCCGTAAGCCTGAAGGACGACGCCAGTGCAAGTTCACCCGAAACAATCTTCACTTTTCCGGATAGATTCCCTGAAGAATCCGCCATAAAATCCGATATCTCAAGCGTTCCTATTTTATACGATGGAGTCCCGGCCTGAACAGCGACTTCAAAAGTCTGTTCGCTTTTATCTTTTACAGCCTTGAGGAATGAGCTGTCTCCGCTGATTTCAAAATACGAAGCGCTTTTGTTGGCGTTCGCTATCTTTATTGCCTCCATTCCGGATTCATTAACCGTTGTGAGTTTAAAGATCAGACGAGCCGTTCTGACAGTCTTATCCGCTCCGGTAAGCAGCTGAACCGTGACATCCTGCATAGACGCAGGTCCTTTGAAAGCTATGATGTTGTGCTTACGGCTTACGTAAACCCTTCCGCCCTCTTCTTCAGCCACCATTTGAGCAATCGGCGCAAGTGAAGACGCAGGAACATTCTTAGGTTTGTAGACATAATCCGTGATTCCCGTTCCTTCGACCTGAGAATCTTTCACCGAATCCAGCTTTTTGATCATGTCATCGACAGAAGACACAAGGTAAACAGGCATTGTCACGACAAGACAATCCTTACCGTTAAGCTGCACGGCAGTGACAGTGGACGAGGGACTCGACCGAAGCACCGCACCTTCAACAAAGGGTCTGATATCGGCGGCGGAAACATTCTCAAGAGTATATACTTTCGAGGTGATATTCCTCTGATCTTCGTCGTTTTTGACAATAATAGTCTGATCTCCGGCCACCACGGAGGCTCCGGCTATAAGAAGCTGAAAACAAACGAGCAGACTTAAAAAGATGTATTTCATTCTTCCTTTTCGGAGACATCCTCGGCGACAACATCGGCGTCTTCGAGAATTCCGACAGACTGTCCAAGCTCGAACGTACATTTATCCTGAACTTTCTCAGGAATCATAAGGACAATATCGAGCGGATAGTTCGCGTCGACTCTCACTACGATGTCCGATGCGCTTTTCTTTGTCCATTCAATGTTGATTTTTCCATACGGCGTCGGCAGGAGCGACTTTACTGAATTAACAGTCTCGAAGGCCGGATTAAAGTATATTTGCAGGAAGCCCGGCGCAGCAGGCCGTATGCCTGCCATCTCTCTCATGATAAAGATCAGCGGCAGAGCGGCAGCAGCGCCTTCATAGCGCAAAGGACAGCATTTTTCGCTCAGTCCCGCGTTGCCCGGCACCCAGAGTCCCTTGTATTCATCCAGCATTTTGCCCCAATGCTTTCTAATGAACATGAATGCCTCTTTGCTCTTTCCGAAAGCAAAAAGTATTTCAAGCAGATAATAAGCTATGCATGGAGCAATACATTCATCAGCTTTGAGCGGCATGCCGGTTCTTATATCGAAAAAGCGCTCGTAAATACCGTTGAATTGAGATTGCTTCGCTACTCCTGAAAAAAGTGCTATTATATTGCTTTTCAACGAATAGAAACGAGGTGCCTCGCTGTCAGTCCAGTTGTCGGCAAAAAGACCCGTCTCAGAAGAGAACACAAGCTCCCTTATCTTCTTGGAAATATCCTTGGCAAGAGCGCGGCAGCCCTCCGCCCTTTCACTCATCCCGGCAATCTCGTAGACCGTTGCCGACGAAAGCAGCGCACGGCAGTACATGGAGTTGAGAATCGTATTCATCCCGCATCTGGATGAGAATGGCATACACGTCACTGAATCAGAGGCGTATACTTCCGGAATATCATAAAGGATATTCCCGTATTTCTGTCCAAGCGAAGACAGGAATTCTAGGAATCTGTCGAGAGCCGGCAGAAGCAGATCCACAAGCTCTTCATCCTTTTCCATCCGGCAATGTGATTCAAGCCAGAGCGGCCATATCATCGACTGCTCAAGCTTACACGGGAATCTCCTGCCAAGAGACGACGGAATAAAGCCGTTTTCATAGGCCGCAGCTCCGAATTCCAGCAGCGATTTCCTCGAAAATGTGTAGTCGCCGTGAGCATATATATCCAGCATGGACTGGAAGAAAAAGTCGGTAATTGATTCAGGACGCTCCGCCCCGGTATCACCTGAAAAGAGAGCGGACTCCGAGAGTTCAGCGGACGCAGCTCCCGCTTTCCAGAGCTGTTTGAAAAATTGGTCTCCGCAGTCAAACAGCGCAGTGCTTTCATGCTCAGGAACAAGCTCGGTCACCGAGAGTTTGTCGATCCTTATGCCGGAGGAGGATTTTCTGACCGCCAGCATAATATATTGTACTTTTACAGGCTCGATTTTAGTCCAGGAATTAACTCCGTTTTTCAAGGTTATGCTTGAGCAGTTGCGCTGTTTTCCCTTGAACGGCGTAAGATTTCCGTCCAGCATGGTTTCGGATATATTGATATCCAGAATATCGCCCTCGCCTCCGCTGCACTCCAGATTTAGAATGCCGAACTTCATCTTATCAAGCTCAAGGATTATATATTCCTCGTCATTGATCGGATGAGCCACGATGCTTTCCCCGTAAGTCTCTGGCACCGGCTTGAAAGTGCACGCCGCAAGATATGCCGAGACATCCGTAACATTTTCCTTAAGAGGCGTAAAGGACGAACATTCAGAGCCCGGCGGCGTCCTTAACGATGCTGTCGCGAACTCGAAAGGCATCTTCAGAGGGCCGTTTATCGTCCAGCCGGAGATCGCATCCTTGTCCGGCGTACGGCTGAATTTGAGGCTGGATTTCTTGCGTCCTGGGAAAAGCAGCCAGAAAGTCTGGGCTCCGCTGCAACAGCGCTGAATTACACGTATCTTGTTCCAGCCCTTGACCAAACGCATATTGCCGGACGGGAAACATATCGCTTTTTCCTTGAGCTTTTCCAACGGGCTTTCAGGCGGAAATGCCGACGGATCAGCTTCCAGGTCAAGCTCTATATCGTTGCAGAAAACCTTGATGTCACTGAAGCAGATCGTCATGAAATCTTCGG
>JAKJHH010000011.1:38461-38775 GCA_022703965.1 Verrucomicrobiota bacterium
CTCCTCCCTGATAAATACTTGAGAATGAAGAACGAGAGTTCTCTATCGACTCCTCATATATTCCCTTGTACACAGGATGAACAAGAGCAGATTCACGACACGACAAAGGCTCTGACGGAAAAGCAGTAAGCTTTCCGCGTATTTCAGTATAAGAACGATGCAGATCAGCAGTTTCCCAGGCACTGTCATTAAAGCCGTCTTCCGACCATCCGTAGGGAAAATGCTGCATGTTGACCGTTTCAGGTGAAACCCCGCTGGCATGCTGGGTGCAGCCACGGTTCTCATAGCAGGTTCCTGCGCTTATTTTCCATCGG
>JAKJHH010000120.1:0-11743 GCA_022703965.1 Verrucomicrobiota bacterium
CGTTGCTGTTAACTGAAGGAGCTTTTCGGCTGTCTCTCTCAGTTCATCTTCTTTAATCCGGAATTTTGCGGCTTCGACCTTATCGGACAACTTATCTAAAGCGCCCCTGTCAATTTCATCGCAAAAACGGAGAGTTTGAATGGCACTGCTCTTCGCAGCCTCGGAAAGTTTCTTTATGTCAGCAAGGAGTTCGATCTCTTTGCGACTTATCAAAGTTTTTTCACCTTCCAGGGCTGAAGCAACAACGCTCAGTTGAAGGCGTCGGTAATCGCCTTCCAGCTCTCTGTATTTTTCCAGGATTCTAATCAATTCACTGCTGATAAGCTTGTTTTCGGTGCTTAATGCGTCAAGCCTTACCTGCAAATCTTTTATCTTATCTTCCGCGGCATTCAGTTTAACTGACTCCTGGGTCAGCTCAACTTTTGCCTCAACTGCGGAAGCTTTTTTATCTTCTGCTCCATCCGCCTGAAAAATCACGGTGTATGCGGACAGAGCGTATAGTATAACTGTCGATATTCTTTTTGTCCAATCAGATTTCATAAAAAAATATAAAAAAATTATTCCGGGTACACAAAGTATCCGGTATGTTAATCTTTAAGACTTCAAAAATATATTGACAGCATTGTTGCTGATTCATTAACTAAGAGCTCCTAATATATTCTTCCTTATTATATAAGTCCAGTTTTTCATCCATATTTTTTGATTCAAGATTCTGAGGAAGCTTGCTTTTAAGTTCATGTGAGTATATTTATATTGTGTCGTATCCGCATTTCCGGTACGGAGAAGAACTCCGGGGCTCTGGCCGCCGCGACATAATCAAGATTCACGGGACGCACTATGAAGCTCAGTCTTCTTATACAGAGAACATGCATCATCACTGATGTGAAGGGGGAAGGAAAATCCAAAAAGGAGATTCTTTCCGGCCTTTTTGATGTACTTATACAGAATACTTCTCTTAAAGATGAAGAAGTTCCTTCTGACGAAATTCTCGCAAAACTTGTTCTCAGAGAAGAAGAACTCTCGACTGCCGTCGGTGAAGGTTTTGCGTTCCCGCATGCACGTCTCACCGGACTCAAAGGCTTTTACATGCTTCTCGGCATAAGTCCCGAAGGTGTTCATTTTGACGCGCCGGATCACAAACCGGTTCACTTTTTTATAATGTCCCTTGTACCGATGTCGAATCCAAATCTGCTCCTTCAGACCAGAGCGGCTCTTACGAAATTCCTGCTTTCAAAGCAGACAAGGGCGGAACTTCTTTCCGGAGCAAGTCCCAATCAGATATGGGAAATGATCGACAGCAGCAAGATCAGTATTAATAAGGATATTGTTGCAAAGGACATCATGCTGCCTCAGGTGGGATGCGTTTATTCGGCAATGACGCTTAAGGAAGCGGCTATCGCCCTCCATAAATATCACTCGGACTCGCTTCCCATGCTGGATGATAACAACAACTTTATCGGTGACATATCCTGTCACGATCTATTTTCTTACGGACTTCCGAACTTCTTCTCAACATTAAAGACTATTTCATTCGTCCGTAACATGAACCCTTTTGAGAAATACTTCCTTGTCGATAACACGCTCAGAATCGGAGATCTCAATATCGACAGAGAATCCCCCGTAATCCCGCCGGACACCACTCTTATGGAAATAATCTTTGAGATGACGACGCACAACCGCCAGATTCTCTACGTTGTGGAAAACGGCAAACTGCTCGGCGTCATCGACCGCTTCAGTATCGTAGATAAAATTCTGGTCAACTCCTGAATCGGCTAGTCCTAAATAACAAAAGGAAGTCCGAATGACACAGGAAGAAATCAACGAACAGGAATGGAAAAATCCTGATAACTGGTCGGCCGGACTCTATTTCAGCAAAAAAGACAGCCGAACATGGGTTCCTAAGTCAATCCCGTCAATGGGCTGGACCACGAATCTCGGCAAAGGAGCCGGAGCAGTATGGTTCATCGCTCTGCTTGGCGGAATCCCTACAGCGGCGGCACTGCTTATGACAATCGCCTTTGCAATCTGCTGTACAAAATAGGATACTGGAACAATGCAGCGCTCTCCTAAACTTTTCATTATCGTATGCGCTGTAATATTTCTGACCGCAATTGTCATAAGATTAATATCACTTGAATCACGCGGATTGGAATATGATGAAGTCTGGACTTTATTTGGCTATGTAGACAAGGGATATTCAGTCATTTTCGGCGATATTGAAACCCCGAACAATCATGTACTCAACACCATTCTGATAAAATGGACTACCGCTATTCTCGGCGACAGCAATACCGCAATACGCCTCCCTGCCCTTTTTGCCGGAATACTTACAATAGTTTTTACGACAGCCGCGTCATGGATGCTTTTCAGAACCAAAATTGCAATTCTTGCGGCTCTTTTAATGAGCTCTTTCAATGCCGCCTTGATTCACTTTTCGGAAACAGCCCGCGGTTACAGCATACAGACAGCTCTTTTCGCAATCCTGATTTTCGCGATAATACGACTGGAAAGATATAAGGACAGAAGGATGCTTTACCTTATATTCCTCTCGCCTGTCCTGATGACGCTGACTCTGCCTACTTCCGTTCTCTACATTTTCCCAGTCGCAGCGTCACATCTCATATATCTATTCCATAAAAAACAATTATCTCTTGCTAAACAGAAATCTCTTCTAATAGTCTACTCGCTTTCCGCGTTTCTCTGTGCTGGCTGGCTCTTTTCCCATTATGACGACCTCTTGAAAGCGCAAGCAAGATTCGGAACTGAGCTCAAAACGATATCTGATATCTGGATATTTATTTCATCTACAATGCAAAATCTCAGCGGAGTATCGCTTCTTTTTATAATTCCGTTCGGACTATTCTTCTTTCCTCGTTACAGATGGACAACAGGAGTCTATCTTTTTATCCTATCGGTTCCTTTTCTGGCGGCATTGATCGGTAAAGCCGGACCTGACAGGGCTTATCTGCCCTTGCTCGTTCCTGCAATTATAATGATGGCGGGGTTCTGCTCCAAGCTGTTGAAGGGGAAAAAAATCATTCGCTATATTCTTCTTTCAAGTTGTTTCGCCATATATGTTGTCTATGCGTATAGCAGCTATAAACAATGGACTCCTCCGGATTGGAGGGAAATCTATAAACAAATAAAAGAAAATATTGATGCACATACATTAATAGTATTCAAGCCGCTGGATATCATTCCTGCTATCTACAATAATCCGGAGCTTATACAAGATTATTTTAACAACATCCAGGGTTCCAAAAGCAGCCTTATGCAAATAAACTTGAGATCTGCGATAGGATCATACAGCGAGACCTTCGGCGAAGAAAACAGTCCAATTCCAGAATCAATCAAAGCACGAGAAGTCGATATTGATAATATCCCATGCTCTTTCTACTCATTGAAAAAAGTCTCAAAAACTACCGAAGGCAATGCTTTTTTTATTATCATAATGGAGCCAGTCCACTACACAAAATTCCTTCAATTTGTCACCAAGCATCTGGATCCCAAAATATGGAAACCTATGAATCTTCATCTGAAATCAAATGCTGATTCGGAACTCCGCTATGGAGTGTCCTGCACGGATAAAAATCCTTTTTCTGTTGAAGAGATGCTCCGCATTGAAGCTTCATATCCTTTCGTAAGATTCTATACGCTGGAATCAATGCCCCTACCATGATTTTTCTCAAGCTTCTGTAAGATTTCAAGAAATACTACTGTATTATCCTGTGAAAGGCGCAAACAGGAAAGGACATGACAATGAAAAACTTACTCATCTTCAGCGGTATCATTCTTCTCTCAATGAGTCTCATGACAAGCGTCTCTGGAACAGAATCAGAGCAGAGTTGCGACAAGAATACGAAACAGGGAGAAAACTGCTCTCAGCAGAATCAGGCAAAAGTCATTCAGGAACTCAGCAAGGCAATTGAGCAGAGAACTGCCGAGCTCAAGGAAGCCGAAAACAAGGGGCGCACTGAAATCGCCAACGCAATCAAAAAACTGGTCGGCGATCTCAAGGCGATGAAAGAGGCCGCTCAAAATCACGACAAAGAAGCATTCAAAGCCGCAAATGCCCAGCGTGAAAAGGACAAAGAAGCCCTGAAAGCTCTTCTTCAGGCTGCAAAGGAAAAGCGTGGAAAGAGTGAAAAAAGCTCATCTTCCTGCACAGAAAGCTCCAAGTCTGCGAATTCCGAATCAGGACTTGGCAAAACCAGTAAAAAGCTCTAAGAGTTCAATAAATTGCGCAGTCTATCATTAAATTCTCTGCAGGCGATTCCTAGAGACTCAGGACAGTTTGGCAATTCTTGATTATTCTTGCAGGCATCAATCAATCTATCCACCAGTGGCCAGCATAAAGACTCATGATTGGTAAAATTACACTCTGACTTATAATTTTTACCCTCATCAATGGGCTGAAGAGAGGAAAGATAGGCAAGCCAAGTCTCAATATTCCTTTTGGGAATTATGTGGAGAACAGACTCTGCACTGCTCCGCTTAGCTATACAATTCGTCTCTGCGACTTGATCAAAATCATTACTGCGGTTCAAAACGCTTTTTGTATCGGCATCAATAACTGCAATGAAAGTAGTAGAAGCATGACGAGTTCTAAAGGCTTTCAAGTTGTCAGGGTAGTTTTCCCTGACAAATTGTTCTCCTGCTCCATGTCCGGCAGGATAAGGTAAAACTCGGATTGCTCGATCAGTAATTCCCCAGCCCTTTTTCAGGAAACGCCGAACAAACACCTCCTGCTGCTTATCTTCACAGAGCAGAATATATTGAGATGGACTATTAGCCATTACCAGCCTCTTGCCATTGTTTCGGCGGCAGTCAAGCCTTCATGCACAGGGAAAGAACTTATTTCAATCTGCCCTGAATCCTTTTTCTGAAAATAAAGCTCATTTCCATGCGTCATCTGATTGATTATTTCGCCATTATGGGAAATAATCACCGCCTGAGCAGAATACTCCAAACAAGCATCCTCAAGAGCCTTCAGCCATGGCTGAATCTCCCGAATTGAAATATAATTATCAGGTTCATCGATAAACACGGACATTGACTTCTTCTTCTTTACTAATTCAAGAATCAGGTGCAAAAGTATTAATTGACGCTGACCGTCAGAAAGTTCATTAAAGTCAAAGGATATTATTTCTGGATGGGTATCAAATTTGAATTTAGCAGTCAACTTTCTCACATCTCCCAAGGTTTTCAGACTCAGCTCCTGAAAACCAGGAATAACATCTCTCAATGCTTTTTGTGTCTCATATATAATCCCGGGGTCTTCCTGCACAAGATTACGATACCAAGCTGCAATATTTTCGGCATACTCAGAAAGTTCCGAATCCTCATCTTCCGCAATCTGATTCATCAGCATGGGAACAGGATGAACCATCAGCCATCTCTGCACCTCATTGCGAAATTTGATCAATGGAGCATTATCCTGTCTTTCAGCAATACTGGGAATAATGGAACGAGTCCAGTCTGCGGTAAAATGAGTTCCCTCCTCAACCTGTTTAGAGGTATTATTTATTCTATAAAGGTGAGCGTCCTCTCCATCAAACAGAAAAAAGAGGCTCCCATTCCAAGATAGAGATTCTTTGTTGATTTTGCAACGCCTTGAACCTCTCTCATATTTTATTTGGAGTTCATATTCATAAAGATCGTTGGCTATACTCATTTTTAGGCGGAAAGTCTGCATTTCCCTCTTATCCCATGCAGTCAAGGTCGTTTCAGTTAAAAACGGGGGCAACACAGAAGCACCGGTAAGGATTCTCTGAATGGTTTTCAGTGCTTTAAGTGCACTTGTCTTGCCTACCCCATTGTTCCCAAGCCATAACTGGAATTGCCCCAACGTGACGGTTGAGTTGCTGAAACACTTAAAGTTATCTATGTATAATTCTTTTATCATAATCAATCCTGATGATAAGCAACAACATATCTACGACTTGCTGATTAAAATAACTCCCTTCTAAAGTTTTCCAATAATTCGCATAGTTATTTTCAGGATAAAACATCGCATTCCAGACTTTTTATCAGAATGCCTTTTGCGTCTTCAGATTCAGCGGTATTCTGGAGATGGAGATAACTGAAACCGGCAGGAGCATACGCCTTGATCGCCTCTGAGCGGAAATACTTGCCGTTGATAAAAATATCCGCTTTACGCAAATCAAGATCCCATTCTATTTTAAGCTCAGACCAGAACTTATCAGCAGGCAAATTTTCTTTTGCGATAACTAACGACAACTGAGTCAAATCCCCAACAGATACATCAACCGGGTTGAACCAACGGTCAGTAAGGGATATTCTTAAGGGAGCTCCTTCGATTCTCAACTCAATACGCAAAGTTCCTTTTCTTGCGGCAGGATAATTCCATACAGCCCCCTGAACTTCGCTGAAAAGACGCTCATCCTTTATTCTTCCAAGACATAGGACTTCGCGATGCTCTCCGTCGGGACTTGGAAGAAGCAAGGCTCCGTTCGTCCTGTTCCAAGCGCAATGTCCTGCGTAATGACCGCGATGTCCGCCGCTGAGACTCTTTACGTAAACATGTGTTGAAAGGTTCGTAAGACCGTAATTGAAATCTTCCTTTCTGGATTTCTCATAAAGCCATTCGGGATCGAAGATCACAAGTTTTCTGGAAGACGGAGCCTGTCCTAAAGCGAGCAGCACCTTTTTTTCAGGAAGCTCGAGAGCCTCAAACTGATGCACGCTCTTATCGCTGTGCGCCGGCCCTGTGATCGTCCTGAAATCGGCATTATTTCGCACGGAGTTCAGGTTTATTTCACGGAAGCCCTTCCATGTTTTGCCGTCGTCATCTGATATCGCTGCGTGACAGGCATCGCGATTAGTGAAAACATCCTCCCAGACGCCGGCCATTTCATCGGGACTCAGTTCTTTTTGAGTCGAGTGATCAAGTTCTGGCAAGGGCTGAGTATTGCACCAGAAGAAGAGCAAACGTCCATCCGAGAGCCTCAGAAGCGTCGGCATCGTCGTGCACGCATGAAAAGCATCCGAGGCAACGGGACTTGTCCAAGTTTCCCCGGAATCTTCAGAGTAATAAATGTAGTGGAAGTCCTGAGATGTGCGCGAAATCATCATTAGACGTCCGCTGTTCAGCTCGATAAGAGTAGGCTCACAGGAATACTGCTGCCAGCGGTTTCCTTTGTGCGGAGGCGTTGCGACATGAGGAGCTACTGTTTCCAGCGTAATTTCACGCCATGAGACGGCATCGTCATCGGAGATCAAAACAACGGGACAAAGCGCTCCTTCGTGCCATTTTTGAGCTGTGCAGAGCCAGCGTTTTTTGTTGCGCATCGGAATAGGCTGACGGATATCAAGAAGCGCGGATGAGGATATTTTTGTCAGCTTGTGTTCTGTCGAGCCAGGACCTGCGGCTGAACGGATCAGATAAACGCCATCGGGCTCATTGTTAATTGCCGGCAGGGAAAGAACATTGTAGTTTTTTGTCCTCAGTATCGTGATAAAGTCGCCAGACCACGGACTCTGAACCATGGTACCGTTTTCGTTATCGTCAAGAACGGCGACAGTTTTCCAGCTCAAACCGGCATCACGCGAGGATATGTAGATACGCTGCATCTTCCCCTGTATTTCCTTATGACCGTAATAGCGGATTTCGCCGTCCGGCATCATGCACATATTCCTATGGGCGTCTGAAGGCGGAACAGCCACTATTTCAGGCTCGAAAATATTGCGGAGAAGGAAGCGTTCGTTATCGTTGAGTTTTATATTCATCCATATCCTCGTTTGTCTTTAAAACAATAGCAGGGAGACGCTCCCCCTGCCAGTATCAGTTGCTATAAATGACCATCAGCGCTGCACGCGTCCGGAAACACTGCCGTTCATAAGGGCTGTGATCTGCTGGAACGAGGCAAAATTGATGTCCTTCTTTATCGAGTGCTTCAGGCACGAAGCCGCAGCGGCAAAGCGCAGAGCATCCTTGTCGGCGGGAAACTTGCCCGAAAGGAAAGAGTAGATCAGAGCGCCCGCAAAGGAATCTCCGGCTCCGAAGCGGTCCACAATCGGATTGATGCTGTAAGGGCTGTAGTTGCCGTTCTCGTCGCAGGGAGCGAAATTAGCTTTGGCAGATTCGCAGTCATAAAGCATGCCGCCCCACATGTTGTGCGTCGAGGAAATGCTTTCGCGCAGTGTGACTGCAACTTTTTTTATGTTCGGGAATCTTTCCTTGAGCTTTCTGGCAACGGAAATATAGGCGGCAGGGGTGAGCTTGCCCTGATCGAAACATGCTCCCTCTGCATGGATTCCGAAGACATCGGCGGCATCTTCTTCATTGGCTATAAGAAGATCGGTCAGCGCGACAATTTTCTCCATGCAGACCGAGGCGAGTTCATTTGCCTTTTTCGACTTGTCCCAACGCCAGAGCTTCTTGCGGAAATTGAGGTCACATGAAACCGAAATCTTCTTTTTTGAGGCCGTTTCTAGAAGCTTGAGCGACGCCTTATATGAGTTCTCGCTGAGAGCCGGGGTAATACCGCTTATGTGAATCCATTTTACGCCCTCGAGCGCTTTCTCGAAATCATAGTCTTCGGGCTTGTGCAGTGCGATTGCGCTACTTGCACGGTCATAAATCACAACGGACGGACGCTGCGACGCGCCTGTTTCGGAAAAAAAGACTCCAAAGCGGCCTTCACCTCTGATGATGGAAGAAGTATCAAGTCCGGTTGAACGAAGATAGCCTATAGCTGCATCCGTAACTTCGTTGTCAGGAAGCACTGTCATGTATTTGGCGGGATGGCCCTGAAGCGCTACAAAAGAAGCAACGCTGGCTTCGGCTCCGGCAAGTGAGCACTCGAGTTTGCCGGGAATCGCCTGACGCAGAAGATCGTTTCCTTCAGGACTGAGACGGAGCATTATTTCGCCGAATGTAAGAAGCATAATATTAACCTTTCAATTTTATTTTTTCAGAAGCAGTTCAGGGGGATCGCTCTGCCGCCGCTCGGCGGGCAGGTCTCACGACCTGCCCCCCCTGAAAATGCTTCGCATTTTCTAATTTTTAGAGAGATTTTTTGAAATTGCTGATTTTGGTTTTGACTTCGTCGAGTGTCATTCCGGGCTTGTAGAGGCTCGCGCCGATTCCTACTCCGTCGCAGACAGCAAGGTAGTCTTTCATGTTGTCCTCGCTGACTCCGCCGACGCTGAGAATAGGATGCTTTATGACCGCTTTGATCTGTTTGATATAGGCAGTCCCGAGGCTTACGCTCGGAAAGAGCTTCAGAATATCCGCCCCTGCCCTGATTGCGTTAAAGGCTTCCGTCGGTGTCATGAAGCCGGGAATGGAAAGCATTCCAAGCGTGACGGTTTCCTTGATGACTTCAGCATTTGTTTCGGGCGATATGATAAAAGCGCCTCCGGCTTTGTGAACGGCTCTCACATGTTCAGGTTCGGTAACAGTACCGGCTCCGGCAAGAGCATTGCCGTGTTTCTTGCAGACTTCACTTATTATGGAAATACTCGTGTACACATCGGGTGAATTGAGCGGGACTTCAATAAGACGGATGTCTCCGGCTATGAGAGCCTCCGTAACTCCGGCAGCTTCGGACGGTGTAATTCCGCGCAGAATCGCTATAATCTTTGTTTCTTTCAGTATTTCATTAAATTGTTCTTTAAGAGCCATCTGACATTCTCCTTGTTTAAAATAATTATAGCATTAAAAAACAAGATACATCTTGACTTTTATGCCATTAAATAGCACTTTTACGCCATTGTTATTTATCACAGGAGAATGTATGCTGAAGGGAAGCAGAAGGAATTCGATATCGAAAGCGCCCGACCCGGATTTACGCGTCTGGACAGACTTCCTTGTTTTCAGAAACTCGACCTCTCCGGCGGCTGTGAACAGAGTGAAAGGAAACACTCCGCTTCACAGGCATCAGTTCACTGAAATCTCTCTTTTTGTGCAGGGCGAAGCGACTTACACAAGTGGATCATTTAAAGGACGCGCCGAAGCAGGAAACTTCATCCTGAACGACGACGATACCGAGCACAGTTTCACGGAAAGCCGCGACTTCGAGAGAATCAATATACAAATCAGACGCTCTTTTCTGGACGCCTGCCGCCAGGAGCTCGAAAAACTCTTTCCGCGCGAATACAAAATGCTGTTTTCAGGAGCCTTCACGGAAAGCATGAAAAACGGTCTGGCAGGAAAACCTTCTCCCGGACAGTTTCAGATACTTCTGGACTCCGCCCTTGAGCTGGAAAGGGAATGGACGGAAACGCCTCCGGGCAGCACGAAAATGATTGAGCTCAAGGTCATGGAAGTCCTGATAGCACTCTGCCGTTTCAGCGTGTCGGAGAAGGATGACAGCGCGTCATTCAGGAACATGAAAATACAGGAGGTTTTAAAATACATTGATGAGAATTACAAAGCTGATCTTGAGCTTGAAGAGCTGGCGAAATTAGCGGCAATGTCCGAGCGATCCTTCATTCGTCACTTCAGCGAACAAAGCGGGCTTTCTCCAGGACAGTACATACTTAAAACGAGAATTTCCAACGCATGCCGCCGCCTGATTTCCGGCAAGAATGAGCAGATTGGTGAAATCGCCTTCGACTGCGGCTTTTCCGACCCTAATTATTTTGCCAGAATCTTCCGCAAAATGACCGGATTCACACCGTCTCAATTTGCCCGGGAATACCGCAAAAACCGCCAGCTTTAGCCCAAAATCCACTTCAGTACTTGAAATCAAAAAACGATACAGTCTATTTAATAGAAAGAATCCAATAAAAACAGGATATCGCATGCAATTCAAACAGACAACTGAACTTATCGGATTTGGAGAAAGCACACAAGAGTCCCATAATACGCAAACAAAAGCAGCTGAACCCCAAGTACTGTCGGAAATAGACAGCAATTTTAAAACTGACCAGATCAGCGACAGGAAATACAAGTTCATCAGCTACGATCAAGCTCCCCTTGAACTGAACGGATTCGCATGGTTCAAACAAGAGCATAAACTGTGTAGAATCCCCCAGAAGCTATTCCCTGATGTGAATGAAGGAGTTCAAGCGCTAGCATGGCATTGCAGCGGTGGCATGATTCGCTTCAGAACAAATTCAAAATCCATTGTACTAAAGGCGAAACTGCTCTCTCAAGACGATATGTCTCACATGCCCAGATCCGGTAGCAGCGGATTCGATATATACATCGGCTCAGGCGCTACAAAACGGTATATAAAAACAGCAATGCCACAAGGCAAAACTGATACAGTTGAAGCAGAATTCAATGGCGTCAACATGGAGGAATACACAATCAACTTTCCTCTTTACAACGGAGTAAAGGAACTTTTCATAGGAACTGATCCGGATGCAAAAATCGAAGCCCCAACTCAATTCAAGTATCAGAAACCGATTCTATTCTATGGTTCTTCCATAACACAAGGCGGATGCGCTTCGAGACCCGGCAACAGCTACACAGCTCTTCTGGGCAGATGGCTGGATGCCAACGTCATAAATTTCGGATTCAGTGGAAGCGCAAAAGGAGAGCAATCCATGGCGGAAACAATCGCTTCCCTTTCAATGACAGCTTTTGTTCTCGACTACGATCATAACGCGCCATCCCCGGAGCATTTGCAGGCTACCCATGAAAAATTCTTCAGTATCATCAGAGAAAAAAATCCCATCCTGCCTATAGTCATTATCAGCAAACCCGACGTTCCGGAAAATTCTAAAAACATACGGACAGATATCATAAAAAA
The DNA here is from genome assembly GCA_022703965.1 of Verrucomicrobiota bacterium. Taxonomy (GTDB): domain Bacteria; phylum Verrucomicrobiota; class Lentisphaeria; order Victivallales; family UBA1829; genus JAKJHH01. Next base: position 11,727 of record JAKJHH010000120.1, read on the forward strand.
AACATACGACAACGCAA
>JAKJHH010000120.1:11793-12066 GCA_022703965.1 Verrucomicrobiota bacterium
GAAGCACTCTCTTCGGCAGCTCAAACCGCGATGCCTGCACTGTCGATAACTGTCATCCGAATGATCTGGGATTCATGCGCATGGCCGAAACGATTTATCCAGTTCTCAAACATGCAATAGGAAGATGAAAAAACAGCGTTATGACTGTCTGCAAAACTTGCCTTTCGGACGAGAAATCCGCACCATGAAGAAAAATAGTAAGGAGAGCTCTTGCAAGCTTAATAACTGTTTGAACAGCTCTCCGTACGGCAAACGAAGCTGAAGCGCACTGCT
>JAKJHH010000121.1:0-6320 GCA_022703965.1 Verrucomicrobiota bacterium
ACCTTCAGCGTAAGCGGATCGCCCTCTTTTACTGTTTCCGCGTTGAGTGTGCTTTTGATCGACCAGTTTCCGGTCAGTCCGATGAAGTTCATCTTGTCCGGAACTTCAGGCAGAGGATTTATTTTGATGTCCGCTATATTGGCTTTGACCGCATGCTGTATCTGACGGCTTCTGCTGAAGGGATCTCCCATATCAAAGAAGTCGTCATCAAGCATTGATCTTTTTCTCTGCTGTCTGTCCGGGATGGCTATTGTCGTATTGATGACAGCCGAAAGCTTGATTGTTCCTGAGCTCAATGGTCTGAAGGCTGTTCTGAACGTGTAGACTTTATAATTTCTGTTGTTCTGGCGTTCCTGAGATTCTTCAGGTTGAGCAAAACGGTTATTCTGCTGATTGTCTGCGTATTCTCTGAATACTATTTCGCCGCTGTTTGTGATTTCAGGCCATGTGAGATTGATGCGCAGCCCTTCTATAATATAGAGTTTGATGATGAGCTGAACTTCTTCTCCGGTATAGAAGTCCTGATTTTCAGGCATGATGCTTGCTTTTGCAAAGACTGCCTCATCAAGACTGGGATTCTCGGATGAACTGCCGTTGCTTCCCTGACCCTGCAAGGCTTTGGAGGCCGGATGAACCGTAAATTCCAGCGCTTCTGTCTTTTTGCTTTGCTTGCCGACTTTCACCTCAAGAGCTGGAATCGTGTACTTGCCTTCCTGACTTGCGATAAAGCTGTAAATGCTTTCAGTTACAACTGTGCGCTTCATATTGATTATGCTTGTGGACATGCTTGTGCTCGGGCCGCCCGTCCATTTTATGTTGTCGATTGAGGGCAGGGCGACTCTCGGGCTTGCGTCATCACCGGAGTTTATGATGTGCAGCATGGCACGCTCTCCGGCAATTAACGGCTGGGGACTCACCTTTATCGTGATCTCTCCTGCCGAAATTTGAATTGCCGCAAGGATAAGTACTGCTGTTGTAAATATTGATTTTAAAAGATTTCTTGTGTACATATGCTCCCCGAACCCTTTTCTTACCAGTCTTTGTCAGGCTTCTGAGTTCCGTATATTTCCTTTTTACGCTCTTTTATCGCGTCTCTCAGACTCTTTTCGTCCTTGCCCATCATTTCGAGCAGGGCTTCCGCCTGATCTTTGTTTATATCTTTTTCCTCCTGTTGAGCCTGCTGCTTCTGCTGTGCCTGCTGCTTTTCCAGAGCTTTGTCCTGTTTATTATTCTGCTTGTCCTGATCCTGTTTATCTTGTTTATCCTGCTGATTCTGCTTATCGTCCTTACCGCTGTTCTTATTGTCCTTCTTATCCTGAGACTGCTTTTCCTTGTCTTTATCCTGTTCCTGATTCGCGCCAAGTTCCTTGAGTGCGTTATCCAGATGTTTTTCAGCTTCCTTGCCCTTATTTTCCTTCTGCGCGTCTTGGGCTTTCTTTATCTCATTTTCAGCTTTTGAGGCTGTTTGCTCCATCTGCTTGTTGCCGAGTTTTTCGGCGCTGTTCTTCATCTGCTTGACTGCATTAGACGCCTCAGATGTTTTCTGTTGACTATCCTGCTTGTTCTGATCCTGCTTGTTCTGATCCTGCTTGTTCTGATCCTGCTTGTTCTGATCCTGCTTGTTCTGATCCTGCTTGTTCTGATCCTGCTTGTTCTGATCCTGCTTGTTCTGATCCTGCTTGTTCTGCTGCTTGTTTTCTTTCTGTTGCTGATCCTTGGCTTCCTGAGTTTTCTTTTTAGCCTCATCCTGCTGTTTTTTGAGCTCCTCAAGAAGTTTTTTAAGTTCTTCCGCCTTGGCTTTGTCAGCCAGAAGTATCTGTTGGTTCAGAGCGACACTGGCGCTTTTTTCCTTCATGGATTCGCGATACATTTCTTCGGCCTTATCCAGTTCTTTGGCGGCGGTGTCCACTTGCTTGATCGCTTCATCCGGTGAAGCTGTCTGCGCTGTCTGTCTGGCTCCGGCAAGTTTTTCTCTTGCCTTTTCATGGATGATTACGCCCATGTTCTGGAAGGAATTGTCGCGGACTTCCTTTTTATCCTGAGCCATATTGACCGCTGTTTCATAAAGTTTGAAGGCATTATCCGGTTCTTTGCCAGTTTTCTGTTTTTCCAGAGCGGTATTATAGATCTGTTCCGGGCTGATTTTTTCTGTTTTAGCCGCTTCCGTTTGCTGTGCCGGAGGCGCTTCTTGCGGAGATTCCTTATCCTGAGCGTTGACGCTGTACGAGCCGCTGATAAGCAACGCGGGAATCATGATTGACGCCAGTGTTTTTCCCGTTGAATTGCTTTTTGCCTGATCTCTGCGGCGTTCTGATATCGCCATCCAGATTAGAAGCAGAATTACGCCCGCGCCGAGCGGAAAGGCATAGCGCTCAATCGGACGAGTCTGTTTGCCTGACTGGAGCTCATGAGGGACAAGATCTTTGATTTTAGCGTCAAGCTGTTCCAGTCCCGGATTGATTGTCGTCGAACGTACATATATACCGTTGGTTTCAAGTGCGAGGGCGCTGAGCAATTTTTCATTTAAGGCAGATTTTACCGCTTCGCCCTTCGAGTCTTTCAGGGGCGCCATATTGCCTTTTTCATCCCTTATCATTACAACTGAGGGCTTGGACGGGTCTCCTATGCCGGCGACGAAAAGGGGTATTTTTCGTTCCTTGAGCTGGTTTATGACTGATTTGACATCACCGTCGAGCTCATCACCGTCGCTTATCAGCAGAACAGCCTTATGCGAACCTTCGGCTGCGCGGAAGGCATCGGAGGCGCTTTTCAAGGCTTCCTCAAGATTCGTTCCGCCTATCGGAATGCTGTCCGGACTGAGTTCATTGATTGAGACAAAAAGACTTGCTTTGTCGCTTGTCAGAGGACATTCCAGAAAAGCAGTTCCAGCAAACGCCGTTATGCCGAAACGGTCGCCGGGGGAATCATTGATGATCTGTTTGACAAGCCATTTTGCGTGCTCGAGTCTGGAGGGTTTTATGTCGTCCGAAAGCATACTTTTTGAGACGTCAAAGACAATCATTATGTCTCTGCCTTTACCTGTGAAGGGCAATATTCTGCTTCCCCAGGAAGGGCGGGCGGCTGCTATTATACAGAGCGATATGGCCGCGACAAGAATGATAAAACGCAATATTCGTGCAGTCATAGAGAGATTGCTGAAAGCTTCAGTCCCGCTTCGCCTGATGTCTGAGATCAGAGCAAGCAGCTTTCTGCGTTTAATTATTGCGTAGATGAAACATGCCGCCGTCAAGGGCAGCACCCAGATAAGATGGTACAATGTCTCAATCGCTAAAAAACTCATTTCAATCCGCCCGTTCTTCAGTTGATTGTTTTACCTGTATGCTATTTGACAGCATTACAGGTAAATGGTTCTTTCCTGCGACTAAAATTTTTAATTATTTTTTCTGCGGCTTGCGTTTTTTGGGTACAGGTCTGCCTCTGCCGGGGCCGATACGACCCGGACCATGGCCGATAGTGTTTCTTGATGCTGTAAACTTCGGCTGAATTGTCTTGGGTCTGGACTTCAGCTTGATTTTAATCGGAACTCCATTGTAGCCGAAAGCTTCTCTGAAAGAGTTTGTCAGATAGGCTATATAATTCTTGTGGCAGTACTCTTCTCTATTGACGAATATTGTCACTTCCGGCGGGTTGGTTCCTGTCATTGTCGCGTAATACATCTTGAGGGGCGCATTGCCTACAACCGGAGCCGTATTCTTGGCTGTCGCCTGCTGAAGTATCTTGTTCAGGAGTGAAGTCGATATCTTCATGTGCATCTGAGAACTGACTTCCGCAACAGTGTCGAGGAGTTTCGAGAAATTATATCCGCTCAGCGCGCAGCTGAATACCAGAGGTGCATATGAAAGGGCAGGGAGGGTTCTTCTGATTTCCTCCTGAACGGTCAGCTGCTTGTCGCCTGTGCCTGAGAGCTTGTCCCATTTGTTGGCGACGATGATGCAGGGACGCGATGCTTCCACAATCATTTTGGCAATGCTTTTGTCCTGAGATGTTACTCCGTCTTTTGATGCTTCGATAACAAAAAGGACTATGTCCGCGGTTTTGATTGCGGTATCTGTGCGCATCATACTGAATATTTCGACGGCACTGTCGACTTTGGACTTCTTGCGCATTCCTGCGGTGTCAATCAGGGTGGCAGGGATTTTGCCCGCGTGATATTCGATGTCGAAATCTATATCAATGGCATCTCTGGTTGTTCCGGGGATGTCGCTCACGAGCACGCGGTTTTCTCCGAGCAGGCGGTTTACAAGCGAGGATTTGCCGACATTGGGACGTCCGGCAACTGCGACTCTGAGTCTGTCTTCGCGCCTGTATATGATTGTCTTGCTGTCAGGGAAGTCCTCTGTGACATCGTCGAGGAGATCATCTGCTCCGCGGCTGTGGATGACCGAGGCTGTATAAACTTTCTTGAAGCCGATCTGCGCGAACTCTTCGGCAGCATTGTTTTCGAGCTTGGGATTGTCTGCTTTGTTTGCGACGAAGAAAATTTTCTTGCCGCTGGCTCTGAGGAGATTGGCCACTTCTTTATCAAGTTCATTGAAGCCGGCCATCGCATCTGCAACCTGAATGATGATGTCCGCGCTTTCTATGGCTTCTTCAACCTGCTCGCGTATCGGAAGATCCCATTTACCGGCTTTTCTTGTCTGGGTGGGGGATATGCCGAGTCCTCCTGTGTCAATGATCTGAAAGGATTTTCCATTATATGTTACAGGTGCGATTATTCTGTCTCTTGTAACTCCGCTTTCCTCATGTACAATTGCTATACGACGCCCAAGTATAAGATTGAAAAGCGAGGATTTGCCGACATTAGGACGACCCACTATCGCTACTACAGGTAATGCTGATTTTTCTATTGAGTCTGCCATTTTAAGATATTTCCCGCTATTATGTGACTTTTATTGATGAAAAAACAGGATAAAGTAACGTCAAGAGAGCGGATTTTCAACCGAGCTATGCCAATTAAAGGGGAGTTTAAAGCCATGAAAAAGATACGCTTTGCTGTTTTGCTGTTTCTTGCTGTCGCCTTCAGTGCTCATGCAGTGGAAGTTTCCTCCTTTGATTATGCAGGAGAGTTGCTTGTCAAAAACGAGAGTCTGACTGGCAACGACGACGGTACAAAAGTCGTCAGCGCAAAGGATGCCGCCGAAAAAGCCCGACGCGCAACCGGACGTCCGACCGGCAAAGGCTCATTCAGTCCGAAATGGATTCCCCGAGATCTCATTTATCTCGACAAGGGCGCTCTTGAGCAGGAATCTTTGAATTTTTTCTGTGATAAGAAAAAGGGCTTCCGTTATCAGCCCGGTTCTTTTGCTTATTCCGGGGCTGCGTCGGCTCTGCGCTGGCAGTATCCCAACGGGTGGGGTGTCGAAAATCTGAACGGCGACTTCTTTCCTCTTCTCATAAGAACAGACTATGAAAATCGTGAAAATGTTCCTTATTACGAATTCTACTGGCAGCATCAGACGGATGTTCCATTCGCCGGAGATTCCTTGTATCTTAATTATGCCATAAAAATTCCAAAGGAATCCCGTGCTCAGTGGGCGGATGAGTTTTCGAGAAAAAGTTTTACGCTTGCAGACCGGATTCCCCATGATGCACCTGCTATCGTTGCTGGTAAGCTCTTCCGTTGGCAGCGTGGAACCCTGCTGACTTACGGTAATTACCCTTCAAGTCCCGACATACTGGGCGGCTGGAACATGCCGGACGGTCTTGAAGTCAACGGATTTGCAATTGACTCGTCAAGAGTCTTTTATGCCTTGAAAGGCGGAACTATATCGGTGCTTGGCAAAGATGGCAAACAGATAGCCTCCTTTCCCGGACGCGATCCTGTGATTCTTTATAACGGACTCCTGATATATCCTGATCCATATTATAGGAAAATGATTTGTGCGGATGCTTTTTCGTATGCGGTACTTGCAGAATCGCCACTTCCGGATTATCTTCCTAAAGATGAGAATTGTCTAGCCGTTTCCACCGCAGCAGACGGAGTTGTGTATTGTTTTTTATACATTAGCTCGTCATCGAAATTTGTTATATCACGGATAGTATTGAAAAAAAGCTGAAAAAAATCGCTTCGGTGTTTGTAAAATGCTGATCCGCTGATAGATTTAAGCACTGAATTTTTTAGTTCTATGAAAGGAAATTTTAAGAACATGGATAAAGCTAAGAAAAGCGAAATCATCAAGAAGTTTGCTATCAGCAAGGATGATTCCGGATCAGCCGAAGTACAGGTAGCTGTTCTCACAGGTAAGATTGAAGAGCTCACACAGCACATGCGCGCACACAAGCACGACCTCAGCACACGT
>JAKJHH010000121.1:6358-11950 GCA_022703965.1 Verrucomicrobiota bacterium
GATAATCTGAAAAGATCTTTTTCTGAAGAAAATACGGACGCAGCTCTCTATATGAAGCTGTGTCCGTTTGCTTTTTTCCTGAAACGTGCTATTGTCACTCTAATTAGATTTTTCCGGCACAGTTTTCTGGTCGGGGTTCATTCACAGGAGTTTTGCACTTGGTGGAATTCGGTCCGGTATCATGTTCCGGGTCTCTCGGCTTATGATACCGCTATTCCGCAAAGAACATATTCCTTGCGATCCCTCTCCTAAAAAATTCACGCATAAATTGGGAAAATTAGCGGATTTTCCCGCATAATTCTCCGCATGTTCTACCGGGACTGAGTAGGGCTGAGTCGGAGAGACAAACACAAAAAGGATTCATAAATGGCAGAAACAAAAGTATCTGTTGAAATCGCACCGGGGAAAACAATTGAAATCTCCACCGGCAAAATGGCAAATCTCGCAAACGGCTCATGTATCATCAGAATGGGCGACACAGTTCTCCTTGCAGCCTGCTGCTCAGGCGACGCAAGAAAAGGAAGCGACTTCTTCCCGCTTCAGGTAGACTACAGAGAAAAATACAGCGCCGCAGGTAAATTCCCCGGCGGATATATCAAGCGTGAAGGTCGTCCCAGCGACAAGGAAATTCTCACATGCAGAATGACTGACCGTCCCCTCAGACCTCTCTTCCCTGATGGATTCTACGATGAAGTTCAGGTTTACGGACTCCTTCTCAGTGCTGACGGAGAAAATGATCCCGATGTACTTTGCATGCTCGGCGCTTCAGCCGCCCTTGCTCTTTCAGATCTTCCTTTCCAGGGGCCTGTCGGTGCTCTCAGAGTCGGCTATATCGATGGCAAGTTTGTTGCCAATCCGACACACTCCGAAATGAAGAAGAGCACTCTTGAGCTCGTCTATGCCGGCCTTGAAGACAAGGTCATCATGATCGAAGGCGAAGCCAAAGAATGTTCAGAACAGCTTCTCAAGGAAGCTATGGAGTTCGCAAACGAAATAGTCAAAAAGCAGATTGCCGCTCAGAAGGAACTTGCAGCCAAGGCCGGACGTCCCAAAAAGACTCCGACACTTTATCTGGTTCCGGAAAACGTCAAGGCAGCTCTTTCCGCCGCATGTGCAGACAAGCTCGAAACAGCATGTCTCATCAACGGCAAGGAAGACCGTCTCAAGGCTCTCAGCGAAATATCCAAGGCTGCTTTTGAGACAGTTACAGCTTCTCTGACTGAAGCAAACAAGGATGATCTTGCAATCCAGCTCAAGATTGAGTTTGATGATATGGTCAAAAAAGTCATTCGTAAGGCTATTGTCGAAAAGGGCTATCGCCCCGACGGCAGAGGCATCGGCGATATCCGTCCTCTCAGTGCTGAAGTCGGAATTCTTCCGATTGTTCACGGAACAGGTCTTTTCTCAAGAGGTGAAACTCAGGCTCTTGTTATCGCCACACTTGGCGGCGCCAAGGATTCTCAGGAAAGCGACGGCATTACATGTGCAGTCGGCGAAGAGAAGCGCTTCTATCTCCACTACAACTTCCCGAATTACAGCGTAGGCGAAGTCGGAAAGATCTCCGGTCCCGGCCGCAGAGAAATCGGACACGGCAATCTTGCCGAACGTTCAGTTGCTCAGGTTGTTCCCGCAGACTTCCCGTACACCATCCGTTGCGTATCGGAAATCATGTCCTCAAACGGTTCCACATCAATGGCCAGCGTTTGCGGTGCTACACTTGCTCTTATGGATGCGGGTGTACCGATTAAGGCTCCGGTTGCCGGTATTTCCTGCGGTCTTGTGACTGACGGCGGTAAAGAGCTTCTTCTTACTGATATCATCGGTGCTGAAGACCACTTCGGCGATATGGACTTCAAGGTATGCGGAACACGTGAAGGTATCACAGGCTTCCAGCTTGACCTCAAGCTTCCCGGCATCTCTATCGATCTCCTTGCACAGGGAATGGAGCGCAACAGAGAAGCCCGTTACAAGATTCTTGACGTCATTCAGAGCTGTCTCCCGGCTCCCCGCTCGGAAATCAGCCCGAACGCTCCTCAGTTCAGCGTCATGAAGATCAATCCGGGCAAGATCGGCGCTCTCATCGGCACCGGCGGCAAGAATATCAAGGAAATCACCGAGTCCACTGGCTCGCAGGTTGATATTCAGGATGACGGAACAGTCAAGATCTTCGCAAAAGACAAGAAGACTGTTGATGATGTCGTTCGCAGAGTTCTTTCCTATACAGCGGAAGCTGAAGTCGGCAAGGTTTACAGAGGCCTTGTCAAGGGAACAAAGGATTTCGGCGCATTTGTTGAAATTCTCCCCGGTCAGGAAGGGCTCCTGCATATCTCCGAAATGGCTAACTACAGAGTTGCTCAGGTTTCAGACATTTGCAAGGAAGGCGATTACGTTACTGTTAAGGTTATCGACGTTGACCGTTCCGGCAAAATCAAGCTCAGCCGCAGAGCTGCACTTGAAGAAATCGAAAAGTAAGCTTTATAGCGCTTTCAGTTGAATCAGGGTCTCCGGGAAACCGGAGGCCTTTTTTATTTTATATTTGCGTTAAAAAGCACCATGAGGCTGGCATTTGCCTTGCAAGAGCCTTGTTAAGGAAGTATATTCCAAAGAGGAAAATAAGGATGGACAGGGAGATCTATGAAGCAGGTAAATGACGTTACAGCAAAGCATGACCGCGCTATTTTCATAACCTACATGCTTCTTACAATTGCCTTTCTCGGTATGATAGGGATAAATATTTATGCCTATATTACTGTTGTTAATCTCAGTAAGATGTATTCCAACCTGAACAATTCAGCGATTACTTACAAGCTCAAACTTCTTACCGGAAATCTGATGTTCCGGGAAATCGTCAGCGGATTCAGCGCCAAAGACATGAATGAAGTCTGGACTCTCCTCAATGACGCGAAGGCAATTGCCGACGATATCGAGAAGACGGGAGTTGCTTCGGAAGCCAAACTTTCGGAAAAAACTATTGCATTTAAAGAAACAGTTCTCAACTGCTACAAATATCGTGAGCAGGAACAGAAGGTTAAAGATTTTTCCAGAAAATACAATGCTGCGTTTAATGAACTTCTTGAGCGCGTTGACGGCATCGAATCCAAGCTTAAGGACTTGATCAGCGAAAAGCTTCACGTCATAAGAATGCTTTATATTATTCTTATTGTTAACATTCTGCTTGTTTTCATGTTTATGATTTTCATCTTCAATTCTTACATAGGACGCCGTAAGGCAGCCGAAGAAGAATTGATTTCGATGCAGGAAAATTTACAGACAATAATCAATTCTCTCGATACAATGATTGTTACGGTTGATCCTCACGGAACCGTTTGGGAATGGAATAACAAGGCGGAAGAATACTTTTCCAAGATTGTTCCCACAGTTCAGGGACATGTGCTCTGGAACGTGGTTCCGTTTTTCAAGGATTTTCAGAAGGTTACTGAGCAGGTTTATCACTCCAAGAGAGCTCAGAAATTCATGCGCTCCAAGATTTTTTATGATAACGCTGAAAGGTTCTTTAATCTCTATTTTCTGCCGCTGCCTGCTTCTGTCGGCGGGGTTCTCATCAGAGTGGAGGATGTTACTACCTATGAGATGAAGGAAGAACAGATGCGTCTTTCGCAGAAAATGGAAGTCGTTGAAAACCTCGTCGGTGGGCTGGCAAATGACTTTAACAACGTTCTTGGTGCCATTACCGGTACGATCTCAATGATGCGTTATTCCGGAGAAAAATCAATATCCTCTGAAGACTTCAAGAATAACATTGATCTTATTGAGAGTTCCGCTGAACGCGCAATCGTAATGGTTCAGCAGTGGATTTCGATGTTCCAGAAACGCAAGCCGGAAGCGGTAAAAGTCGACCTCAATAAAATTCTTGCTCATGTCATTAAAATCTGTCAGAATACCTTTGACAAGAGAATCAATTTTGAAACCGATCCGTATGACGTAATGGCGGCGGCCAAGGCTGAGCCCACCCATCTGATTCAGCTTCTTCTCAATCTTTGCGATAATGCTGCACAGGCGATGACTACCATGCGTAAGGATGATTCTACTTATGGCGGTCTGCTCAGTATTTCAATCGACAGATTAATCGCGGACAAGAATTTTAAGGACAAGCATCCAGGGGCCAAAGCCGGTTCCTATTGGATTCTCAAGGTTTCCGACACTGGCGTAGGTATTCCTCGTGATCTGCTTCCTAAGATATTCGATCCATTCTTTACTACAAAGAACGGAACTGGTCTCGGTCTTTCGATGGCTGTTGAAACCGTAAAGTCGATGAACGGCTTCATTGAGGTCGATTCAGAAGTCGGAAAGGGAACTGTCTTCACGATTTATATTCCCGAACTTGTTGAAGAAACTGATGAGAATCAGGCGGCTCCTGTCGTGAAACCTGTTTCCGCTGCCGATCAGGTTCCCGTCGGTACTGGACTTGTACTTGTTGTTGATGACGAAGCAATCATGCGTAAAACTGCCGGCAATATCCTTAGCAAGCTCGGATATCAGGTAATATTCGCTGAAGACGGAGAACAGGCTGTTGAAATTTTCAAACAGCATAATAAGGATATACGCGCTACTTTGCTGGACATGGCTATGCCAAAGATGTCCGGCAAGGAAGCTTATGTTGAAATGAAGAAAATTGATCCCTCTCTCAAAGTGCTTCTTGTCTCAGGATTTAAGAACGACGAGCGTATTCAGTCGGTTCTTGAGCTTGGAATCAATGGATTCGTTCAGAAGCCTTACACCATGAGTGTACTTGCTCAGGAAGTCAAGAAGCTTCTCACTGCGGCATAAGCCTCCGATGGTTTAGGCACTGTGCAGGACAAAATGCTTTTCTGCGAACTAACGCAGCTTGCTAATGAGAAGACTGTTCCACTCCCCCTTTTTGGGGCGCGTTTATAGCGATAGAATTAATGAACTGCCGGTCGTAAGAAGTCTTATACCATAATAAAAAACAGACCGATGTTTAATCAGGTCTGTTTTAGTGAAGGCTTATCCAGTCGATGGTCAGTTTGCTTTTTTAGCTTTCAAATCCTGTCCGGTTACTCTCTGCGTATTTTCGCTTTTGCAGGTAGGGCAGTTCGTTGCATTTTTCCAGGCATCCATCATCTGATACTTGTTGACGGTCCATGGTTTGATGTCAGGAGGAACGACTCCGAATTCATAGGAGCAATCCAGGCATTTGTAAACATAACCATAACGGTTTCCGCATTTCTTACAACGTTCAGATGTGTTGTGTATGTCAGGAATGACTAATTCTTTGACATCACCGCAGGAAACGCATTTGAATGTTTCAATATGCGGAGGCGGAGCAGGCGGAAAAATTGCCCTGAAGGCGGCATGTGCCAGACATAGAAAGGCGATAGCCGCAAGAATCAGCAGTACTACGATTTTGTGTTTTGCATATAATTTTTTTAATGATTCAGGAATCATGAGTATTAGTCCTCCTTACTCGTCTGTTCCCATTTTGCTCATTCCCCTGACAGCGTCATCGGAAAGCGCTTTTTTTATCATCACGAATTCATCCATCTGACCTTCAAAAAATGAATTTGAATAAAACTTGTATGAGGGTTCAGCGGTTGCATATTGGCTGGTCCA
>JAKJHH010000122.1 GCA_022703965.1 Verrucomicrobiota bacterium
CTCGCCGCCGTAAAGGTAACATGGCATTCACACTTATTGAATTACTGGTCGTGATTGCCATTATTTCGGTTCTGGCTTCAATTCTGCTTCCTGCCCTCAACAAGGCAAAAGGAAGCGCAAAAAAACTCCTTTGCCTAAATAATATGAAACAACTTGGAGTCGGAATCATCAGCTATGCCGACAGCAACAACAGTTATCTGCCGGACGCCTATCTCGGACGTTACGGAGTGCAAATCTGGCCATATCTCGCAAGCGGCGAACTGGGTAGTGCTGAAAAATCACTCTCAACACTCACCCTCGCAAACACAAGAGCCGTTAAGAGTCCATTCTATTGTCCGAACGGATTTCCGCCCTCGAATTCACCCCTCTGGCTTGGCGGAAGCACTGAAAGCTACCGATCCGCCCCTAACTATCTTGCAACAGGCTACATGTGGAAAACAGCTCAGGGCAACGGAAACATGTCTCCGGGCTGGATCGTATGGGAGGGCGACGGCTGGAATCTTGCATGTTCAAGCAGACCTATCCACAAAGTAATTCAGAGCTCTGCGATTCTTGGAGAAGGCTCTTACAGAAATGTGGATAGCTCAGGCGGCTTCAACAGCTGCTCCCACAGTATTGCGCTTGGTGAATCCTCATGGGCGGACTGGTCAAATCAGCGCAGGAGCACAGCAGGAACTTCATGGGATAATCATGATGCTTACGCGAATTTTCTATTCATCGGCGGCAATGCTTCCAGCGTAAGATACACCGGCAACTCATTCATCCAGACTGACCCGCAGACAGCCTGGCGCATTCAAAGATAAGCAACTCAACAAACGAAGACACGGAGAAACAGATGTTCAGACTGCTAATGCTATTTCTATGCCTTTTCGCCTTCTGCCTCACAAGTCATGCAGATTACGAAAAAGGAGAACTGCTCTATCAATGCGAATTCAAAACTATAGACTCACTGAAAGACTGGAAACCATCTCTAGCTGTTTTTGACGCAAGCAGCGGTTCGGACGGCAAAGGAGCCATCAAACTTTCAAGCAATCAGATGATCGCTCTCGAACTTGCCCCTGAGAAATTTACCGGACTCGTAATCTTCGAGATCACCTACAAAGGACGAGATATCAAGGAGGCGGAAAAGCCTTATTTCGGAGCAAAAAACATGCTAGTAATCGAAGGAGCAAAAATCAACTGGTCGGAGCCAGTAGATATGAAAAGATGCGGAACATTCGACTGGCAGACCGTAGAAAAAATTGAGCTGATTCCTCCGGATACAAAAAAATTAAGTCTGCGTCTTGGAATCGAAAAAACAAGCGGTGAATACTGGTGTGAACGCGTCTCAATCTACCGCGCTGTAAAAAAGCCGTTACTCACAACGCGAACAAGAGAGGCAATAATAAGGGATGAGAACTGGAAAGGCGGCTCATATCGCGGCTTCATGAGCGGTAATGACCTCTCCGAATCAGCCTTTCAGACACTTGCAGACTGGAATGTAAATCTTCTCCGCTATCAGATGCACCCAAAAGGACAGGATATATCCTCACCTGAAAAGTATCTGACATGGATAAAAAATGAAATCCCGAAAATTGACAGCATTCTCCTGCTCTGCGAAAAATATAAGATAAAAATGGTGCTTGATCTTCACTGCGGACCTCCGGGCTCAAAGCGCAACGAAGTCAGCAGCAATATAATCAGCGACACAGATGCCATACTCAGACAACTTAAAGACGCATGGAAAATACTGGCGGAACATTATAAAGGCAATCAATGGATATACGGTTACGATCTCCTCAACGAACCCAAATGCGAAGATTACACTAAAACGGAAAAAGATCCATGGAAAAGAATCAGCACTGAACTTGTGAAACACATCAGAGAAATCGACGATGAGACACCTATAATTGTGGAGCCGGATCTTTCGGACGTCAGAAAACTTCACTATATCGACGCAAAAAACATTATATACAGCATCCACGCATACGCTCCTATATACTACACCCATCAGGGAGTCATGAGCAATCACGCAATTGAATGGAGCTATCCGGGAAACATGCAGGGGAAAAAATGGAACAGGGAAGAACTCCGCAAGGATTTGCAGAGCGTGAGGGACTTTCAGTTGCAGCACAAGGTTCCGATCTTCGTCGGCGAATTCAGCACCATCGCCTGGGCTCCCGGAAGAGAAGAGTATCTTGCCGACCTCATCGCCATATTCGAGGAATTCGGCTGGGACTGGACCTATCACGCCTTCCGCGAATGGCCGGGCTGGAGTCTTGAATATACAGCAGATGCCCCGAATAAGCTGAAACATAATCCCGACAACTCTGCGCTGAAAACGGTCAAAGAAGTCCTGAAAAAGAATAAGCAGGCTCAAGAAAAAAGCTGGCTCTTCCGCTTCCTCTTCTGAAAAAAACACACGACAAAGCCGGATAAAATCAAGAATCTGGCTTTCATATACATCTTCCCAATAGACTGACACAGCCCCCACGCGTTCATCAGAACGATACAACAAACACTCAGCATATCTTAGTTTCCAGCTATTTTTTAAACAAACAAATTCATAGCCACTTATTATGCTTTCCAAGCTCATTAACCCCTGATTTTGCAATATAAAGTCACTGTTAAGATCATCGGAGTTCTCTCATTTTTTTCTCGTCGCATATTGACAAATGAAAAAAACTATTGTAAAATTTGTACATCAAAAACAAACACTGTTCATGGATGATAAACACATGGTACATTCAGTAGAAAAAGCATTTCTCCTTTTAAACACGGTAGCCGCCAAAGGCGACTGGGTTGGAGTCAGAGAACTGGCAAGAATGACAGGAATGAAGCCGCCGACAGCGCAGCAGCTTCTCAAGACACTGCAAAAAACTGGATATCTTGAGTTCGACGAAGAAAGCCGACGCTACAGAATCGGCATTGCAGCAATCATGCTCGGCAACGCGGTGGACGGCCCGTCAAGAATCGCGGAATTCACAAAGTTGCGCATAGATGCAATCTATGAGGAATTCAAGGAAACTACCGCAGTCCTGACAGTGGAACGCGGCGTGTTCATATCGGTCTACTGGAGACAGTGCCAGAAGGAACTTGCATCCGCACCGCCTGCCACACGAGTAATTCCCAATCCTCACGGAATGGCCTCCAGCAAAGTCCTGCTCGCCTACCAGAGCAAGGAATTCATCAGCAATTACATCACAGAAAAGCGAATACAGAATCCGGAAGCATTTGAGGCCTCCTTAAAGGAAATCAGAGACAAGGGCTACTGTGAACTTGTCAACTTCAACAGCAGCGGAGTCGCCGCTTACGGAATGAACTGCTTCGACGCGACAGGCAAAGCTGTATTTTCAATCGGCTGGAGCATCCCGCTTCCGCGCTACTCTGACGACATACGAGATAAGGCTCTTGCAAAAATAAAATCATCCATTAACGAAATGGGTGAAATTCTGAATTTCAGAAAAGGAATTATATAAGATGAAAAAGTTTTCCAAAGTCAATCTGGAAATGAGTCTCAAGCCCTTCACCGACGCAAGTCCCGCAAAAATGAAGGAGGTTTGCGCCACCCTGTTTGATCAGTGGAAACCGCTCTACAAGCATGCTGATGAAATCTCCATCATGCTCTGGACTTCGGACGGCTCGGAAATCCTCGAATACACGGGCGATCTGAAGAAAAAATTCGAGTGGTGCAAATATATCGGAGTTGCGAACTCTCAGGTTCTCACACACGCCCCCAGTGAGGATGATCCGGACAACATATCAATCCACAGACATCCTTATGAATACATTAAAAATCCACCCAAATTCAATTATCTCTGGCTCAAGAATCTGGTAAAACACCTGAAAAGCTACGGAAAAAAAGTAAGCGGCAAAAAGATCAGTCTTGTCGCGACATTCGACCCCGGACCGGAATTCGCAAAGTCAGATTTCAAGTACAATCGTCATCCTGAAATATGCATGGGCAATACACTCGGCAGAGCAAGTTTCGTATGCTGCTATGCTACTCTTCATGCAGACAAGCATAAATACGCAGCCTTCCCTAACGGCATTCCCGAAGGCACAAGCATCGGCACATTCCTAGGCAAACAGTCGCAGGTCTTCATGAAGGATCTCAGCTTCGACGCGATCTGGCTTTCCAACGGCTTCGGCTTCGGTCTCGAAACATGGGACTACAGAGGCGCTCTTTTTGACGGCGCTAAATTCAGCATGGATAAAGCGGTCGAAACCAGAAAGAAAGTCTTCGGCTTCTGGAACGACTTCACAAAACACTGCAAGTTCCCGATACAGACACGCGGAAGCAATTTCGCCACAGGAACCGACCTCTCATCCGATGCGGTGCCGATAAGAGAAATCTACAAGAAATTCAAGCCTCAGCCTCCGCCGAACTCCCCTTGGGCAGCTTTGGACGGCGACTTCGGAATTGAAATCGGCGGCTGGATGTCGCATATAGCCGAAGTCCCCGGCGACGTAAAGTATCTGTTCCGCTATTATATACACGACCCCTGGTTCAACAACAGCCCGTGGCTCGACAGATACGCAAGGGAAATGCACGACATTTATCTGCCCCTCAGCGTTTCCAGAATCAACGGACAAGGAAAGGTCTGCTCTCCGGACGTCCTGTCGATGCTTTCAGTCGACAACTCTTACGGCGAAATGCCCGACAAAGTTCCGAATGAAGTCATCCCGCACATCCTTACTGCTTTTGAACACGCACCGGACGCAGCAGGCCCGCTGGTCTGGCTCTATCCTTTCGATGAATATCACGACATGGTCGAAAAGGGCGAAAAACTCGACGAGATTTTCTTCGGCGACTGGTTCATTTGCGGCGCCATCAATCAGGGCTTCCCGATGAATACTGTCGTCTCGACGGCAAACTTCGAAAAAACCCTCAAAAAGAGTCCTGAATTTTTCGACAACTCCATACTCGTCACCCCCGCTTCAGCCTTGACTGAGAACACAATTACACTGCTCGAAAAATTCCTAGC
This sequence comes from Verrucomicrobiota bacterium, assembly GCA_022703965.1. GTDB lineage: Bacteria > Verrucomicrobiota > Lentisphaeria > Victivallales > UBA1829 > JAKJHH01. The sequence goes on from JAKJHH010000122.1 coordinate 4,968, forward strand.
AAAAGGCGGAAAGGTACTCTTCTACGGCCCGCTCAAAAACGCATCGCCGAAAATTGCAAAACTTCTCGGAATCAAATGCGGCAAGGAGCTGGACGGAGAATTTGAAATCAAGCTCAAGCTCACTGAAGATACGACGGAAAAAGGTAAGTTCCCGACAAAGTTCGAGCATATATCCCTGCACTCAGGCGGCGGACTTGAAAGCGAACTCGAGAAGGGCTCCGCCAAGCTGCTCGCGGAAGCTGTAAGAGGCAAGGAAAAACGCGCTATTGCCGTATCAGTCGAGAGCGGAAAAAAAGGCGGAAAAGCAGTCTGGGTTCGCGGCTCGGTTTCTGGCAAGCCGTCAAAAGGACATCATCTCGAAAAGCTTGATCCGGAAAAGAATTTTTATCCCGAACAGCTCATGCGTCTTTCGCTTCAGGAATTCGGCTGGAACATCAATTTTGACAAGTACAGTCTTGATGCAAAAACACCAATCACGATGGTTGCAAGAAACAAAAATGGATTCTACTTCTCAGGCTATTCAAAAGATACGACGACAAAAATGCGGATCACAAGTCCGTTCGGAATTCCGCTCTTCAACGACGTGGAAACCATCGTAAAAAATGGACAGGCTTTCTATCAGATGCCGAAAAGCTGGCATAAGGAAGTCCGTTGCTTCATTGAGCAGAAGGAAGAAAGCAAAGTTTCATGCACTGAAACTACTGCAATTCAGTTCAATGTATTCCGCAGACTGAGACTTCAGGGCCTCAAGGACGCAACCGTCCGCTTCTATCCGGAAGCAGGCACGGAAGACAGGGTGAAAGTACTCCTCAATCCTGAACCATGGAGCTGTTTTGTTACAGGAAATTTCCTTACACCTGAAATCAAAAAAGATTCAAGCGGAACCTGTTTCGAGTTCAAAAACATCAGCGGTTCAATAGTCATATCATATTAATTAAAAAATAAAAGGACAAAAGAAATGCCTGTAAAGAGAAAGAAGGAACTGACAGCCAATGTAGCTGTCATAGGAGTAGGACTCGATACATACTGGGGACAGTTCGACGGACTGCTTGACGAGCTCAAAGGTAAGCTCGATTACTTTGTAGAGAAAGTTGCAAAACACGGCGTAAAAGTCAAAAACTTCGGCATCGTGGACAACGCTCAGGTCGCCTATAAAGTTCTGCCTGAAATCAAGGCAATGGACCCCGATCTGCTCTTTGTCGATATGGTCACTTATGCGACCTCAGCAACATTCGGAGTCATTATTAAGGAACTAAATATTCCGGTCGTACTTGTAGCGCTCCAACCGCTCGCGGCGATGGATTATCCTAACGCAAGAACATATGTCCAGCTTTGCAACGATGACTTCTGCTCGGTGCCGGAATTCACAGGCGTCGCAGTCAGAATGGGCAAAAAAGCTCCTGACGTCATCATCGGCATGCTTAAAGACGATGCTCAGGCTGATGCGGAAATCGCGGAATACTGCGATATCGCCAAAGTCTGCCGCTCGCTCAAAACAGCCAGAATCGGCCATATGGGACATGTGCTCGAAGCCATGCTCGACATGCACACCGATCCGACTGCCGTTACAGCGTCCTTCGGTGCTCACGTCGTACAGTGCGAGCCCGACTTCATCATGAAGCACTACAAGGAAGTCTCCGATTCTGAAATCGAAGCCAAGAAGAAAGAAATCCTTGAGTTCTTCGACACCCCGAATCCCGTCTCTGATCCGCTCACAACAAAAGTCACTGAAAAAGATCTGAATGTTGCCGCGAAAGCCGCAATCGCCCTTGAAAAATTCATCGAAGAAAAGAAGCTGGACGGCTTTGCATACTACTACGAGGCCGAAGCAGGTTCTCCGATGCGCGAGCTTGTAACAAACTTTATCGTCGGCAATTCGCTCCTCACAAGCGCAGGCTTCCCGATGTGCGGCGAGTACGACATCAAAACATGTATCGCAATGATGATCATGGACAGACTCGGAATGGGCGGAAGCTTTGCCGAATTCCATCCTATCGACTTCCAGAAAGGTTCGGTTCTTGTCGGACACGACGGACCGCATCACCTGAATATCGCGGAAGGACGTCCGGTTCTCAGAAGCCTGCTCAAGTACCATGGAAAGCCAGGCACAGGCGCAGGCGTAGAGTTCAGAATCAAGGACGGCCCGATCACAATGCTCAGTATCGGCGTAAAAGCTGACGGCAAGTTCAAGTTCATTGTCGCTGAAGGAGAATCCCTCAACGGCCCCATCCCGCCGACAGGAAACACAAACACCCACGGCTACTTCAAGCCCGATGTCAGAACATTCCTCAAGCGCTGGGTTGCCGAAGGCCCGACACACCACTTCGCTCTCGGAGTCGGTCACAAGGCCTCGACAATCAAGAAAGTCGCGGATATTCTCGGCATCGAATGTGCAATAGTTCCCAATAACTGATATATTATCAGCATGAAACTGATAAGAGACATAATATACGCGCCGGAACTCGGCGAACGCGGACGGGGAGACTTGTTTCTCCCCGATGATTTCACTCCAAGCAACGCAATTCCCTCCGCCCTCGTAATACATGGCGGAGGCTGGAACGCAATGGAAAAATCATCCCTGCACCCTCTCGCTAAAATTCTGGCGGAGCGCGGTTATGTCTCTTTCTGTCCAAATTACAGACTGCTCAAGCACGCGCCATGGCCTGCCTGCGGCAATGACTGTCTGAAAGCTGCGGACTTCCTTGAGAAAGCGATTGCAACCCTTTATCCGGGCTTCACTGCCGCTCCTATGATAGTCACCGGCATGTCTGCCGGAGGCCATCTCGCGTTGACGACAGGTTTGCAGCTTCCTCCAGAAAAAGTGAAATGTATTATATCCCTTGCAGGCCCAAGCGAACTGAAAAAACAGTTCAATCTAAAATATTTCCAGATGGGCCCTGATTACTTCTTCGGCAAAGAGAAAATAACGGAGCGCGACTACAAATACGCATCCCCGGTCTCAATGATAAAGAAAAGCAGTCCCCCGATCTACTGTCTCCACAGCACAAAAGACGAACTTGTCCCGCCGATCCATGCAGATCTAATGGTGGAACAAGCCTTGAAACTCGGAGTCAAAGCCGAAAAATTCTTCTTTGAGGGCAACGATCATTATCACGGCATGTGGGCCGACTGGACTGCCAACGGCTTCCGCGAAGAAGGCAAAGACCTTTCACAGAGAATTTTCCTTGAGCCGATACAGAAAGAACTCAAAAGAATCCTTGACTCAATCTGAGTTAATCTCACAAATATCTCAGAGTCTGATCTCCCATATCTGGCAAAAATGCCTCTTGCGGTGTAAATTTCCTTATCAATTTTAAAATAAGGAATTCTACATGAGCAAATATGCAAAAATCGTCGTTCCGCCCGGTGATAAAATCACAGTTTCCGCAAACGGAAAACTCAATGTCCCGGACAATCCGGTAATCACTTACATCGAAGGCGACGGCATCGGCGGCGACATCACAAAAGCCAGCATGCATATCTGGAACAGCGCAATTCAGAAAGCTTACGGAGGCAAGCGCAAAATCTCCTGGATGGAAGTTTACTCAGGCGAAAAGGCAAACAGCCTTTACGGAATCAATACCGGTCTTCCGGATGAAACTCTCGACGCTATTTCAGAATACCTGATCTCAATCAAAGGCCCGCTGACCACTCCGGTCGGCAAAGGAATCCGCTCACTCAACGTCACACTCAGACAGAAGCTTGATCTCTACGTCTGTCTTCGTCCTGTAAAGTACTTCAAGGGAGTTCCCTCCCCTGTCAAGGAACCGGAAAAGACCGACATGGTCGTCTTCCGTGAAAACACAGAAGACATCTATGCCGGCATCGAGTGGCAGACAGGCACTCCTGAAGCTGAAAAAGTCATAAAATTCCTTCAGAATGAAATGAACGTCGGAAGCAAAATCCGTTTCCCGGAATGCTCAAGCATCGGCATCAAGCCGGTTTCAAAAGACGGCTCACAGCGCCTCATCAGAGCCGCCTTCGACTACGCCATCAACAATAAGCGAAAGAGCGTGACACTTGTCCACAAGGGCAACATCATGAAGTTCACTGAAGGCAGCTTCAAGGACTGGGGCTATGAACTCATCAAGACAGAATACGCGGATAAGCTTATCGCATGGCAGGATTGTCCCGACGGAAAAGCCCCGGCAGGCAAGATCATGGTCAAGGACTGCATCTGTGATGCCTTCCTCCAGCAAATTCTCACACGTCCCGATGAGTATGATGTCATTGCAACACTGAACCTCAACGGCGACTATGTGTCCGACGCTCTCGCAGCATGCGTAGGCGGAATCGGCATAGCTCCCGGCGCGAACATCAACTATCTCACAGGCAAGGCAATTTTCGAGGCCACACACGGAACAGCGCCCAAGTACGCAGGACTCGACAAGGTCAACCCCTGCTCCCTCGCGCTTTCAGGCGAAATGCTCATCCGCCACCTCGGATGGACTGAAGCTGCCGACCTCATCATCAACTCAATCGAAAAAACAATCGAAGCAAAGACAGTTACATACGACTTCGCAAGACTTATGACAGGCGCTAAAGAAGTATCCTGCTCAGGCTTTGCAAACGCCGTTGTAGCAAACATGTAATGGACGGAATAGAAGTCAAAATCGTAAAAGAGGCCGACATAGAACAACTTGTCGGTCTCTACAAAGATGCAGGCTGGTGGCACGACAGCTTCGGCACAGCCTTCATCTCTGAGATCATGAAAAACTCTTTCTGCTTTGCAATAGCCGTCAAAAACGGCAGGATAATCGGAATGGGACGTGCCCTCGCCGACTCCGCAAGCGATGCCTATATTCAGGATGTCGTTGTCCTTCATGAGCTGCGCGGACAGGGCATCGGAAAAATGATCATACGAGCCATCATCGACTATCTGAGAAGCCATGACATAGACTGGATCGGACTCATCGGACAGCCCGGAACAGCCCACTTCTACGAATCGCTGGGCTTTGAAGTCCTGAAAGACCATATCCCGATGAAACTGAATCTCGACAAGTCGGACAAACTCAAATGAATTTCGATTTCTCAAAGTTCAAGGAAGCCGGACTCGAAGACGGCTCCATTGTCGCCGAACGGGTATTCCGCAACAACGAAATATGCTGCGAATATAATTTCCCGAACATGTACACTTGGGGCGGCATCTACAAGACATCATGGAATCTCTTCAACGATCACCTCTATATTTACCTTCCGGTGGACGACGAACTGCTTCTGCCGCCGGAAAGAGACGTCACAACGGAAGAGCTTCTGCATGTCTCGGACGTCATGATTCAGAACGGTTCAGAGGGCGCGATATCGCAAGTCGCCAAAGAGTATCTGGAGGCTCATCCTGAACTGCTGAATCACTTCACCGCGGAAGCTTATCAGGAAGACTTCGGGGAATATATTTATTCTGTCGAAAAACTTTATACTCTTTCAGGCTCCAAACTGGCGAAAAAGAAAAATCTCTTCTCGCAGTTCAAAAAATTATATCCAAATTACGAATGCAGAATGCTCGACGATGCAGTTGCAGCCGACTGCCGAAGACTTTCCCTTGAATGGATTTCCGACAAGGAAAAAGACGGCAAACTTGAGTTTGAAAGCGTTGCCTTAGACAGAACTTTCGCACACTACCGCGAGTTAGGACTTGAGGGCATCGCAATATATATTGAAGGTAAAATCGCAGCCTACGCGATATTCAGCCGTCAGACAGCAGACTGTTATAATGTCTGTTTTGAGAAGGCAAGTCACGAATACAAAGGCTCCTCTCAGGCGATCAACTGGGAGACTGCGGCATATCTCAAGGACAAGTGCAAAATCGTCAACCGCGAACAGGATCTCGGAGTCGAAGGGCTCCGCCACGCCAAACGATCTTACGCCCCCGAATACCTGCTGACAAATTACATTCTCAAGCGCAAAAAGTAATCGTCACTTGTCGACGACTTCCTCAATAGAACCGTCGAGATACAAGATATTCCTGCACCGTTTATGATTCCCTGCTTTCTCCGTTAAAATAGGAATATGCTCCTTATTCTTGATGCTGAAACCGCCCCTGTATTCATAAGAGCAGGTCTCGCAGTATCCGGTGCTGATTGTACCTGTCCATCACGTCCATAGAGTCCATATTGTCCATAACAAAACACATGGACAGAATGGACAGAATGGACAGAATGGACACAGAGAGGATTCAGAACAAGCCGCACTCACACAACATATAAAAAAGCTAAAACACAAACTTTAGCTATTGCATTTTAAGCCATTATGATGTATTGTATACAATATACAAACAATCAAAGAAAGCTTGAAATATTATGTCGGAAGCAAGTATTGTACGCGATATCAGAAGCAAACTCGAACACGTGGCAAAGTCGGTATTCGACACGGAACCGGTGAGAATTCTCATGTACGGCTCCTCGAATACCGAACATATTTTTTCAGGAATGCACTGGTCGGAAGTTTTTGACTTTGTCATCAAAAGCAATTACGGACGTCCGCACAGGACAATCAACTGCGGAATAGGCGGAGACACAAGCCGCGGCCTACTCGGCAGATTCTCGTATGACGCCGAACTCTACAAGCCGCACCTGGTCTTCATAACAATAGGCGGAAATGACAGCAGTCCGGCTCAGAAAATATCTCCGGATGACTTCAGGGCAAACCTGCTCGAACTGCACAGAAAATTCACTGCAATCAACTGCCATGTATTTTATCAGACATATTACGCGGCCGATCCGTTGCAGATACTCGATAAATCCTATTACGAACGCTTTCTTCTGAATATGCAGATCACAAGAGAGGTCGCGGCTGCGACGGACTCAGGACTCGTCGATCACTACAAACGCTGGGAAAGACTCCGTCTTGCATATCCTGCCCGTTATAAGACTCTCAAGCAGGACGCAATGCACGTCAACTACAGAGGCAACATGGTTATGGGACTAGACATGGGACGCAAGTTCGGACTCGAAGTTTGC
>JAKJHH010000123.1 GCA_022703965.1 Verrucomicrobiota bacterium
TTGACATCCGTACCGTCAAAACTAATGAATTGTCGAAATAACCAATTTCGGAGGATTGCAGCGTGATTGACAATACATATGCGTATAAGGAAATTCTTGGCAACGGAGGTTCAGCCTTCGAAGCGGTTTCCATTAATGTGGCATCCCCGGAGGTCATTCGCTCCTGGAGTCATGGAGAGATAAAGAACCCCGAAACAATTAACTACCGCAGTTTCAAGCCTGAAAAGAGCGGACTCTTCTGCGAAATTTTCGGTCCCACAAGGGACTGGGAATGTAACTGCGGAAAATATAAGAGAGTAAAGCACAAAGGCATCATCTGCGACCGTTGCGGCGTTGAAGTCACACAGTCGAAGGTGCGTCGTGAAAGAATGGGACACATCGAACTTGCGGTTCCTGTTTCCCATATCTGGTTCTTCAAGTGTATGCCCAGCCGTATCGGCCTGATGCTCGACATCACAGCCAGAACGCTTGAGCGCATCATTTACTATGAAGACTGGGTCGTGACAGATGCCGGCGATACCCCGCTCAAAGTGGGACAGCCGCTGACTGAAATCGATTATCGTCAGGCAAAGGACGACTACGGCGATGCTTTCAAGGCCGATATGGGCGCTCCTGCCATCAAGACACTTCTTTCTCAGCTCAATCTGCCCCAGATCAAGAGCGAACTCGAAGTGCAGCTTTCTTCCACAAAGAACAAAGCTATCAGAAAGAAACTTTCAAAGAGACTCCGTCTTGTTGAAGGTTTCATCAACAGCAAGTCGAATCCTGAATGGATGATACTTGAAGTTCTTCCCGTTATTCCGCCGGATCTCCGTCCTCTCGTTCCGCTCGAAGGCGGACGTTTTGCGACATCCGACCTTAACGACCTTTACAGAAGAGTCATCAACCGCAACAACCGTCTGAAGAATCTTCTTCAGCTCCGTACACCTGAAGTCATCATCAGAAATGAAAAGAGAATGCTTCAGGAAGCTGTTGACGCTCTTCTCGACAACGGAAGACACGGCAGAGCTGTAACAGGCGCAGGAAACAGACCTCTCAAATCCCTCAGCGATATGCTTAAGGGTAAGCAGGGACGTTTCCGTCAGAACCTCCTTGGTAAGCGCGTTGACTACTCTGGCCGTTCAGTTATCGTTGTAGGTCCTGAGCTCAAGATCAGACAGTGCGGTCTTCCCAAGAAGATGGCTCTTGTTCTCTTTGAACCTTTCATCATCCGCCACCTCAAGGGACGCGGTCACGCACATACAGTGCGCGGCGCCAAGAAGATGATCGAAAGAGGCGAACCGATGGTATGGGATATTCTCGAAGAAGTTACACAGGGACATCCTGTGCTTCTCAACCGCGCGCCGACACTGCACAGACTCAGTATTCAGGCGTTTGATCCCGTGCTTATCGAAGGTTCAGCCATAAGAATTCATCCTCTCGTATGTACAGCTTACAACGCTGACTTCGACGGTGACCAGATGGCTGTTCACGTTCCGCTTTCCGTTGCGGCTCAGCTCGAGACCAAGCTGCTTATGCTTGCTCCGAACAATATTTTCTCGCCCGCAAACGGCAAGCCGATCACAACTCCGACACAGGATATCACGCTCGGCGTATATTATCTTACAATCGAACCCCGCAATCCGGACAAGCCGCGTTCGTACAAGGACTATTTTGAAGTCCTTTACGCTCTGAACAACGGCATCATCAAGATTCACGATGCTGTACGTGTTCCGAACCCCGACTTCGGCAAAAAGACTCCTCGCGGAAGCTTCGATAAGAAGTATATTGTCACAACTCCCGGTAGAATGATCTTCAATGAAATCTGGGACAACAGTCTCGGTTTCTGCAATACGGTTGTGAAGAAGAAGGAACTTGGAAAGCTGATCAGCGAAAGCTACAGCTACATCGGACACGAAAAGACCATCAAACTTCTTGATGATCTCAAGGATCTCGGCTACGAATATGCGACTGTCGCCGGATTCTCGATCTCGATCACAGACATGATCGTGCCTGAAACCAAGCCGAAGATGATCGACAGCGCCCTTCAGGATATCGACAAGATTCTTTCTCAGTACAACAAGGGTGTACTGACAGAGGGTGAAAGACACAATAAGATCATCGACATCTGGACTCAGACAAGTAATAAAGTTGCTAATCAGCTCTTTGTTGAAGTCGAAGCGGCCAGTAAGAGAGAAATCAATCCGGTTTACGCGATGCTTGACTCCGGTGCCCGAGGCAGTAAAGACCAGATCCGTCAGCTTGCCGGTATGCGCGGTCTTATGGCCAAGCCGTCAGGAGACATCATCGAGCGTCCGATTATCGCTAACTTCCGCGAAGGCCTCTCGGTTCTTGAGTACTTCATCAGTACGCACGGTGCCAGAAAAGGTCTCGCCGACACCGCTCTTAAGACAGCCGACTCCGGTTACATGACCCGTAAGCTCGTTGACGTGGCGCAGGACATCATCTGCCGTACTGACGACTGCGGAACAGTCAAGGGTATCTGGATAAGCGCTATCGTAGAAGGTGACGAAGAAATACTTCCGCTGAAGAGCCGTATTCTCGGCCGCTTCAGTGCAATGGATATACGTGACCCCGTTTATGATGACGGACGTCTTATCATTGCGGCAAATCAGGAGTTCACTTCTGAAGTTGCAGACCTTCTTGCTTCAAGAGGTATCAACAGAGTTCTGACACGTTCAGTTCTGACTTGCGAAGTAGAACACGGTGTCTGTATCAAGTGTTACGGAAAGAACCTTGCGACTGACAAGCTTGCCCAGAACGGAGACGCTCTCGGAATCATTGCAGCTCAGTCAATCGGTGAACCCGGTACACAGCTGACAATGAGAACCTTCCACATCGGAGGTACCGCTTCATCCGCTTATAAGCAGCCTGTTATCAATGCACGTAATGCTGGTACAGTGAAGCTCGAAAACCTTCGTACTGTCGTAAATGACAAGGGCGAGACCGTTGTGGTAAACAAGAACGGCTTCGTTATCGTCTACGACGAAGAGAAGGCCAAGACCGCTGAACTCAAGGCCAGAGAAAAAGCTCAGCTCGAAGCTCAGGCAATCGGCGGCGGTTACAATAAAGATTACGATTACTGGTCAGACGCCGTTAAAGAGGCGGAACTTGACCGTTATGAAGTCGAAGCCGGTGCCGTCATCCTCAAGGGCGACGGACTGAAGGTCAAGACTAACGAAAAGTTCATTTTCTGGGATCCTTACCACATGCCGATTATTTCGGAAGAGGAAGGTTCGGTCGAACTGCATGACCTTATCGAAGGTGTAACGCTGAGCCGCATAGAGCGAGGCGGAACCGAAGAAATCACGGTTATGGAGCACAGAGAAGACCTGCATCCCCAGATTGTTATTAAGAATGCGGCAGGCGAATTCGTCGCGAACCATCCGCTTCCGGCCGGAGCCTTCCTCATGATCGAGGAAAAAGCCAAGGTCAAACCGGGTACAGTTCTCGCTCGAGTTCCCCGTCAGACAGCCAAGAACAAGGACATCACAGGCGGTCTCCCGCGTATTGTCGAGTTGTTTGAAGCTCGTACGCCGAAGGAAGTCGCCGAAATTGCCAGAATCGACGGTGTTGTCGAACTCGGTAAACTTGCAAGAGGCCGTCGCCAGCTGATAATCCGTGATGAAGAGTCCGGACTCACTGAAGAACACAACATACCCGCGACCAAGCACCTTACAGTAGGTAAGGGCGACAAGGTCAAGAAAGGCCAGAAGCTGACAGTAGGTTCTATTGTACCGCAGACACTTCTCTCAATATGCGGATCTCAGGAGCTTCAGCGCTATCTTGTCAACGAAATTCAGGTCGTTTACAGAGCGCAGGGTGTGGAAATCAACGACAAGCATATCGAAATTATCATAAGACAGATGATGCAGAAGGTCAGAATAACCGAACAGGGAAGCACAAAGTTCCTTTCAGGCGAACAGATCGACCGCTGGGAATTCCTCAGAGAAAATGCGGAAGTCGCAGCCAAGGGCGGTCAGCCTGCCGAAGGAGAACCGGTTCTCCTTGGTATAACCAAGGCTTCTCTCGAGACCGACAGCTTTATCTCTGCCGCATCGTTCCAGGATACAACAAGAATCCTGACAGATGCAGCAACACTTGGTAAGGTTGATATGCTGAGAGGCTTCAAGGAAAACGTCATCACAGGACATCTGATCCCGGCCGGTACTGGTTCAAATGAGCTTTCAAGACTCAGAATCAAGAAGCTCGGCGAAGAGATTGTTGAAGATGTGATTGTACAGAATTCCGAGGCTGTCGCTGTAGCTCAGGAAAGACAGCCGGAGCTTGATCCGTTTGCAGATGATACAAAATAATCAATAATAAATAAAAAAAAGATCGATTGAAAACTTGCAAAATGGCATTCGCAGTGTAAACTAAAAATCCGTTTTGCTGAGTTTTATCGAAAAAGAACAGGTTAGGTATGCCGACAATTAATCAGTTAGTGAAATCTGGAAGACAGGAAAAAGTCAAGAAAAGCAAGTCAAAAGCACTCTCATCGTGTCCTCAGCGTCGCGGTGTCTGCTTGCAGGTGACTACAAGAACCCCCAAGAAGCCGAACTCCGCTCTGCGTAAGATCGCCAGAGTTCGCCTTACAAACGGTGAAGAAATAACCGCATATATCGGCGGTGAAGGTCATAACCTTCAGGAACACTCAGTTGTTCTCGTGAAGGGCGGAAGAGTCCGTGACCTTCCCGGCGTTCGTTATCATATCGTTCGCGGTGCGCTTGACAGCCTTGGAGTTGACAAACGCAGACAGGGTCGTTCAAAATACGGCACTAAGAGACCGAAGAAATAACAGACTTTGCGTATGTAACTGATTGTACGGCTTAAAAACTGTCGAGGCTATTAAAAAGCGTCGACAGTTTTTCTTGTTGAAAATTAAGATATAATTAGGATATAAGAAACTATGAGAAGACGCGGTAGCGAAAAAAGAGAACTCACACCCGATGTGAAGTATAATAGCGAACTTGTGGGACGTCTGATCAATACGATCATGCGCAGCGGCAAGAAGTCCGTCGCCCAGAGAATCGTCTATGGTGCATTTAACCTTATCAAGGCTAAGAAAAAAGACATGGAGCCCCTCGAAGTATTTCTTCAGGCCCTCGAAAATGTCAAGCCGAAACTTGAAGTGAAGAGCCGTCGCGTAGGCGGTGCCACATATCAGGTTCCTGTCGAAGTTTCAAACGAAAGACAGGTAGCGCTTGCAATCCGCTGGATTTCAACATACGCCGGTTCCAAAAAGGGCCGCGGCATGATGGAATCACTCGCAGACGAACTTCTTGAGGCATGTGACAACAACGGTTCCTCCGTCAAGAAGAAAGAAGACACACATAAGATGGCTCAGGCTAACAAGGCCTTTGCTCATTATAGATGGTAATCCGGAAAGAAGTGAATTTTCATGAGTAATGCAGAAACAAATGTAGGACAGGATGCTCCGGGGAGAAAAACGCCGCTGCTCAAAACCCGTAATATCGGTATTATGGCACACATCGACGCCGGCAAGACAACCCTTTCCGAGAGAATTCTTTATTATACCGGCGTAAATTACAAGATGGGTGAAGTCCATGAAGGCACAGCCACAATGGACTGGATGGTTCAGGAACAGGAAAGAGGTATCACAATTACCTCTGCCGCCACAACATGTATGTGGAATGATTACCGAATCAACCTCATCGACACTCCCGGGCACGTGGACTTTACTGCTGAAGTCGAACGCTCACTCCGCGTTCTTGACGGAGCTGTCTCCGTATTCTGTGCAGTAGGCCGCGTTCAGCCTCAGACTGAAACTGTCTGGCGTCAGGCCAAGAAGTACAAAGTTCCGATTCTTGCGTTCGTCAACAAGATGGACCGTACCGGAGCTAACTTCGATGCAGTTGTACATGACATGAAAGTGAAACTCAATGCCAAGGCAGTTCCGCTTCAGATTCCGATTGGTGCTGAAGCTGAATTTCAGGGCATTATCGACCTTGTTGAAATGAAGGCAATATTCTTCGACGGCGATGAAACCGGCTCGAAGATGAGAATTGAAGAAATTCCTGCCGAATACAAGGAAAAGGCTGAAAAAGGACATGCGTTCCTTATCGAAAGTCTGGCTGAAACGAACGAAGAAGTAATGGAACTTTTCCTTGCTGACCAGAAGCCTGATCTTGAACTCATCAAGAAAGCAATCAGAGCATCTACTGTTTCAGCTCAGATAGTTCCTGTTGCATGCGGTTCGGCTTTCAAGAAGAAAGCTGTTCAGCCTCTTCTCGATGCAATTGTTGCTTATCTGCCCTCTCCGCTCGACCTCAAGACAGTCAAGGGCATGAATCCTGACACAGAAGCTCCGATTGAGCGTCCTATCGGCGACAATCAGCCCTTTGTTGCCATTGCATTCAAGATTATGAATGACCCCTATGTCGGTAAGCTCACATTCTTCCGTGTTTATGCGGGTATTGCCGAAAGAGGTATGACTGTTTACAATCCGAGAACAAGAAGATCCGAGCGTCTCGGACGTGTTCTCCAGATGCACGCCAATACACGTGAAGAACTTGAGCGCGTATACAGCGGTGATATTGCTGCCGCAGTCGGTCTCAAGAACGCAACAACAGGGGATACCATCTGCGACGAAAAGAATGAAATCATTCTTGAGTCCATGCACTTCCCGGAACCCGTTATCTCAATGGCTATCGAGCCCAAGACATCGGGCGACAGAGATAAACTTACAAACGCCCTCATCGCGCTTTCAGACGAAGACCCGACCTTCAACGTCAGAAGCGATCAGGAAACAGGACAGACAATCATCGCCGGTATGGGCGAGCTCCACCTCGAAATCATCAGAGACAGACTTCTCCGTGAATTCAAGGTTGATGCAAGTGCAGGCAAGCCTGAAGTTGCATACAGAGAAGCTCTCTCCAAGCCTTCAACTTCAGACACCAAGTTCGTCCGTCAGTCCGGCGGTCGCGGTCAGTACGGACACGTTGTCATCAACGTTCATCCTAAGGAACGCGGATTCGGTGTGGTTGTTGAAAACAAGATCGTCGGCGGTTCTATTCCCAAGGAATACATCAAGCCGGTTGAAAACGGTCTTAAGGAAGCTGCTCAGACAGGCGTACTTGTCGGATATCCTGTTATCGACTTCCAAGTTGACATTGTTGACGGTTCATTCCACCCTGTCGACTCATCGGAAATGGCGTTCAAGATTGCCGCTTCAATGGCATTCAAGGATGCTGCGAAGAAGTCCGGAATCCAGCTGCTTGAACCTATCATGAAGGTTGAAGTTACAACTCCCGACGAAAATATGGGAGATATCATAGGTGACGTAACAAGCCGTCGTGGAAGCATTGTTGAAGTTGAGCCGCAGGGCACAACAACAAGAATTCTTGCCAACGTCCCGCTTGCGGAACTCTTTGGTTACGCCACAGCGATCCGTTCGCTTTCAAAGGGTCGTGCCTCCTACTCGATGGAGCCGTCTCACTTTGAAAAAGTCCCGAATGCAGTACAGGAAAAAATCATGGAGAAAAATAAATGAACAAGCCCGCATCAAGAAATACGCAGAAGATACGTATTAAGCTTCAGGCCTATGAGTATCGTATTCTCGATCAGTCTGTCACGGAAATCCTCAACACCGCAAAGAGAACAGGTTCTCTGGTTGCAGGCCCCATTCCGCTTCCGACAAGAATTGAGAAATTCACAGTCAACCGTTCCCCCCACGTTGACAAGAAATCAATGGAACAGTTCGAAATCAGAACTCACAAGCGTCTTATGGACATCGTCAATCCGACATCCAAGACAGTTGATGAGCTTAAGACATTGAACCTTCCCGCCGGTGTGGATATATCAGTCAAAATAGTGAACTGATTTATATAAAGTGCATTTTATAGGCACCAATGCCCCGATACCGTACAGGGTAAGTGCCTGAAAGGAGAATGATGAAAGGTTTAATCGGTAAAAAACTTGGAATGACCCAGATCTATGATGAAAAGGGAGTTCTCATTCCGGTAACAGTGATTCAGGCAGGTCCCTGCGTGGTTCTTGACCTGAAGACAAAAGAGAAACATGGTTATTCAGCTCTTCAGCTCGGATTCGGTGTTTCAAAGGCTAAGAACAAGTCCAAGGCTCTCTGCGGCCATTGCGAAAAAGCGGGAAGAAAGGAAAATCCTCCTTCATTCATCCGCGAAATCCGCACAGAGAAAGATCCCGAGCTTGCAGTCGGTACTGAAATTAAGGCGGATCTTTTCGCTGTAAATGATTTCATCGACGTCTCCGGAGTTATCAAGGGCAAAGGTTTTGCCGGTGTCATGAAGCGTCACAACTTCAAAGGCGGCCGTGACAGTCACGGCGGCGGATGGCACAGGAAGCCGGGTTCAATCGGCTGCCGTGAAATTCCCGGTAACGTTATTAAGGGCAAGAAGCTTCCTGGACAGTTGGGTAATGCTCTCCGCACAGTGCAGAATCTGAAAGTGGTCCGCGTGGATGCAGAAGATAATCTCCTCTTTATCAGAGGTGCTATTCCCGGCGCCACCGGAGGAACAATCCTCGTTAAATCTGCAAAGAAGAAGTAATCCTCTTTACACTGTGTGAAGAACTTAATAAAACAGGTGAATTAAATGTCTAACGAAATAGATATACTCAACAGTAAAGGCGCAAGCGTAGGTAAGTACGCTCTTAATGACGCCTGCCTTGAATACGAAAAAGGCACTCAGGCTGTTCATGACGTTGTCATTGCATATCTTGCTGGAGAAAGAGCCTCCACAGCCTCAACAAAGACCCGTGGTGAAGTCGCTGGTAGCGGTAAGAAACCTTTCAAACAGAAGGGCCTTGGCCGTGCCCGTGCCGGTAGCGTAAGAAGCCCGATCTGGAGAAAAGGCGGTATCACATTCGGTCCGTCTCCGGAAAGAAACTATACAAAGAAGATCAACGCGAATGTCAGAAAGCTTGCTCTCAAGCGTGCTTTCAGCGAAGCATTCCGTGAAGGCATTGTCAGTGTCGTCGAGGAATTCGCTCTTCCCGACCACAAGACAAAGAATGTCAAGGCATTCCTTGACACTGTAAAAGCCGGAACAAGCGTTGTGCTTGTTGTAAAAGAATACGATGAGAAGGCTCTCAAAGCGACAATGAACATGCCGGAAGTACTGCTCATCAAGGCAGCTTCTCTGAATGTTTATCAGATGCTCCGCTTCAAGAAGCTTATCTTTACAAAAGATGCGCTGGATGCATTTCTCCAGCGCTTTGCATAAGAGGGAGGATTTAGCAAATGAAATCCCCGTATGATATAGTGAATACACTGATCGTCACAGAAAAGAATACTGCTCTGAAAGACCAGAAGAAGTATGTCTTCAAAGTGAATCCCGCGAGTTCCAAGATTGAAATTGCGTCTGCGGTTGAAAAGCTCTTCGGAGTAAAAGTCAAGTCCGTTAACGTCGTCAACTGTCTCGGAAAAGTTAAGCGCTCTGGAAGATCCCCCAAGGCCGGCCGTCGTCCTGACTGGAAGAAAGCCGTTGTTACCTTGTCTGAAGGCGCAATTGAGATTGTTTAATTAAGCGAGGAATATAATGGCTATAAAATCTTTTAAACCTCTTACGCACAGCCGGAGATACATCACTGTTCTGGATTATGCCGAAATCACCAGAACAAGTCCGGAAAAGAGCCTGACAGCAGGTAAGAAGAACAGTGGCGGAAGAAACAATTTCGGCCGCGTCACAACACGCTTCCGCGGCGGAGGCAACAAGCGCAGCTACAGAATCATTGACTTCAAAAGAGCCAAAGACGGCGTTGCTGCCAAAGTTCAGCAGATCGAATACGATCCGAACCGTTCAGCATTTATTGCTCTCATTGCATATACTGACGGCGTAAAGTCATACATTCTTGCTCCTTCCGGAGTAAAAGTCGGCGATGTTCTCCTCACCGGAGACAAGGCTGAAATCAAGCCCGGAAACGCAATGAAACTCAGAAGTATCCCGGTCGGTGTTCAGATTCACAACGTTGAACTCGTTCCCGGTCGCGGAGCAAAGCTTGTCCGTTCAGCCGGACAGGTTGCTACTCTCCGTTCAAAGGACGGCGATTTTGCTCAGGTTAAACTGCCCAGCGGCGAAGTCCGCATGATCAATCTTGACTGCAAGGCAACAATCGGTCAGGTCGGCAATCTTGAGCACATGAACGTTTCTCTCGGTAAAGCCGGCAAGAAGCGTCACCTCGGCTTCCGTCCTCACGTTCGCGGCGTTGCTATGAACCCTGTCGACCATCCGATGGGTGGTGGTGAAGGTCGTACAAGCGGCGGCGGTCATCCGGTTTCTCCGTGGGGTCAGCTTGCCAAGGGCAAGAAGACTCGTTATCCGAAGAAAACCAGCTCAAGATTCATTGTTGAACGGAGGAAGAAATAATGCCAAGATCAATTAAAAAAGGCCCGTTCGTCGATTCTCATCTGATGGACAAGGTCGAAAAAATGAATAAGAGCGGCGCTAAGCGTACAATCAAGACCTGGAGCCGCCGCTCTCTGATTATCCCCGACTTCGTAGGACACACATTTTCCGTTCATAACGGAAAGGTCTTCACAAATGTTTTCGTTACAGAAAACATGGTCGGCCACAAGCTCGGTGAATTTGCACCGACACGTACATTCAAGACACACGGTGTAATAAGCGGTAAGTAATTATCCTTAGTTCACTTCTTGAACGATACATTCAGGGCGCTTCAGCAATTGCTGCAAGCGCCCTTTTCAGTTTTAAAGGAATTTAGCCATAATGAACCGTCCGGCTCAGAAATTTTTTGAATGGTGGAAGGAAAAGCATAATGACTTTTCCGGCATACTTTTTGACATTGACGGAACACTTATTTCCGGTAAACACGCCCTGCCTGGAGCTTCTGAACTCATTTCATGGCTGCGTGCGCATGAGTATCCGTTTTACCTCTTGACAAACGACGGGAATCATTCACGTCAACAGAAGAGTTTATTTCTGTGCAAGGCCGGGGTTAATGTCAATTACGAAGAAATCATCTCATGTGCCTCCGCTCTTGAGTCTTATGCAGAGAATAATGCGTTGAAGGGCTCTAAGGTCTTTGTACTTGGTGAGCTTGGAAATCCCGATTATGCCGAAGAAGCCGGGCTTCTTGTGACACGTGATCTTAAAGAAATCAACGATGTTTCCGCAATAATTGTAGGCGAAGGCGAATATGATTGGCAGCCTTATCTGACTGCCGCCTTGAACTATTTTGTCAAAAATCGAGAGGCACCGCTTGTTGTGCCGAATCCTGACAGCTATTGGCCTGCCGGTCGCAAAGGTGAGTTTGGAATAGGAGCAGGCGGCAAAGCCCGTTTTCTGGTGTCATTGCTGGATGAAATGGGCATAGAAAAGAAGCCTGTGTATCTAGGAAAACCCTACAAGGCGATTTACGAGTATGCGGTTGAGGCAATGCGCAGGAAGTTTATTGGAAAAACCGTTCACTTTGAACGTGTGTTGATGCTTGGCGATTCGCTGAGATCCGATATTCTCGGAGCTAACACTGCCGGACTGAGTTCAGCATTGCTTTTGACTGGAATAACCGGGCATGAACAGTTGAAAAAAGCTTCAGGTGATTTATTGCCTGATTATGTGTTTGATTCAATAGCCTGACTGCTTCGGAATTTTCTGTAGTTCCTCAGTCGTTTCGCGATATCTCTCTTATTGGTGGATAAGGGCTTTTTACAAGCATTCCGGAGCGCTCTTCCGCCGCTCGGCGGGAAGGCGTGACGCCTTCACCCCTTAAAAAAGCTTCGCTTTTTATTATTTTTCAGCCTCCGAAAAGGCTGATCAATTAGACGGCACCGCCAAAAGTAGTTACCATCATTTAACGGCTTAATTATTAATGACTTATCTTTAATATTATATTGCCTT
>JAKJHH010000124.1:0-5390 GCA_022703965.1 Verrucomicrobiota bacterium
GAAGCTTCCTCAGATCGAGTACAAGGAAGTCCGCGGCATGGAGAAGCTCAAGGAAGCTACTCTCAAGATCGCCGGAATGGATGTAAAAGTCGCTGTCGTACACACTCTTGCTGAAGCCGGAAAGCTTGCTGAAAGAGTTATTGCCGGTCAGGCCGACTATCACTTCATCGAAGTCATGGCATGTCCCGGCGGATGTATCTCCGGCGGCGGTCAGCCCATCGCTGAAGATGCCTGCGCAAGAGGTCTCCGCTCCAAGGGAATCTATCAGGCAGACAGAAGCATGCAGCTCCAGAAGTCTCAGGACAACTACCTTGTTGATTCCTGTTACAAGGAACATCTCGGCGGCAAGCCCGGTTCACACAAGGCTCACAAGACACTGCATACCAAGTACAAGAACCGCAGTCAGATCTTTGACGCCAAGACTCCCGTGCTCAAAGGCACAGCGGCAGTCAGAGTTCCGGTTTCGATCACAGTCTGCACAAACGAAGACAAGTGCGCCGGTGAAGAGCTTCTTCTCAAGGTCGTTGACTTCGTGAAGTCACACGGCTATGCGGACAAGGTTGATATCGACGCAGCGTTCAGCTCAAAGAAAGGTCGTCAGGGAAGCCTCTGCGTAAGCGTTGGCGAAGAAGTCCTTGACAACACAAGCTTTGACAGCGTCAAGAAGGCTATTGAGAACTCCTTCAAGGAAGCTTCTCACTAAGCTGTCAAATTCAGTTTCACCGGATTCCGGTGGAACTGAAATAAAAAAAGCGGACACCGTTTGATGTCCGCTTTTCTCAAAATTTACGCAAACCGGATATGGTTTCAGACTTACTACCCTAGTCCCAATACCCTATCCCTATCTCCCTGTTACCGTATCCGGTTCTGCGTTCCTTTTCAAGTCTTAGTTTTTTAATACTCCACTTCTATCTGGAACGGCGTCAGAAGAACCATTGCTTCGGGATAAGAGAATTTTGCTCCCTTCACCCGGTTCAGCGTCGGATTCACAAAATAGTTTTTGGCTCCTCTGAAATCCACCCCTGATAAATTGGTGTTATGGAATTTTGTTCCTGTCAGGTCGCATTCGGCAAAGGATGAATCCTGAAGCTCGCTGTTAATGAAATCCGATTCTCTGACCTGCGATTTTATAATCTTTGATTTCGGCATTTTAAGTCCGCTGAAATTGCATACTTCGATGCGGCAGTTCATGAATTTCCAGCTCAGCAGGAAACGGCTGACGGTGATGAATGAAACTCCGGTGAACTTACATTCCTCGAATTCCACATTTGCGAAACGGCAGACATCCATTCTGGTTCCGATGAATTTGCACGCCTTGAATTTGCAGTCTGTAAACGATGCTCTGGAAAAATCTGCATCCTCAAAGTCGCAGCTTGAAAAACTGCATTCCGTGAATTCCTTGTCACTGAATTCCATTTCTCCCATCGGGAGACCATCGAATTTCATGTCCTCTATAATTTCCGCTTCCTGCATTTTATCTCCGTTTTTACTGTTAGTAAACTTAACTCGCTATCCCTGCAAAAGAAAACAATATTTTGTAATACTATTGACTTTGTTTTTGATCTGGAATATAATGTTTCTGTAAATTTTACAGAAAATAATGAAAGTTTTACATATGGCAGTGAGCATTCAGCAAGTAGCCGACGAGGCAGGGGTGTCGATAGCGACTGTATCTCGTATTCTGAACGGAAAACCTTATGTGAGGAAAGATGTTCAGGATAAGGTTCTGTCTACCGCCCACCGCTTGAATTATACTCCTAAAGCCCGCGCCGGAACGATGCGCATACCTCTTCTTATCGAGTCTTATGGAAGAAAAGGGCTTGGAATTTACGGAAGCATTATGATTGCTCAGATCACAGAGCTTCTGGCTGAAAGCTCCTGTCATCTTGAACTTGTGCAGATAGAGAATCACGAATCACTTAAAGAGCAGTTTGCCAAGGCGGCTTTGGTTCTTTCATACTCATCCCGTGCCGCTGAAATCCTATCGAAATGCGAGACTCCTCTTGTCTCGATAAATAACCCTGTCGAGGGCGCTTTGAATATATACTCAGATCACTTTCGTGACGGCTATATGAGTGCCGAACTTCTTGTGAAAGCCGGACATCGTCGCATTGGAGCCTGCATCAGTCATATTGACGGATGGGGACGCAATGATCGTCTGAACGGATTCAAGACTGCCTTGGATGATCATGGAGTTCCTTTTGACAGTTTGCTTTACGGAGATGATGTGAATGACCTGAGTTTTCTGGCTCCGGTGACTGGAATTATTCGTCATGGAGCGACAGCTCTTGCCGCTCTCGGTCATGAGGTCGGATTGCATGTGGCGCATTCGCTTTTCATGCTTGGCAAGCGGGTTCCGGAGGACATTTCTCTTGTATCCACGGAAAACCAGTTTTTCTCTCAGTTCGCTGTTCCTCCTCAGACCTCAGTTGCTCAGCCGGTTTCTGAAATGGCTGAACTTGCTGTTCGCGAAGCTGTCGCAATCGCAGCAGGAAATAAATTTAAAGGACGTGATATTATTTTTGACAATACAGTCATAAATAGAGGTTCTGTAAGAAACATAGCTTGAGGGATGGATGTATGTTGCATTCTGTTGTTCGCAGATTTTTTACGTTGATAGAGCTTTTGGTCGTTATTGCGATCATTGCGCTTCTTGTCTCAATTCTTCTTCCGTCACTTGCCAAGGCTAGACAGACAGCCTACATGTCTGCCTGTATGAGTAATGAGCGTCAGATTGGTCAGGTGATGAGAATGTACATAGACGAACAAGGCGGATATTATCCTGCTTCTATGTTCTGGCCGCCTTTAAGCGGAGGTTATTGCTATTGGCAGGTGACTCTCTTTAAGGCAGATCTTGTTAAGCCGGGAAGCGGAAGCAATATCGATTCTCCTGCCGGCGAGACGATTGGCTATAATATCGGAACCACTCCTTCCGGAATCTGGAAATGTCCGAATGGTTTGAAGTCAAGAAATAACTGGGTTTCACAGACCCATTACGGAATGAACAGTGAAGTCTTTCAAAATATTTATATGAAGGATGCTTCGGTGAAAAATCCTTCTTCGCTTATTTTAATGTCTGATTCTACAGGTGAGTTTTCGACAGGCGAGTGTTCTGTTATCAGAAGACCCGGTAACGGTACTTTGTTCATAGGATTCCGGCATAATGTACAGGCGAATACGTTGTTTTGTGACGGACATGTGACTCCGTACAATATTTCTTCCCTCAGTGATTACAAGCTCTGGTACAACAGCCTCTGATATCTTGCTGTGTCTGTATCCGACACATTGCGCTATATACTGCAATTTTATAAAAAAGGAGAAACTTGTGAAAAAGATGAATCACTCTTCGCGTTGTGCTGCTTGGACAATCCCAGCCTTCAATAGCTGGAAAGTTTTAGCAGTGCCTATCTTTTCAGCCATGATGCTTGGTTTGGGAATCTCATGCGCGTCCGGCGACAAAGCTCTTGGGGAGAGGCAGACTGTAAAATTCAATGAGACTTCAAAAGCCGTTGTTAATCCCGGTAAAGGCTGGGTTGTTTACGGTGGAAAGCCTGCCGATCATTCCAAAGACGCTTTAGATGTTTCCAGTTCCGCTTGCACAAGATTTTTATGGTCGCAAATAGAACCTGAAGAAGGACAGTACAACTGGAATCCTATAGACAAGGTTCTTGCCGCCTGGAGTGATGCCGGAAAGAAGTTCAGCTTCGGCGTCATGTGTGAAAGTTATCATTCAAATACCGAGTACACGACTCCAAAATGGGTGTTTGACGCAGGGGTACCTTCTATAACTTATGATGGAATCAAAGTCAAACAGGTTGCACTTAAGAATTGGGAAAACCCGGTTTTTCTGGCAAAATTGAAGAATTTCATTGATGCCATGGGCAAACGCTATGATGGAGATCCTCGTGTTGAAAGCATTGATATCCGCTCCTACGGGCAGTGGGGGGAGGGGCATCTCGCACATCTGAAAGGCTCGGAGAGGCTCTCTCTTGACGGAATGAAAAAGCATATTCAGATACATCTCGACGCATTCAGAAAGACACGCCTTTTCATCCCTTGGGGTGTACCCATGTACGATCCTGTTTATGACTGGGCTGTGGATCAGGGCGTCGGTATACGCAGAGACGGCATTCTCGGCAATTCAAACGGTTCGGAGCTGGTGCGTTGCATTGGAAAAGTTCCTTCCTTCGGCGAGTGGTATTATGACTATAAGACTCATATTGCCAATCCGAGGAATCATTATGCATGGGGAGATAAGATTGAGGATCGCATTCTTGATGACACTGTCCGAGGTGCAATGACTTATCAGAATCTTGGACAGTATGACAGAGATGATCTATTTGTAAAAAATCACCGCCCGTTTATTGATAAACTCACAAACATGATGGGCTATCACTTTATTTTGCATGAAGCGTCATTTCCCTATAAAGCGGAGTCAGGCCTTGAATTTCCTGTATCCTTCCGCTGGGAAAACAAGGGGCTGGCAAAGATATTCATTCCTTGTAGCGTGATTATGGCTCTCATCGATAAGGATGGTAATATTGCCGCCAGAGCGACTCTTACAGACAGCAATCCTTCGACTTGGATGCCAGGCAAGGAAATTCATGAGATTTCAGATATCAGTTTTAATGCACCAGCCGGAACTTATAAACTTGCGCTTGGACTCTTTTCCAATCCGGCTGCTCATGATCCTGATATCATGCTTGGCATTGAATGTGAAAAAGTTAAAGGCTGGCAGATACTCGGCTCCATCAAAATGGATTGAGTCCTGACAGCCCTTCGCCGGGAACAGCTGAAATCAGAGTTGCATTCCGCCTGCGACTGGAATGTCGGCTCCGGTGATGTAGCGTCCTGCGTTCGAGCAGAGCAACAGCGCGAGTCCTGCGCAGTCTTCCGGAGTTCCAAAGTGACCAGCGGGAATTGCGTTGATAAGTTTCTGCTTGTACGCTTCGTCCTTAAGAGCCTCGCGGTTGCGGTCAGTTGTGATGACGCCCGGCGCGAGGTTATTTGCTGTGATTCCAAACTGGCTGTACTGTCTTGCGCAGTTCACCATCAAATTGGTCAATGCCGCTTTGCTTGATGCGTATATCGGCAGCAATGGCGACGGTTTGTACTGATTGACACTGCCGATTGCGAGGATACGTCCCCACTTCTTTTCCTTCATGCTATCGATAAAAGCTTGAATTATCGAGAAGTTCGCCATGAGGTTTGTCTGATACTGACGTATGCATTCCTCTGCTGTGAATTCCTCTATCTTCTGATAAGACTGAACGGAGGCGTTCAGCACCAGAATGTCAGGGGTTACCGGAAGTTTTCTGCATTCGTCCAGCATGGCTCTGACTCCATCCTGATTGGAGATGTCGCCTGCTACTCCGAATGCCTGTATATTG
>JAKJHH010000124.1:5400-11628 GCA_022703965.1 Verrucomicrobiota bacterium
CTTCCTGAACTGCGTTCTGTAGATTGTCACCAGCGTGGACTCCGTGGATTATGACATTGGCGCCTGCCTCGGCAAGAGCCATGGCGATTGCTCGCCCGATCCCCCGGCTTGATCCGGTTATCAGAGCTGTATGCCCTTTAAGGTCAAAAAGATTTTCAAGTTTCATAGTTTTTATTCTCCTGCGTATTGTACATTTAAAAATACGGGTTTGTCAAATGATATGGAATTTATACTTACTGTAAGTGTTTCATTTTCGTGTTTGTAATCGTAGTAGGATTTCCAGACTCCTTTGGCATTCAGTATTTCGACTTCTGATACTTTGCGGGGGCAGTCAATTTTTATTTTTACTTTTCTCAATTTGTCATGAGAAAGATTGAAGATTGAGCAAAGGCTGTGCGTTCCGAAATCCTGACGCATCGGCAGCATGCGACGGTCTCCAGAGACTGTCATCGGTGTCTTTCCTTTGCCAAGCCACCTGACGATTGCATGCAGCATTTTTTTGCGGCATGGATCGGCAAAACCGCTGTCCAGTTTGTTAACTTCAAACGGTAAGACCGCAACACGTCCTCCGATTCGGTTTTCAAATATGAATGTACCTGGGAAGACACGTTTTGTGTCTGGATCAACAATTTCACTCAGTTCAATGGCGTCTTGAGCAAGTTCCGTTTCGATGAAGATTGGATGTCCGGGATGAATTGAAAGGGAAAAATAATGATTTTTTCTGCCTCCGAAAGACTCATTGAAAAAATGTTCTCCCGCAAGCGGATACTTTGTCATCAGGGGAAAACTTGATTTTAATTGTGCTCCAAGGTAGTCTCCGTATCCCATTTCCGTTAATGCTTGGAATGCCTTTGCGTCACAGAGGACTCCTTGGCGAAGCATGGACATTATTTCATCTTTTGACGCCGCCCGTATATCCTGACCTCCAAGGGCAGTAATATATGAATCCTCAAAACTTATTGCGATTCCCATTACCTGAAGAGCACGACTCCATGAAAGGGCATCTGAGTGAGCCGATTCCATTTTCTGTTCTGATGTGAAATGCTTGCTTTTTCCTGTTTCAGGATTGAAGTAGAGATGCACTCCTGAACTTTTGCCGTGAGTTCCCGCTTTTTCTTTAATCGCAGAAAGCAATTTCTTGTTCTTCCCCATTGATTCAAGAATGTCTCCTGTAGCGCTTAATGGAGTTCCGCAGTGATCATAAAGATTGAACGTCAGAGCTTCACAGCCGCAGCTAAGTACCGCAGCGCACTGAAGAAACATGAAAAGATTTGATTTTGCAAAACCTGTATATGGATAATTTTCTATTTCGCCTTCTTCAATCGTGTGTTCTTTGAAGGCCGCTCGTGTAAAGCGGGGCATATTGGCAGTGTAGATCAGTCCTTCCATTCCTTCTTCTGTATAACTTCCAAGAGGAGGTCTGGACGCAACCGGAATATTGCCGGCCCCACTCATTTTTTTGAAGAGTTCCGACCAGTTTCTTCCCTCTCTTGCATGGAATTCCGGACCGCTCGACATTAATCCGATTATAGTGTCAGGAGAGAGCTCATGGACTGTTTTTTCCAGAAAAGACACTGTTTCTTCTGTCATATCTTTGAGGTGGTCAAGCCACATTTTGCGTTCAGGCGCGGGGGCTCCCGAAGCGGATAACGCCTTAACAAGTTGTTCCCTGCTGTAGCTCGTAGCATATTTGAGATTAAAGCGGCGCATATGTTCATCGCAATAACAGCCGTCTTTGACCGGGCCATGGTGAGAGTGTCTGATATCGTCTTCTATCCATATCAGGTCAGGTTTTGTTTCCGCGTATATGCCCCACTGCATCTTCATATATTCCCGCCAGCCGGGGGAGGCGGCGCATGCACAGTCGGTAGCCTTTGTACCATCCGACCCTGTAATCATGTTCCAGTCTGGATGTTGACGGTCAATATGACGGCCGCGGTCGCCGTGTCCCTGAGTGACATTAGGATTCAGACTGTAGCGGACTCCGATTTCCTTAAGTTCATCTCTGATCGTGAATAGAATTTTCTGGTAATTCCTGAGCCATTCTTCCGAAGGGTAAGAATGAGTGAATGTACCTGTGTCTATCTTTATGCAAACTTCATCAATCTTGCATTTTATACAGTATCTTTTCAGTTCGTCAAGCATTTCACGCCAGCACCATGGAGGCAGTGTAAGGCGCAAGGAGTAAAGGTAACTGTTTGACTTGACTGCTTCCTGATATTTCATATGATGAACTCCTCGGCAGGAACAGGAATATGCGCGTTGCATTCTTTCTTGAAGAATACTCTGTCCGAGAGTTCTTCTCTGATGTTGTTAAGCGCGAACATCCCGAAGTGACATGGAACCAGCATTGCCGCTCCTGTTTTCTTGTAGAGATCAACGGCCTCGTCCAGTGTCAGATTGCCTTTGAAGCCAAGTTTGGCTCGTTCGGCATCGCGTCCGTTGACGGGCAGAACAAGCGTCAGTCTGTAGCCTGCCGGAGTATATTTCTTTATGAGTTCCGCCTGTTCTGCATAAGGTATGGTATCTCCTGCGAAGAAGACCGTCTTTTTAAGTTTCGGAAAATTCAGTACATAACTGAAGGCGATGTATTCGCCGTCTGCATCCTTTTCGAGCTCTTCATGGGCGGCTGGAATGGCGATAAGTTCTATATCATCTGCAAGTTTGCAGCTTGTATTCGAGTTCACTATGACAAAAGGTTCGCGTTTTGAAGGGAAGAATTCATCTATTACTTTTCTGCCCGACGGCGGACAGTAGAATTTAGCGGAAGGACTGGCTGTCATCACCGGCCCGACTGTTTCGGGATCGAAATGATCTATGTGACTGTGCGTTATAAGGTAAAAGGATATTCCTTTGAGACTTGAGGCTTCTACGGGAGCCTGCATCATTCTTGTGTGATCGAGTTTGCTGCGCTTTTTGCAGTAATCGGAAAGATAAAGGTCGCAGGCAATGATGGTTTTTCCGTATCGGAGCAGAAATCCGCTCTGTCCGAGCCATTGTAAACTTATATCCGACATTATTTTGTCCGTTTTTGTTGTTCTCGTTTTCAGACAGTGAAAGTTTCCGGACATCATCCGAGATCCGGAAACTTTTTGCAGAGCTGCTTCTTAGAAGTAGCCGCCCTTGTCTGTGATCTGCTGAATTGTTTCGCCGCTACGAACCCAGCTGAAGATCTGGTTTTCGTTGTTTTCAATTTCCTCGGCGCGAACAAGAACTTCATAGGCGATTTCACGCGGTATGCAGAGAACTCCGTCGATGTCGCCGAATATGATGTCGCCGGGACGCACTGTTACTTTACCGATCTTGACCGGAACCTGATAATGTGTGATCAGGCAGCGTCCGAGTGAACCGTTGCTTGTGCGGTACTTGTAGAAGACCGGGAAGTTTTCGCCGAGGATCTGTTTTGTGTCGCGGATACCGCCTGCGATGATTGCTCCTCTGATACCCTTCTGCTTGGCTGTCGCTGTCATGACTCCGCCCCAGAGAGAAGCTTCGGTGTCAGCGCTTGTATCCCACACTACTACTCCGTCCGGAGTCATTTCGTCGAGCATCTTTGAGCGGAATGTCATTTCGCCCTGAATCATGACGTTCGGGGAGCTTTTTACTGTGAAGGCTACGCCGCAGACAGTCATTTCGTCGCGGAGCGGCATGATGTCGGACGGAAGATTCTGGTCGAGAAGACATTTCTCACGGAGAACGTCGTTAATTGCTCCTGTGTAAAGTCTTTCGTAGCGTGCGCAGATTTCCTTGACCGGAACCGGAAATTCATTAGTCGGGATGTATTCTCTTGTTGCGATGAGCTTATCAAGCTTCATCAGTGCGGCTTCTTTCTGAAGTCTGTTTTCTGACATTGTAATTTCTCCTGGTTTTTACTTGTATTGTAAGTTGATTGAATCCATTATGCCTTTGAGATAGCCGATTGCGAAAATCGTTCCGGTCATTTCATAACCGGGATTGTCATTTCGTTCTCCCGCCATTGTCGGGGCGTGATCGGTTCTTATCAGACAATCCACTCCTGCGTCGCGATAGGCTGTCATAAGCTTTGCCATGTCGCTTGGACCGTTGTCGTGGAAGGTCTCTCTGAATGATGTCTTTTTTCCTTCGATATCCCGGAAGTGGACAAAGAAGATTTTACCTGCTTTACCGAATTCGTGAATCAGCGGAATAACGTCTTCTCCCATTGCCTTGAAGGTCGCCTGACAGAAGGTTATCCCCAGTGCCGGACTCTTGACTTCCGCAAGGATTTTTCTGTACGCGTCTGCACTTGTGAGAATTCTTGAATATCCCATCAGCGGTGAGACCGGAGGATCATCGGGATGAAGTCCCATTTTTACTCCGGCTTCTTCAGCTGCAGGAACTACTGCCTTAAGGAAGTAAAGCAGATTGTCCCATAGCTTTTCTTCGCTGATGACGAGTTCCTTTGCCGCCGCATCTTTCATATCGAAGCCGGATGTCAAAGCTCCGCCGCGCTCAGGGATATCGACCTTAGTTCTGTACCAGCCTACGCCCGCCATGAAATTCAGGCAGAGCAGAGGAATCTCAAGTCTACCCATGTTCTTGAGCATCATGCGATAAGCTTCAATGTCCGCATCACGTCCCGGCAGGCCGAGCTTGATCTTTGTCATGTCGAACTCATCGCCTTCGAGAGCATGGAGTTTCAAACCGGCTTCGCTGAAGCGCTCTTTGACTTCCTTAAGTGATTCGAAGTCATAAGGCGCTTTCAGTCCGCTGAGTTCCGGAGCCGCCTTGGTCACGGCATGGCTTACTCCGACCTGTTTGGCCAGCTTCCACTTTATGTCCGGTTTTGCCGGTAGCATTGTTCCGAGTATCATTGTTTTTACTCCGTTTATGCTGCTTTATCAGCTCCAGAGACGGTCATTTGCCCATTCCTTGTCCCACTCTGTTGTGGGAGCCCAGGCAACGGGGAAGTCCTTGTGGAGCTTTTCTTGTATCAGCTTTTCATTGAGTTCTTCGATGCCGAGTCCGGGAGCATTTGGCACGTCGATGTATCCGTCCTTGATGAGCGGCTTCGGGAGGCCCTTGACGATGTCTTCCCACCACGGCACATCGACTGAATGGACTTCGAGTGCTGTGAAGTTTCTTGTCGCTGCCGCAACGTGAACCGCTGCCATGCAGGCAATCGGGCTTTCCGCCATGTGGATTGCCATTGCCGCGCCGTAGTCCTCCGCCATGTCGCCGATCTTCTTGGTTTCAAGAATACCGCCCGTCGAAAGGACGTCGGGATGTACGACTGCGAGAGAACCGGACTTCAGAAGCGGCAGGAAGTTTTCCTTGAGATATATGTCTTCGCCTGTTCCTATCGGTACTGTTGTCGCGTTTGAAAGCTTAACGTACTGTTCTGTCATCTGCCACGGTACGGGATCTTCCATCCATGCAAGATTGAATTTTTCTAGCCTCTTGGCAAGCTTGATGCAGTCTTCAAGCGGAATGTGTCCGAGATGGTCGATTGCTATCGGAATCTCATAGCCGATTACGGAACGGACATCCGCCATATAGTTTTCGAGGAAGTCCAAGCCCTTTTCAGTGAGATGAATTCCTGTCAGGTGATGCTGTGTGCTGAAGAGTTCATAGGCTTCTCCGCGCATTGCTCTCGGATCAATAGAGCCGTGAGGTGTACTGAACACGGTCTTTTTGTATTCTCTCATCTTTTCAAGGAAGCCGAGCGGTGCGCTGAGACATCCCTTCTGGCCCATGAGAAGCTCTATTCCGAGGTCCATCTTGAGATATGTGAAGCCCATTTTCATGCGCTCTTTGAGTGCCTTGCCCATTTCCTTGCCGTGTCCGTCTGCGTCTGTGTCGCAGTAGATGCGGATTTTGTCGCGGAATTTGCCGCCGAGGAGCTGCCATACCGGAACTCCCCAAGCCTTGCCGGCTATGTCCCAGAGAGCGACTTCGATACCGCTGACGCCTCCGCCCTGACGGGAGTGACCGCCGAACTGCTTGATTCTTCTGAATATGCGTTCGACGTTGCAGGGATTTTCTCCGAGGATTCTGCTTTTGAGCATAGC
This sequence comes from Verrucomicrobiota bacterium, assembly GCA_022703965.1. Classification (GTDB taxonomy): domain Bacteria; phylum Verrucomicrobiota; class Lentisphaeria; order Victivallales; family UBA1829; genus JAKJHH01. The sequence continues at coordinate 11,430 of JAKJHH010000124.1, forward strand.
CGCATAGGTTCTGCTTGATGCGTCACGGACTTCTCCGTAACCTATGATTCCCTGATTAGTGAATACCTTGATCAGGGTGCAGCGTTTCGGCGCTCCGTCGATATCCGCGAAGCGAACGTCTGTTATTTTCAGTGTTGACGGGTCAATCTTACGGGCCATTTTTACGGTCTCCTATGATAATTTTCCACTTCGGTATCGA
>JAKJHH010000125.1 GCA_022703965.1 Verrucomicrobiota bacterium
CTTTCCAAAAGACGAAAAAACTCTCGCCGCCATGCTTGAGTCAAATTCCTTTAAGATCGAATTCATGCGGAGCGGTTCACTTGGAATTAACGCACGCTTTGATGAGAAAGGCAGGATTCTTCCCTGGCTCCTCAGGACGGGAATTCTTGCCGGTTTCGATACGGTTCTGCCCTTAAGCAGTGATCCTGCGCTGGCAGAGGCTTTTGAGGCGTTTTATCGTGAGGCGGACATGCCGCTTGAGCATTCATATATAGAATTCTGCGGGAGGAAAATATGAGATTTCTCTACTTCGACATCCTGAGGATGCTTCTTGATTCATCCATACGCAGGACTCCTCTTAAAGTAATGCGTGAGCTGGAGGCGAGGGGGATTAAAAGAGCTCATCCGGGCGTAAAATCAGTTTCCGACGCGTGGAACGGCTTGAGGTTCCTGCATAAATGGCTGGATTCTGAAATGCCCTCCAAACACAATGGAAAATGGGTTCTCAATTCTTTTTTCCCGCCTTTTCCTTCGGACTCCTTTGATCGGATGTTCGAGAACAGTCTTTCTGGCCGCCGCCTTTCGCCTGTTTCAGCTTATGTGGCAGTGACTTCGACTTGTCCGCTTTCCTGTAAACATTGCAGCGTTGCCGGACGCAGAATGGGAAACTTGAGCAGAGATACTTTAGTTGATCTTATGCGTCAATTCAGAGAACTCGGAGTAAGTATCTGCGGGCTTACAGGTGGAGAGCCGACAACGCGGTATGATCTTGCGGATATTGTCAGAGCTGCCGCCAAGGAGGGCATGAGTCCGGTTCTCTTTACATCCGGTTACGGACTTGGAGAAGCTCAGATTGCGGAACTTGCTAAAGCCGGACTATGGGCAATCGCTATAAGTATTGACTCCGATATACCTGAAGAACATGACGAATTCCGCGGCAGGAAAGGCGCTTTTGAAGCCGCATTCCGTGCCGCGTTTTTTGCCGCAAGATACGGGCTTTACACTATGATAAGTACAGTAGCTTCAAAAGAATCTGTGAAGAGTGAAAAATACAGGAAAATATATAAAATAGCCTCGGATCTTGGCATTCACGAATACAGAATTATCGAACCTATGCCATGTGGTCGTCTGGATTCTGATTCGGATATGCTTCTATCAGGCGATGATATCAGGAAGATCCGGGATTTTCATTATGAGATCAACCGCAAGGGAAAACTGCCTAAGGTCTGTGCTTTCAACGTGATTGAAAGTCCGGAATTCTTCGGTTGTGGAGGCGGAACTCAACATCTTTTTGTAGATAGCGCAGGGGAGGTCTGTCCCTGTGATTTCACTCCGCTTTCATTCGGCAATATCAGGAATGAGTCTCTTGCTGCAATCTGGTCGAGAATGAACGATGCCATGCATAATCCAAGACGTCATTGTTTTATCCAAAAACATGCTGAATTGATTCATAAAAAGGCTGAGGGTAAGTCATTTCCTCTTCAAGTCTCTGACAGTCTGGAGATTTGTCGCGAGGCTGGCGCAGAGGATTTTCCTGACTATTTCCAGTTCACTACAGGACGAAGACATTGAGAGATGTTATTTTATAGAAAGGGGGTGACTATGAGAGTCGAGCTGAAATATTTTGCCTATTCCTCGCGGAATCTTATACTGATGCTGTTTGCAGGAGTTCTGATCGGAGGGCTGAGCAGTTTGCTTGCGCCTGCTTCAGGAATGGTATTCGGAGCTTTTCTTGCCTTTGCCTGTTGGATATATTCCTTTCGGCGTCTTTTACATCTGAGTGTATTTTTAAGAGTCCTGATCACGACCCTTGCTGCATTTACAATTACAGTGCTGATTTATGGATTTGAGTGTGCTTTATATCACGGTGAAATGATGCTGATAGCTTGCAAGCCGTCCATAGTCAGGCTTTTTATACTGTCCAATATATACCTTTTTATTTTTCCATGGATTCATTACAGATCTAAGCATAAGTGGTTATGGCTGATATTGCTTGGAGTCGCTGGAGCCTGTCTGCGCGGATTCTTGGCCTCTAAAACGAGTGGAATTCCATTCTTCATCGCTTCGGCAGTATTCTTTTTTGCGGTTTTTGAATTCTTCTTGAACTGGATAGAAACAAGTGGACGGAAGAACAAAATTTTCTGGTAAAGAAAATCTTGGAGTTTTACGGTGAATATAAAAAGGAACATAGAAAAATGAAAATATTCGTAGCTATTCTGCTTTTGCTTGCCGGAACATCTATCTTTGCCGAAGCTTCAAAAAACTCGAAGTGTCCGCTTTGCCATAATGACAGTATTCGTCCCATAGTATATGGACATCCTGAGGGTGACATGTGGGATAAAGCTCGACGCGGAGAGATAATTCTTGGCGGCTGTTGCGTAAGCGATGGCGATCCAAATTACGGATGTACTTTCTGCCGTCGGGAATTGTCGCCTCTTTTACGTGAAATTTATGATTCAGTTCATGAGTATCAGGAAAACAATAAACTGTCTGATGATTTTTCATGTATTTATAAGCCAATGAAATCAGAGGATATTTCTCTGCCCGCTATGATTGTTCATGGAGAGCCAGCTGATTTTCAGTTTTATTTTGCCAAGAGTTATATTGAGTTGAATTTGGCAATGGGCTGGGCGTATATGGAAATTCCGCTTGCTTCCATGTACGGAGTTTTTCCTGCTGAGACGGAAAGGTATCTGAGTGGTAGCCAAGCTCCCATTTCTTTCTACTTTCTGACTTCGGATGCAAAAAAATATAAGAAGATGGCTGATTACGTGCTTCTGATGCTTTACCCTCAACAGTACTTTAAATCTCTTCCGCCCTTAGGTGGCTACAGTTTATTGCATCCGGGCACTTTGAAGACAATGGTGGACTTGTATGAATATCTGAATTCATCTATTGACGCGAACGCGAGCTTAAATGAGATCGAATATAAAACTCGTTTGCAGGCAAGAATTAAAGAGTCTTTGACAGACCATTTGAAAGAAATGCTTTTTGAAAAATTGAAGGAATTCAACTTCTTGCATGATTGGCTGGCTTTTGAAAAACGAGATAAGGCTGGGACTCTGATCTCATGGTGCGAAACTGACTTGAATATTGAGTTTAGCATAGGCAAATCCGGCATGCGCTGGGAGCGCTTATTCTGGAAGGAATGCCGAATCGGAAAGTCTTATTCCTTGTATTTTTTTTATTCTGATGCCGAGGCTTGGGGGAAATATCAAAAATTCTGGGGCGAACTTTGTGAAGATATCACTTCGCAAAATGGCGACAAAAAATAATAAATTCGTTGTATTGAATTTAAAGTGTATGTATTCACTTTGTTGGAGTTAATTCTATAAATACACTTGCTTTGTGGTTATAAAGAACTTATAATTTTACTCAATGAGAAAATTATCTGGTGTTTTTATGGCTCTTCATCCTATTGAAATTCGAGACGGCAAGGTCTCCAAATATTTACAAATTGTGCGAGCCCTTAAGGAGCAGATTGTCTCCGGCCAATTCAAAGCTGGCGAACGTCTTCCCAGTGACCGCAAACTTGCCAGTAAGCTGGCTGTTTCCGTTACAACAGCGACTGCTGCAATGAATGAGCTTGCACGTATGGGACTTATTGTCCGTCAGCACGGTTCCGGGTCCTACGTAACAAAGGAGCCGCTTGTTTTGACGCGTAAGATACGAATAGGATTTTTCGGGAAGGATCCCAGAGGTGTTTACAGCAGAAAAATATTATCTTCTCTCTGGGCTTTAACTGAGCCTTATAATTTTGATCTTATACCGGTCTTTCGTGAGACGGATGCAATTGAAGCTGCTGTTGCCGAATACAGCATGGATGCAGTTTTGATTCACTACTGCACAGATATTCCTCTGAAACTTTTGAAGTCATTGAGACAAAAAGGAGTTCCTGTTTTGCTTCTGAGCTCAATTATGGAAGGCTGTGAGGACTTTTGTGCCGGTTATTCCAATGAACGGATTGTCGAGGATGCAGTAAAGTATCTTGCCGGGCTTGGGCATACCCAGATCGGCTTTCTGATTGATATGGAAAATGTGATTCCGAACAGTATTCGTCTGCGCAGTTTTTCTTCTGCCATGTGGAAGCTCAGGCTTCCGGTAAATCCTGAATGGATATTGCATTCCGCATCCAAGGTGGACAGTGTTGCGGAGTATCTTACACGTCCGGATCGTCCTGCCGCTCTGATACTTGGCAATTGTGTGTATCAGTCGCACTTGATCAAGGCCATGAAGCAGAATAACTTGGCGGCTCCGGATGATCTGTCTGTTTTTGTTATCGATGAAAATTATGATACAGTCCGTTATCCGCTCCAATTTTCCCGCTTCAAGGTTAATGTCGAGAGCTTTTCCGAACAGGCGGTTTCCCGTTTGCTCAGACTTTTGAAGAGTGAAGAAGTTCCAGCTTCAGAGTTCTGCAATTATGATTTTGTGGATGCCGCAACATGTCGTCGGGCAGATTGAGATAAAAAATAGAAAACTGACAGGACAGTCAAAATGAGATCGAGTTTTTTTAGTTTAATAGAACTTTTAGTGGTCATTGCCGTCATTGCGGTTCTTGCCGGAATGCTGCTTCCTGCACTGTCCAAAGCAAGAGAGCGTGGAAAGATGATTCAATGTTCCTCCAATCTGCGTCAGATTTCCGCCCTGATGAATATGTATGTAGAATCTAATCGCGACATAATTCCGGCCGTAAGCAACAACTGGGCGTATGCGGCTAATCCCTACTGCGGCAAGTGGCAGGATACTCTTATGATGTTGTATGCTCCTTCAAAAGCTATTGGTGACAACTGTTATCTTGCTCCTTCCGATGCAGCAGGATTACGTATGCCTTACGGCCTTTTTGCCTGTCCTTCCTCTCAGGTTTTTGACACGAGAGTCTCAAGCAGACATTACGGAATTAATCTGGCGAAAGACGGAGAGCGTTGCGGTTTTGCTTCAGGCACTCAAGGCTCTCCTGAAATGAGGTATTCCAGGATACGGACTCCTTCAAAGAGAGCCGCCTTCATGGACATTGACCGCTGGTGGGCGTCTTCTCCTCATCCCGGTGTTTTGCAGAAAAGCGATATGGTGACATTTTCAGGCGATGGAACCGGTCTTTGGCGACATATGGGCAACATGGCTAACTTTGCCTTTGCAGACGGACATGTTGAACAGCTGAGCCGCCAGAATATTCCGGAAAACTATTACAGTAATGCGGTAAGCGGTTATTTCTGGAGTACATCAAGTAGTGATTAATAAACGATGGAGTTTTATATTTATGAAAAATTTTGAAGCCTTTTGGGTTCTATGTCTTTTGGGACTTGCTGTCAGCTTGCATGCTCTTTCTGTTGCAGAACCAACTCCTGCTGATGACGAGTGGGGCTTTCGTCCTGGCTCAGGCGAATTGCTCAAGACTAATCCGTCCCCGTTTGTCTGGAAGGAACAGAAAAATGCGGTCTCCTATGATCTTGAATATTCTGCCGATCCTGATTTCAAAGAACCGGTAAAAGTTTATGCTCTCAAATGGAATCTGCATTGTCCCTCAAGCCTGATGAATGTGGGTAAATGGCATTGGCGTGTTCGCTTTACTGATTCAACTGGAAATCTATCCTCGTGGAGTTCGATTCGGGCATTTGAAATATCAGCAGGCGCAGATAGAAATCCTATGCCTGAAAAAGCTGACCTGTTTTCGATGATTCCCGCAAAACATCCCAGAATTTTTCTGCGCCCTGAGGATATTCCTGTGTTGAAAAACAGAAGCAGTTCAGATCTCAAGGAAGAATATCAGGAGCTCATCAAGCAGTGCGAGGCATTGAAGGCATCTCCGCCTGACACTCGTGAACCACAGAAGTACCCTGATAACGTAAAACGTCCATCTAAAGAGTGGATTGACATGTGGTGGGGGAATCGCATAAAAGTGCTCAATTCACTTGGCAAAGCTGCTGTTCTCGGTTTTGGATATCAGATAAGTGGAGACCGTTCCTATGGCGAGCTTGCAAAGAAAATTCTCCTTGATGCAGCTGAATGGGACCCTCGCGGTTCAACCTCAATTCTATATAATGACGAAGCCGGTATGCCTTACGTATCGAGATTTTCACGGACATACAGCTTTATCTACGATCTCCTGAGCGAGGAGGAGAAAACAAAGTGTCGCGAAGCAGTGCGTATACGTGCGAATGATGCATTCAACGGACTCTATCCCAAACATTTTTATCGTCCTTATAACAGTCACAATAACAGGCTCTGGCACTTCCTCGGCGAAGCAGGACTTGTTTTCTACAATGAGATTCCCGAGGCCGAAAACTGGCTCTGGGCTGCAATGAATGTCTATTTCTGTGTCTATCCGGTATGGGGAGATGAGGACGGTGGATGGAATGAAGGAATCTGGTACTGGTATCAGTATCAGGAGCGTTTTTTCTGGTGGGGCGATATCATGAAGAAGGCATTTAATATAAATATCGCGGCTAAGAGTTTTTATTCTCAGACGGGCTATTTTGCGATGTATCTCATGCCTCCCGGAAGCGGCGACGGTGGTTTTGGAGACCTTTCCGAGCTGGCGCGTCGTCAGCACGGACATGTTATGCTTGCGCTTTCGACATTTACTGGAAATCCATACTGGAAGTGGTATGCCGAGCAGTTGAGTCCTCTGACTCAAGAAGATATCTACATCGCTTTTATGAGAAGTTCATATCCTCAGGTTAAGGCAAAAGCTCCAAGTGATTTGCCGAGTTCCAAACTCTTTCGCGGGACAGGACTGGCATGCCTTAATACTAATCTGTTGGATGGTAAAAAGAATGTGCAGATCCTTTTTAAATCCAGTCCTATGGGGACGCCTAGTCATGGCTATGACGCCAATAACAGTTTTCTTCTCAACGTGTTTGGTGAACGTCTCCTGCTACGCTCCGGACTCCGTGACAACTGGGGCAGTGATTTTCATCGCAACTGGATGTGGGATACAAAGTCGGAGAACTGCATAACGGTTGATGGAGAATCACAGATAAAGGCCTCAAAAAGCGCACGCGGTGAAATAACTGGATTCCATACCGGAAAATATTTTGACTATGTCGCAGGCGAGGCTGCCGCCTCTTATGGGGGAAAACTAAAAAGCTTCAAGCGGCAGATTCTCTTCTGCAAGCCGTCTGCTATTCTGATTGTGGATTCCCTGGCAGCCCTGGAACCGTCAACTTTCAGCTGGAAACTTCATGCTGCAAATGAGATGAAGATCAATTCTCAGCATGATGTCCGGGTTGTCAATAAAGATGCCGCATGTCGGGTGGATTTTCTTTATCCTGAAGCTCTCGCAGTTTCGCAGACAGATAAGTTTGAGCCGGCGCTTCCTGTGTATGTGAAGCTGGTTCAATATCATTTGTCAGCTGATATCCCGGATAAACTTACCGATGCTTGTTTCATTACATTGATTCGTCCTCATCGTAGCAATCAGGAGATAAAAGATCAGGCAGCGCTTGTAAAAACATCCGAGTTTTTTGTAGTCACAACAGATCTGCCGGAAGGCATGCTGACAATAAGAGTAAACCGCCGTGATTTCAGTATCCACGCCGAGCTAGGCTCTGAGTCCTTTTCTTCTCTTGATAAACAATAAAAAACTGCCGAGTTCATAGCTGTTTTATGCTGTCAAGGGCATTGTAGTGCATTGCATGTGGGAAAGCCATTGTATAACAACGCTTCCCGGACAGAAAACTGTTTTCTACTTTTGCGAACCTCTCAGCGTAATTCAGGGGGATAATATGTCTTCAGGTAGTCGGAAAGCTGAAAATGGTAGGATTGCGAATTATGATTGCAATCAGGTGTAATCATAGTTCCTTAACGCCCTAATGGCATCACTAATTCTCCAATCACAAGCTTGCTTTTATGAGCGCTAAGGAGTCTTGGAATAGGGATTAAGCCAAACTCGTTGCCGCATAGTCCGTTAGGGCTACTGATCAAAGCGATGTAATCGTTTTTTGCTCCAGTGCATTTTTCCAGTTCAACTTGGTTATTCGCTTGTCGTAGTTCCTGTTGCAGATTTTCGAGACTGTTGCTGAAGTCGCATTTGTACGTTTACAGTAAAAGAAGGTGAAAGACAAGAAGCAAAGAGAATAAAGTTGATAGATATGCTTGTTTTGAGCTTAGGGAATTGGTCGGGGTAGCAGGATTTGAACCTGCGACCTTCTGCTCCCAAGGCAGACGCGCTAGCCAAACTGCGCTATACCCCGAAAATCGTTGCAAAGTCTATTAATATATGATCATGACTTGAATTTACAAGTCGATTCAGCTGGGATTTGAGATCAATTTATTATCTTTCTCTGTTCCCAATCAGAGGGTTTGTTTATAGGCTGACGGCTGACACCTGATTTCTCCTGAGGACTTTCACATCCACTGAGAAGCATGGCGACGGAAGAGAAAAAGAGAATTGTCAGAAAAAGTTTTGCTATGTGTTTGATCATATTTTCATTTCCTTGTAAATAAAAAAAGGCTGCCTCTTGCGAAGGCAGCCTTTGATGAATTTGATATTACTGGAAGAAGATTCCGTAAATCATCATTTCCTTTACCTGCATGAACAGGGTGGCAGCAAGAAGAAGAAATGAGAGAATTGTCATCAGTGTGAATATTGGAGATGAATACATTGTCAGTTCTCCTTATTACTCAGCTTTTTCTTCTTTTGCAGCAGGAGCCTTGGGAGCTTCAGCCTTGAGATCTTCGTCGTTGAAGAATACCATGTCGCCTACCTGAACTTCAGAGCCTTTGGCAGAACTGAGGACGTTGGCGATAGCGCAATTGTCATAGACCTTGACGATCTTGATCTTGCCTACATATTCTTCCTTATCGTTTGAAGCTCTGGCAACAACCATGTCCTTGTCAACAGGAAGGGGGGCTTCGATTTCATTTACGAGTTTGCCGACGGTCTGTTTGACTTTGTTCTTAGAGCCGACATCAACGACAACAAAACCCCACTTGGGATCGATGTCGATAACTTTGCCCTTGATCATCTTGAGGGCTTCGATGTCGCCTGATCTTACGATCTGAACATTTGAGCCTGCTTCACCGCCGAGACCGGCGATTTTCTTGAGGTCTTCGATTTTCTTTTCTTTATCTTCGATTTCGCTCTTAAGCTTTGAAAGTTCGCTGTCCTTGGCGGAGATATCGCCCTGAGCGGTTTTGAGTTTTGAGCGTTCGTCGGCAAGCTGTCTCTTTGTCTGTTCGAAAGTGTTCTTATAGTTCTGGAAATCATTGATTGCGGCATCAAGAGACTTTTGATAAGAATCGCTCTTGAGGTCAGGTGTGGAAGCACCGATGACTCCGGAGACTTTTGCGATATGAGAGCCGTAGCTGTCAATGCGCTTCTTGATGTTTTCAACCTGTGTATTGAACTTGTTCAGAGGAGCTTTGAAAGTATCGACATCCTTGAGTTCGCTGGGGTCGATATTGACGTTGATCTTTTTAGCTGAGCTTACGACTTCAGCAATAAGACCGTTGTCTCTCTGCTGAACCTTGGCTGCTTTAGCTGTGAGCTCTTCCTTCTTGGCGGCAAATGTTTTTACCGAGCTGAGTTCTTTTGCATCAGCAGGAATTTCGAGTGAGGAGGCGAGGTCTTTCATGCCTTCAGCAAGGGCATCTCTCTGAGCTGCGATTGCCTTGGACTGCTTGTCGAGCTCGGGAAGAGCTTTGACCATATCATCATATGTCTTGTGTCCGAGTTTTGCCGGATCAAGAATTGCTGCGCTCTTTGTGTCGCTATTTGCGTCGAGATTTCTCGCAGCGCCGTTAATAGCCTGAGCCATCTGTTTCCAGCCATCCACGAGTTTTTCCCTCTTGCTGAACAGCAGATAGGAAAAGAATACTGAGGCGAGTGCGAGTACGAGAATCGCAATGTTGATGATTCTGTTTACAAGGCCCATCTAAACGTCTCCTGTTTTAAGGTTTCTTATATAAAACAAATATTATTCCCGATAATAATAGAGCTCAAATAAGAGTCCCCGAATGGGAAAATCTACATCATAAAGGTATGATGTCAAGCTCTGCTTAATGTCATTTTAACAAAAACATTACTGTTTTACTCTGCCGACGGCATCCAGAGATAATAAAAGCCGCTCGGCATGTTTGTCAATGTATTGAACATTCCGAGATCTACCAGTGATATATTTATGTTTCCGTGACTGCTGTTAGTTGCTGTATTATAGTAATTGTCATTATGATACTCGCTGCGACGGTATACTACAAGTTTCGAGTCATCAGATATTTTTGCGAGTTCTCTGGCTTTTGCGACTGCATCAGGGATGTATCCTGTTTTGTCAACAAGTCCGAGTTTTACCGCATCGTCAGCGAGAAAAACGCGGGCTGTTTTAATTTCGCGCATGGCTTCTTCAGAAGGATGTCTGTGCTCTGCGACAAGTCCGGTGAAACGGATTGCCATTTTGTCGATAAGAGCCTGAAAGAGTTTATCTTCCTCAGGAGTGGATGGTCTGAAGGGGGAGCCCATATCCTTGTTGTCGCCCGATTTTTCGACTTTCATGCCGACGCCTATCTTGTTCATGAGGCTGTAGAATTGCGGTCTCATGAATACTGTACCGATGGAGCCTGTGACTGTTGTCGGATGGGCGATGATGTAGTCGGCTGGCATGGAGATGTAGTAGCCTCCAGATGCGGCGACATCCATCATAATAACGACAACGGGGATGCTGGTGCGCTTTTTGAATTCCACTATTTCATGATAAAGGATATCGCTGCCTGTGACAGTGCCGCCGGGGGAGTTTACCTGAAAGAGTATCGCCTTGACGTTCTTGTCGTTTTCCGCGAGTTTCAGCTGCGAAAGTACTTCATGAACAGTGCTGGGCTTTGTTTTGATCAGGCCGGGGTCGGAAATATCACTTATGAAGCCGACAACGGAGATCATGACAACCTTGTCTTTTCCCTGACCGTCCAGAGTAAATTCCTTTAGAGGATCTCTTGCATCTGTGAAAAGTTTTAGATCCACGAATGCGCATCCGCTCACAAGTGAGCAAATCATGGCTGCCGCAGCCATCCCGAAAAGAGATTTTAGCATAAAACGACACCTGTCCTTCTTAGAGGTTCCCTTATTTTTTGACGCCTTTTGTCAGCGTTTTTTCTATTGTATCAAATATTACGGATACATCTTCAAAACGCCCTTCTCCGTCTGCTCCGCAGGCTACGTGCCCTTTTGCCGGACCGCAGAATAGGATACCGCGCTTTTTGAGAGTAACGCAATTGTCTTTGACAGCCTGATTTTTCCACATTTTGGGATTCATTGCAGGAGCGAGTATTGTAGGCTTGTCATGTGAGATTGCAAAAGTTGTAAGTGCGTCATCTGCAATGCCGTTGGCGAATTTTCCTATGAAGTTGGCTGTTGCAGGCGCGACTACGAAAATATCGGCTTTGTCTGCAAGATTGACATGTCCGGGCTGCCAGTCTGGAATTTCCCAGAGACTTGTGATTACAGGATTTCTGGAAAGCGTCAGAAATGTCTGCTCTGTAACAAGTTTACGTGCGGAATCCGTCATGATTACAGTAACATCATATCCCGCTTTGACAAGACGGCTGCAAAGATCGGCACCTTTGTAAGCGGCAATA
>JAKJHH010000126.1 GCA_022703965.1 Verrucomicrobiota bacterium
GAACTTGTCCATTCTCTTATATGCCTTGGCATAAATTTCGATAAGGAACTGGCTCATGTATTTCGAGCGTTCGCCGTCGTTAGCTGGAACAATGGACTTACTTGCAAGCCATTCTTTGAATTTGGCATCATAAACAGCCTTGACAGAGGGAGAGCGATCCCAGCCGGAGAAAACGGTATCTTCGTTAATAAGACTTACGAAGCAAAGCGCAGGTTCATCCTTCCATGCAAGTCCCGTATAAGGATTGACATGATTGAAGAAGTTCTTCGCATAAGCCTCGAAATTATCCATAGCCGTATCGGAAATCAGCATTGCCGCCTTGATAGAGGCGAGGTCAAGCAGAGAAAGATCCTTGTCGCCGAGTTCAGGAATTTCACCTTTTACAGGGATGCGTGAAATATAAACGTCGATTGTCATGTAAATACCTTTGTCTTTAAAGCATTTTACTAGATAATCGAGCTTATCGGCTTCAGCAGGATTGAGGTCGACTGAACTTGTCGCCGTCTTCTTCACAAGCTGATTGTCGAAGTGATGGAAACGAACAGAGTTGTAGCCGAGAGCTGCAAGTCTGTCGGCAAGACGTTCGGAGACTTCCTTGCTCAAAAAGTTGGCTGTGAAACAAAGATTAGTTCCGTAGAAACGCTGCGGCTTTGAATTCTTTTCAAAGACGAACTTGCCGTCCTTTATGATGACCTTGCCATATTTTCCGGCAGGTGCATCAAGAAGGAAGGAGAAGTCAAGAATGGACCCCTTCTGCACATCACGAGCGTATTCGAAGGGTTTCCAGTTCGCCGACTCGACAACGTAGCAGGGAATATTCTTGAGCTTCGGTATCTCATCGTTTGAAGCGGAAAGTCCGGCAATCATCCAGATAGAGTTGCCGTCGTTCTCGAAATCGACTTTGACAACAGGCTTGTTCTCCACAGGAAAACTGCTCATGTAGAGACCGACATAAGAGCTCTTGTTTTCACCAGTCCAGACAACTTCTCCGTTCGGAGTAGATTCAGGAGACCACCAGTTGCCTGCATCGACTGTATAAGAAACTGGGAAGCTCTTGCTTGTACCGTCAGCATATGTAACAATGACCGAACCTATCTTAGCCTTTGTAGCCGGAGGCCAGCCGAGGGCATGCAACACACAGAGATACTTCATATTGAGACTGGGAACTTCAACGGAAGCCTTGGAGGGCGTTCCTGGAATTTTGTCTCCGCCGAAAACAATACAGGACTTTCCGCTGTTTGCAGCAGGATTAATGATGTCGAAAGCAACTCCGCCGAGAGTCTGAGCACCGGGCTTGAACATGCGAAGGTCGTTTTCCGGCCCCTGATCAGTCCAACCGCCCTTGCAGTCGCTCGCAAGATCATCCTTGAAATCAAAATTTACGGCGCTTTTGAGGGAGATTGTCTTGGTGTCATAAGGAAGAGTCTTGATGTTGAATGAAATCGAGGCATCCTTGATCTGACCGTTGGAGGGCTCAAATTTTATGCGGATTCCATAGTTATCCTGTTTGTACTTGCGGTCGTCCTGAACAAGCAAGCCTTTTCCCCCGGAGATGACAAGTCTGAAGTCCTGACACTGAATCGAGAAAGAACTGACGCTGTCCTTGCGGAGAAGGACTGCCTTTTCTTCCGAAAATTCTGCAGGAAAAGTGACAGTGGCATCATCAGCCTTGAGGATTCGCCCCGCGAATTTCTCGGCTGGAAGACTGATTATAAGAGCAAGCTCGTTAGTCTCGACAGGAGCATCGGCTTTGAGAGAGATATTTACAGTAAAGTCTTCAGGACTGTTCATTGTCACAGACTGCTCAAGATTGAACTTTCCTGATTTTGTCTCAAAAACTCCCTTGGAGCTCCAGTTTTTAGCTGAATTCTGAGGATAGCCTTTTTCTGGCGCAAAATTACGTTCCCCAGGCATGGCGGAATGCCACTCCGGGCCGAAGTGGATAACAGATATCTCTGCATCGCCAGCTTTGATTTCACCCCATTTGTCAACCGAAAGACGGGTGGAATCAAGAGCAGATACGGAGCATGCCGGCAGCAGCAAAGCGCCGAACAAAGACATAAAACGTCTTTTCATTTGTGTAATTCTCCTGATTGGTTTATATGAATTTAAGGGAAGAACAAAACTGTTTTTACCAGGGATACCAGTACTCATTGTTATTCTGGACAACGGCATAATTCATGTTGGCTGCATGCCCGTCCGCAAACGCCACATTAGCGCCTTTGAAGTGCCTGTAGGCAATCATGGCATTATAGGTATTATCATTAGCCCAATACTCATAGTCGCGAAGTCCGTAATAGCTGGCATAATTGGAATGACCGATGATCATTGCCCAATCTGTAGCGTCGCCGATGCTCATAGTTTTTGAGGGACGGATAAGCTGATTCATGCGCCAGCCTCTGGGCTCCTTGCCCCACCAGTTGGAAGTACCGTCAACTCCATTAAAACCATAACAGCGATCAATCCTGTAGAGAGAAGAATTCGATGTTGATTTTGTCACAAGGGTTGCCTTGGAACAGATGTAAGCTTTTGGCCATCCTGCGCCGCTGTCGTTGGCAACTGCATCCGAACAGCCGCCGAGACTCTTTATTGTAGCGGCAAGATTTCCCCAGTACCATGCAGTTGTGTAGCCAGAGCCGTTCCATCCGTAATTTATCGGAATAGCCCAGCCGTTATAAGTATCGGAATACGAAGCGTTGATAATTCCAAATTGCTTCATTGAATTCAGGCACTGCATTGAATACGCGCGGTCTCGGGCTCCTCGCAGCGCAGGAAGGAGCATTGAGGCAAGGATAGCGATAATGGCTATCACAACCAAAAGTTCAATCAAGGTGAAGTTCTCCGTTTCATTTGCGTGTCTTCTCCGTATATTCAGGTGCTGTATGAATATTTACTCCATAGGCTTCAAGAGCCTTTGCTATCTCATCTGTTATACGTCCCAAGCCGCCGCAGGACTCGCGTATGCAAAGATTATTGACAACCGGATTCTCGGCTTGCCAACGCTCGCCGCGCCCCATCGCCATAACGGATCTGACAGCTTTTTCACCGTAGGAAGCGTAATCCCCGTAACCGGTCGAAAGTGGCGGATCACAAAGGAAAGCTTCTCTGCCATTGTTGTCTCCTAATATTCTGTAATCCTTCGGAGCGGAAAATCCGAGCTTGTGCATAGCCATTATAAAGCGGAGGGCATGCTCGTCATCGTAACATATTATTGCCAATTCACCCTTATAGCGCGCCCAGCGTTCAGCAAGATCGTTGACTTCTTTAACCGAGGAACCAATCATCCCGACTAGCGCATCCATATCATGCCTGTACATATATTCGCTGTAGCCGCTGAGCTTGTTTTTCATCGCAAGATCTCCGTGCGTATCAGGCCCTATGAAAGCAATTCTCTTTTCGCCCAGCATGCGAAAGTATTCACAGCAGGCCTTCGCAAGCTGAACGTCACCGCATCCGGAAATCTCAGCTTTTTCAAAGCAATTATCCTCGAACCCCGGCAGCAGAACAGGAATCACCAGAGGAAGCGGGGATTTTCTGATCAGCGATGCCAGCATGGAAATTTCTCTGTAGGGAATCCATGAAGCCAGACCTGCCGAACAGCCTTCGTCCGCAAGAAGAGCCAGCTCACGAATAGCGCTATCTCCATAGCCGTCCACAAAGGCAGTCCTGATCGTGACTCCAAACTTATTGGCTGCATCGTGAATGGCTCGGACAACATGCAAGCCGTAGGAATCGCATTCGGAATGAATCAGCATGGCAATCTTTTTAACATCTTTCGCCTGTTGCACTTTTCTGATTCCGGCGACAAAGGAACCGCTTCCGGTTCTTCTTATAATCCGTCCAGATTCCACGAGTGATGCCAATGCTTTTCGCACCGTCAAAGTATTGCAGCTGAATTCCGCGGCAAGCTCGCGATCGGACATGATTCTGTCACCCGGAGAAGCCTTGGATATCATATCTTCCAAAGATGTTTCGATTTCTTTATACTTTAACTGTCTCGGCACTTTATTCATTGATTTCTCTCATTAAAACATAGCAATTATAAATCATTAATAATCCATTGTCAATACTAAAAAAACAAATTTCTTAAATACTAAACCAAGAACATACATCACTATTACATCACTTGTCTAGATCAAAAAAAGGGACGAATCGCAATTGATTCGTCCCAAGTTGAAAACGGATACTTATCTATTAAGAACAGCTGATATTCCAGGACTTAATCTTATATGCTCCGATTTCTCCGAGCGCTATAGTTTTTCCGGATACCGTCAGCGTCGCGCTGGAGGCGACACCGCAAGTCTCCTGAGCTCTTACAATCAGACCTTTCCCGTCTGGCGATGCCGAAACGGAAAGCAGATGCAGATTGACAGGAGCAAGAGCTGCCAGCGTCCCTGTTCTTGACAGAGAACCTTTGTGCGGCGTTGTTGTAAGAACCATAGGAGGATTCATAAACGATAGCGCCTTGCCGTAGTTATCACCTGAATCCGATATACCGAAACGGAATCTCAGTTCTCCGCAGTCAGTAACGGGATTCCAGATATCTTCATCCACTGCTGTTTTGACATCGTTGGCATAGCGGCTGGCACGACAGATTGTCGCCTCGAAAACACCCTTATTGGAGCTGAAGTTATAGAAAGACTCGGAAAGAAAGAGGAAGCTTCCGTCCTTACCTTTCACGTCAGCCCATCTGAGAGCTGGCACTTCGCCTTCTTCTCCTCTTTCGGCAACGCCTCCGGGAACTTCAAAGCTTGTCCTGTGCTTTCCGAAAGGCATGAGGATTTTCAGACGCGCCGAGCGTTCATTCCAGAGAAGACGTCCGGACACCGTAATCTTCTTCTGAGTTCTGTCCAGCGCGAAATGAAGATCTATGCTCGAAGCGCCTCCTTGCATTCTAACTGCAAGAACAGCACGCTCAGGTCCCTCCTCAAGAACTTCTGAACGAAGGACTTTCCAAGCCTCTCTCATCTGATTGCAGTTCGTACCGCTTTTATCTTCGTTCATTGCTCCCCAGGAACCCCAGGGGTCTTCAAAGGTCGCAAGCTGAAGTCCGGCTCCCTTGAAAAGCTTCTTGCCGTTCTTCAGAATTGTCACTCCCTTTGCTCCGCGTCCGGCCTTCACTGTATAAACGCCATCGCTAATTGAATTGGAAGAAAGCTTCCGAACCTGCGACGGCAATTCAGCCTTGCGCGGATTCTCCATCCAGCCAAGCTCCATAACACGCCACGAAAAAGGCGGCATATCCAGACTCATCGCAACACGCTTTCGCCAAGCTATATCCGGCATGGAGCTGTGCTCGGTACGGATGACCTGAAAAGGATATACCTTTCCATCCGCATCTCTGAGTTCCAGAGGCAGTTCGCCAGCCTTTCCGCGATATGGCCATATAGGACGATAATCCAGCGAAACTTCCGCCTCGACTATTCCTTTATAAGGAGAGCTGGAAGGATTGTAGACAACGAACGGAACCGTCATCGGCTTATCCCCCTCCATTTGCGGCAGACTTCTTTCTGTGTTGATCTTTGAAGTCAGACGGCAGAGCGAATCAAAAAGCTTTTTACGAGAATTGTGCAAGGCAGAGCCAAGCCATTCAATCTGTTCATCATAAGCTCTCTCAATCGAGGAGCCCGGAAGAATATCGTGGAATGAATTGAAACATACATCATCCCATTCCTCAGTCAGCTTTTCGAGAGGAGCGATATTCGCCAGCGCCAACAGAGACGCGTTGGCTTCCGCCGTGCCTATGAAATTCTCCGACTTCCTGTAAAGATACTTATATTTTGCCAATGAAGCATAACAGCCTCGCAGACAGTAATTAAGTTCTCCTTTGTGAACAGGAATAAAGGAATCTCCCTTAGTTTTCAACTCCTCTCGGAGAGCGGCAAAGAGCTTGTGCAGTCCTGAAAAACGTATCTCTATCTCAGGATGCTCCGCAGTCCATTTTCTAAGATCCTCAATCTGCTGCCTTGAGGGACCGCCACCGTGATTGCCGAGTCCCATAAAGACCGCTACGTTATAAAGTCCTTCCTTTTCCGCATTGGCAAGAACTTCATTCAGACGCTTCTCCATCTCCTGACGGTCGGAACCGTACCAACCCATTTTCGGCTTGTAACAGAGAATTCTCGCGCCGGAACGGCCCTCCCACCAGAAGGCGGATTTCTCTATCGAAAGCACATGGTTCTGAGGACGTGTGAATGCAAAGTTCTTTATTCCTGCGGACTCATATATTTCCGGGAGTCCGGCAGAGTGACCGAAGGAGTCGGCAGCCCACGCGGTATCAGGCGTGAAGCCGAACTTCTCCTTGAAATAACTCACTCCTGACTGAAACTGACGGCACATGGCTTCAGTTGAACTCATATTTGTATCGGCCTGAATCAGAGTGCCGCCGACTATGTCCCAGCGTCCCGCCTTGAACATTTCCCGGATTCCCTCAAAGGTTTCCGGGTCATGTTTTTCGATGTGTCTGTATATCATGGACTCGCCGCGCACGAAGCTGAGATCGGGAATATCCTTCATCATCTCAAGCACTGTTTTGCAGGTTATGATGCCTTCATTGAGACCTTCGCGCCAATCCCAGAGCCAGACAGGATCCAGATGAGCGTTGGGCAGTACATGAAAAACATATTTACTCATATTCGTATCTCTTTATATAATTCAGGATTTTATAAGTCTGATTGTTTTGATTTCAAAAGGCTGGAATTCAAGGCTCATTGAAGCTGACTGCGTCTTCAGCTCAGACTTCTTGCTTTCAAGCATGTCCGTAAGCAGAGCTTTCTTGAAAGGCAACGCCACCGTCACTATGCAGGAATCCGATGTTCTTGCAGCTTCATAAAGTCTGATGACCGTATCGCCGGAACCGTCTTCGGCAGGCTTGACGGACTCCACCACAATATTCGGTGAACTGAGTTTCAGAAGACTCTTTTCCCCCGCATAACCGGGAGCAGTCAGAGCCGGAATATTCAGCTCGTAGGCTGCCTGTACAAGACCGCTTGAGACAAATGCTCCGTTCCAGAAATAGAACGAGTATGTAAACTCCTGAGTTCCCTTGTCAGCATACATATCGGGAGCCAGCGCCGACTTGAGCAGTGTCAGATTGATGCTGTTTCCATCCACATTGACACCGTACTTGCTGTCATTAAGAACCGCAAAGCCTCTGCCCTCTTCGGCAAGCGCTGTCCATTTCTGATTGCAGACTTCAAAACGGTTGGCATCATACGGACGTGTCGCGTGAACAGGTCTGCGGACGTGTCCGAACTGGATCTCATGCAGTGCATCCTCACTCTTGAAGTTGACAGGGAAGTTGACCTTGAGAAGCTTATGGCTTTCCTTCCATTCGACCTTTGTACGGAAGTCCACTCTGCGGCTTCCGGCATAGATCACGATTTCCTGAACAAGAGTGGATTCATGTATTTCGCGTTCGACTCTGAGGACAGCGAAAAGCGGGCCTTCAGAAACAAGCTTGACCTTTGCTTTTGCGCTGAGTTCAACAGGCTGCATCTTGTACATGCTGTCAAGATCCCATGCGTCATATGAGCCGGGAACATCCTTGTAGAGCTTGAAGCTGTTGCAGAGTCCTGCCGCAAGTTCGCGTCCGCTCTGCTTATCGAGTATTGAAGTAATTTCACCTGTTCCGTTGATGCTTATCTTCATGAACTCGTTTTCAAGGCCGCTTGCAGATGCCTTGATTGCAGATTTCACTTTCACCGGAGCGTTGCTTTTGATCGAAGTCCAGCCGAGAGAAGGAATCTTCTTCACTGCCGCATAGTTTTTGCCGTCGAATGACTGCACTGGAACTTCTTCGCCTGAAGCAAGTTTTGCTCCCTTGAACGAGGCTGGAACTTCGACAACAGCATCTCTTGTCCATGAAAGAGAGTTGAAGACCGACACAGCCTCCTTGTCCTTCTTCACAAGCTCAGCTCTGGCACCGGCGGCAATCGCGGAAGCCTTGCTTATCACATTTGCGTAGGATGCTTCGGCTTCCTCATATACACGCTGAATCGAGGAGCCCGGAATTATGTCGTGGAACTGATTAAGCAGTACGTCTTTCCAGAGTGAATCGGCAAGAGCCAGCGGATACTTGAAGCCGGAGAGCATGGATGCCGCCGCGCCCCAAAGTTCAGCTTCGCGCAAGGCAAATTCACTGAAACGGTTGCCCTTCTTAGTCTTTGCCTGAGATGTATATGTTCCGCGATGAGCCTGGAAATAAAGCTCTCCAACCCATGTCGGCAGCCTGTCTGTCTTCAGTGTCTGGAAGTACGAATCCGGCACATTGATTTCACAGCGCGGCATACCTTCAAAATTCTTTTCACGTCTGAGGAATTCAAGATGTTCGCGTGTCGGGCCTCCTCCGCCGTCTCCATGTCCGAACGGCATCAGACGTCCGTTGTGAGTCGAATCTTTCTGAACTCTTTCTTCCCAGCGAGCCATAACATGCTGAGGCTTGGTTTCGGAGTTATAATCGTTATGCAGATAAGAGAGAACCTTTGTTCCGTCGATCCCTTCCCACCAGAAAATATTATACGGGAACGGGTCTCCGCCGTTATAAGTCCAGAAAATCTTCTGCGTTGAAAAATATTCAATTCCGCATTCCTTCATGATCTGCGGGAGAGCTCCGCTGTAACCAAAGACGTCCGGAAGCCACATCATCTTATTTTCAACTCCGAACTCCTCCTTGAAGAAGCGTTTACCATGTATGAACTGGCGGATAAGGCTTTCGGAACCTGTAATGTTTGTATCGGCTTCGACCCACATGCCGCCTTCAGGAATCCACTGCCCTTTTACAATAGCCTTCTTAACACGCTCATAGAGACCGGGATAACGTTCCTTGACCATGCGATAAACATGCGGCTGGCTCTGAAGATATTTGTATTCGGGATACTCTTCCATCAAAGCAAGCTGAGATGCAAATGTACGGCTGCACTTACGTTCAGTTTCCTGAAGCGGCCAGAGCCAGGCAACGTCAATATGCGAGTGTCCGAAACAGGTCATCAAAGGCGAGGTAGAACCGTTTGTGCATTCAAGTACTTTTTTGAGAAGCTTGCGCCCTTCTTTGACCGTCTTCATCATCTCGTCGAAAGGCAATTCGAAATCAACAACAAGAGTCATTTCCTTTAGAGCGTCATCTATTTCGGCAACGCGCAGAGACTCCACGTCCTTTGTCACGTTCCTGAATTGAAGCAGGGTTTCAACGTCGAACCAGAGCTGATAGATCTCTTCATTCCATATACCGAAAGTACTTTTGCCGACTTTCACCTGTGTCGCCGGAGGCTCCGGTACGCTGAAAGTTCCATGAGGCACAACTCCTGGACTGCATACTCTCGGCCCATGTCCTGAGTACGACTCAATCAGGAACTCGAATTTCTCTCCACCCTTTGCCTTACGAGTCAGAGTGACTTCCTTGTGTCCGATATCATTGGCTCCGTGATTCATGCCGTTGACTGAAATACCGGCCTCGCCGCCGACATCAATCCTTGTCGCAACTCTTTTTCCGGCAACTGAAGACGGCAGAGTAAGCGAGCCCTTGAACCAGCCATATTCCCATTTAGCCCCCCAAGGTGTGCCTTCCGGCATTTTCACAAATTTGCGTTTAAGGGCTTCGGCGGGAGTCAGTTGCTCTTTAGTCGCAAAGCCGCTGAATTCTATTTCTCCTAACGGACTGTAAAACAGTTTCGGCATGGTGCTGCGCCAGTTTTCTATTCTTCTACGCCATTCGGGATTGATGCTCATAAATATGAAACTCCTATAAGGGTTGTTTGCTTTATAAGTATCAATTGTAGCTTCTGGAAGGGGAAATAAAAATGCACTCTCTTATGATTCGGTATGCACTTTTTTGCGGACTGACTCGCGATATTGCGTCGCGGTCATCCCTGTTTTGCTACGGAACTGGCGATAAAAGAAATAAGGACTTTCATAGCCGAGTTCTTCGGCTATTTCCGAGGCTGATTTATCAGTTTCGGCAAGAAGCTTGCGGGCTTTGTCGATTCTCTCACGGATCAGAAAACGCTTGGGACTTTCTCCGGTTTTTTCCTTGAATGTATGCGAAAAATGCGAAACGCTCATAAATGCGCTCTTCGCTATCTCCTTCAAATCCAAGTCGCCGCTGAGATTCTTCTGCATGATGTCCATAGCGTTACGGACACGCAGATGAATACTGTCGTCATCTCCGTTATACTGCTTCTCGATTACTTCCTTGACAGCCCGTCTGAGCTTTACAAGAAACTCCACCAGATAAGCTCCAAGCAGAATCTGACTGCCTTCGCCCGGCCTGTTGAACTCCTCGTCCATGCGCGTGAAAAGAGCATAGAATTCGTCTTTGTGCGGAAGCGGAAAAACAGGGCCGGTCTTATCGAGACTGGGAAATTCAATCCCTTTACCGGCAAGCTCTTGAGGATGGAAGCGAAAGACAAACATGGATACAAATTCCGTACCCGCATATTCAAGATGAGCGTCACCGGGACGGAATATGAGCAGATCCCCCGGCCCGGCCTTATAGGCGTGTCCGTTCATAGTCAGCTCACGGACGCCGTTTATAATATAGAGCAACTCAAAATGAGGATGTATGTGCGGCTTCATGGCAGGTTCGAGTCTCCCTTGACGCATGTTGAGTTTCACGTCAACACGACCTCTTAGAAGATCAAGTACTTCAACACTTTCATTCATAAAACCGCTCCTCCTGCGTCATCTAATATAGCGTAATGACGCGGAGGAACAAGGCGGAATCTCACTTCGTGTAGCGGAAGAGCTTCCAGGAAGCCGCTTTTTCGAGTTTTACAGAGAGAACTCCGTTCTTCACGCCAAACTCTGACTTGGCTTCGCCCTCAGGACTCAATTCCGTAAGCTTATAATCTCCCTTAAGGAAACTCAGCTTGATATCTGCCGACTCCGCCGCCTTCTTCTCACGATAGA
Source organism: Verrucomicrobiota bacterium (assembly GCA_022703965.1). Lineage (GTDB taxonomy): Bacteria > Verrucomicrobiota > Lentisphaeria > Victivallales > UBA1829 > JAKJHH01. The sequence continues at coordinate 10,906 of JAKJHH010000126.1, forward strand.
CAATGATTAGTCCGCTGTCCTTATCGGCATTGTGCGAAACAAGCCCTGTGACAGCCTTTCCGGACGGTTCTTCTCCTATCGGCAAAACTTCTCCGGCAAAGATTTCCGATGCGTATTTTCTATGCAGCTTTATAACGCGGCTGAAAGCCTCGGCAGTCTTCTCCTTGAGTCTAGAAGGAGCAAACCAGAGCAGAGGACTTGCAAACATCGCAACTGCCACCCAGTAGTCGGAACTGTACTCGTCAGGCGGATTTATCCCCTTCTTTTCAAAGTAGGAATAGTTGATTATATCCGGATCCGAAAACTCTATCTGAATTGTCTGCGTCCTGCAGTATTTTGCCAGACGCCAGAGATTGTTCAACACATGTTCGGGATGATACACCTGTCCCCACTCGCGGCAGAGATAGCGGTTCTCAAGAAAGATGTTGCCGTATTCCAGAAAGAGGAAGTAGCCGGGACGCTGTCCGTTTGTTGTATCCAGATTAAAGTAGATTTCTCCGTTCGAGACTTCGCGCAGATATCTCATCATCTTTTCAAGATTGTCCTCGGACTCCTTGCTTCTTGCTCTGATAAAGTCCAGCTTGAAGAAGCGGAATCCGTTTTCCAGATGGAATCGCAGAAGC
>JAKJHH010000127.1:0-282 GCA_022703965.1 Verrucomicrobiota bacterium
TGAACTGATTTCTATATGGGGTATTACGGCCTCGGCGTTGAAAGCAAATCTGCCGACAGATGGTTTCCGTTACATTCCATATCCTGGCTGCATGGAGCGCAGTATTGGTGTCCTAAGTGGAATATTCCCTTATCCTATTCTTGATAAGGATGATCTGTTTCAGGCAAGGGCGGTGACGGATTACATTGAAAATGAGGGAGCATGCGGCAATATGTATGCACAGGGAAAAGGTGTTTGTACTTGGTATGCATGCTGGCGGGCGATTGTGGCTGTCAGAATGGG
>JAKJHH010000127.1:306-11525 GCA_022703965.1 Verrucomicrobiota bacterium
TTCAGAGATTTTTGAGATTTACGAATGTGGAATTCGTCCATGGTTTACGACGGCTGAAGGATCATTTATTCAGGCTGTAAATGAAATCCTTCTTTGCAGCGTTGCAAAGGAATCTGCTTCTTGTTCGAATATGCCTGAGTTGTGGAGAAATATTCCGTTTCGTCTTCAGGGGTTGAATGGAACTAAAATCGTATCCAATCCCGTATTAATATGATGTATCAGAAAAGGAATGGGAAAATGAGAAAACTGCTGATAGGCTTTTGCTTTCTACTGTGTTCGCTATACGGAAATGCAGCGAGCCCTCTGCTGTCAATGTCCCAAGACACTGCTGCGCTTAATATTGAAGCTGTGACAGAACCTTTTGAATGGATGTTTTTCAGTCATGACTGGAAACAAAGTGTGAGGATGAATAAAAAGTCGTTGGCGGTGGAAAGTTTCAAGAACACGAAAACATCCTCTGTGCTTCAGGGGGACTGGCTCGTGCTTCCGGGTAAATCATTCAAATTCACATCGTCTTTGCAGATGGAATCCTCTGGAATATATAACTACAGTGCTTCGTTCAAGAGTGAGCAAGCCGTTCTGACTGGATCATTGGGGATGCTACTTGAAATTCCTCTTGCAGCGGCATCTGCTGTTGAGGCAGATTCAGTTATAGTACCGCTTTCTGATAACGGTGAGAAACTGCTTGTTTACGAAGCTGCAAAACTGAATTCACTGAAATTTCAGGCTGATAAGGTGTTCATTACATTGAAGGGTGATTTCGGTGTCAGAATTCAGGATCAGCGCCGATATGGGAAAAATGCATACGAGTTAAGGATATTTCCTAGCCCGTGCAAAGGAGAAATCTGTAATTCAGATTTGAATATATCAATAAAACTCGAAACGATATCCTCTCTTCCCTTGGATTTGCGCGGTGCGGCAAATATGGGATTCATTGATGAAACTGCTTTGGATGCAAAAGGAGGATGGACCGATCAGGGGGCCGATTATGACCTGCGCTCCATGGAGCCAGGCCGGACGCTGTTTGCAGGAATTAACTATGATATCATAAATCCGGTTGAAAACGGAGCTCGCAGTTGCATTGTTGTTGCAGACTCTTTATTTCGCAGATTTCCTGATTATGGGAAAATAAGAGTTCCAGATTCTGATTCAGCTTCATGGCTTTACCTCCTTCATTCATCTGCGTGGACACCAAAGTGGAAGGAGCCTGTCGGCTCTGTCAAAATTGATTATGCAGATGGAAGTACAGAGGAAATTAAAGTCATTTCAGGCGAGGACTGCGGTAATTGGTGGCATCCTTCACCTCTTGCCAACGGCAGGCTTGTCTGGACTGGTGAAATAAAAGATGGCGTTGTGGGACTATATTCTTCTGCCTTTAAACTTTCGGGTAAGAATCCCGTGCAGATCAGCTTTATTCCTGCGGAGCGCTCTGTCTGGATGATTGTCGCAGCTTCTCTTGCTAATAATCGAGTTTCTCAGGAGCTCAGTGAGCCTTATCTTATAAAGGAAGGTGCGTCGTGGATCAGAACAGATCTTCCTGCTGATATTGTAAAAGGCTCTGTTCTTGATTTTTCAGCGTCCCTGGATGCTCCTGCCGGAAAGTACGGCAGAATTATTAATAGAGACGGTCATTTTTCCTTTGAATCAAAACCGGAAAGCCGCATCCGCTTTCTGGGTGTTAATATTTGCAATGAGAATTGTTTCATGTCCCGCGAGGAAACCGACAGAATGGTGCAACGTTTTGTCAAACTCGGTTATAATTCAGTGAGACTGCATCATATAGACAGGCGTCTTCTTGATCCCAAGGCTGACAACACTTATACCTTTGATCCGGTGAAGCTTGATCAGTTGCAATATCTTTTTGCAAAGTGCAAAGAGGCCGGTCTTTATATTTGTATTGATCTTTATTCAATGAGACCTATAAAGCCTGGTGATGGTATTGTCGAGTGCTCATCTGCCAATTCTCACGAAATCAAGCTTCTTTTACCTCTGAGTCCGTCCGCAATGGCACACTGGAAACGTTATGCATTAAAAATAATGAGCATAAAGAATCCATATACAGGAATGAGTATGGCTGAAGATCCAGCTTTATATTCACTCAATCTTGTTAATGAAGCGGCGCTTCCGGCAAACTGGAATCAGTATCCGAAACTTATGCCGCTTGTCCAAAAACGTTATGCCGAATATTTGCAGGAGAAGGGAATTTACAGTGATGAACTTTTAATGCAGCGTGGAACGGAATTCACTCAGTTCCTGATTGAGAAAGAAGCTCAGGCTCTTGATGAAATGATTTCCTTTGTAAAGAAGGATATCGCCTTCAGAGGGCTTCTTACCAATTATAATTTCAATGAATATTATTTTTATCTGCCATTGAGAAATAAATTGGATTTTGTGGATAACCATGCGTATCAGGATCATCCGAATTATCCAAAACAGGCTTGGAAACTTCCAGCCTCCTTCAGTCAGAAAGCTTCTTTGGACAGTTGGTGTTCTGTGCCGTTGCGCCTGGCCGCATCCCGCGAGTTCGGAAAACCATATACGCTTACTGAAATGTCTTTCTGCAATCCTAACCGCTTCAGAGCTGAGTGCGGGCCTGTTTTCGGGGCTCTTTCCGCTTTGCAGGATTATGACGGCTATTATAGATTCAGCCATGGACCGAACCATGATAATGAAGTGCCCACCTACTTCAATATCGACAAAGATGCATTGGCGCAGATCAGTGAGAAGATCATTTTCTTCCTTTTCGGACGTGGAGACATTCAGCCGGCCAAGGATGCTATTGCTTTTACATGGACTCCAGAAATGATAAAGAGCCTGCCTTCTCTCAATGCCTCTTTTTCTGAGAACTGTGCAAGGCTTGCGCTCTTTGGACGCACAGGCACTCTTCCTGCCGGAGATATACAGAAAGGGATTAGCCCGCTACCTATAGAACCTGAATGGGAAGCTCATATTCCTCAATCATGGAAAGGAGCTTTGGACGCAGTAAAATCGTCTTCCAGAATTCAGAGCTCGACAGGAGAAATTGAATATGATCCTGCGGCTCGTTCCATTTCAGCAGTCAGTCTGAAATCTGAGGCTTTCACTATACAGTCCGGGGCAATTTCAGGCCGGGTAGTATCGGTAAAGTCTGCTGACAGCTTCCAGACAATATCGGTGCATTCTCTGGATGGCTTGCCGATTGATAAGAGTTCTTCAATTCTTATTTTCCACCTTAGCAATCTTGCTGCTGAAGGAATGGCCTTTCATGATAAGTCAATGACCTTGCTTGAAAATTGGGGAAAGCTTCCGCTTCTTGTCAGAGCAGCCAAGGCCGACATTGCAATCAAAAACAGTGTTGCCGATAAAATGAAAGTGTATAGAATCAACATTGACGGAACCCGGCGTAATGAACTTTTCTCCGTGCATTCGGATTCTTCCATAAATTTTACAGTCGATACTGGTTCGGACAAGGCAAACGGGGCATGTATGATATATCATATTAGCAAAGATTGAGGAAGGTGGCATATGTTAAGAATTCACAATATTCGGAGGAGTTTAGCATTTACATTAATAGAATTACTGGTTGTGATAAGCATTATAGCTATCCTTGCGTCTTTGCTTCTTCCGGCAATGAATCAGGCTCGTCAGCTTTCCCGCTCAATTGCCTGTGTGAACAATCTTGCTCAATGCATGAAATCTTTGTACTGTTATGCAGACGATTACAGGTATATTCCATTTATGGTACCGCAAAGCGGTTTCGCCAGCGGTTGCCTCTGGGGACGGCTTATGAAGGATTATAATTATACCGCCTCCAATAAAATACTCAGTTGCCCCTCCAATCTTATTCCGGAGTCGGCAGCGAATATCAAAGGTGCCAATATCAATCAGTGGTATACTTACGGGATGTACAGATCTGATTGCGACACAGATTTTATCGCTAAGAGTGCGACTCTTGGAGATTTCAGACTGGAAAACAGCGGAGCCTATATTGTCCTTTATTCAAGCAGTCTTATGAGGTTCCCCTCCGGGACATTGCTTTTATCGGACAGTGTCAGAGGTCCGGCTAATGCTCCCTCCGGAGCCAGTGCCGCTCAGATCTCAACATCTTCATATATCTCTCAGGATGCTCCTCATCTTATTCATTCAGGAACCCGTCTTAATGCCGCTTTTGCCGATGCTCATGTTTCATCTATGACTGCATGGCAGATCAGACAGAGTCCTGCACAGATGAAGAAATTCTGGACTTCTGACATGCTTAAGCTGGAGCTGTAATCAGGACGTTCTTTTTTTACGGAACAGGCTTGGCGCTTCTCCTGTATATGACAAAAACTCTCTGCTGAAATGAAATTGGTTGCAGAATCCTGTTTTATCTGCTATTTCTTTTATAGACATTACACTGTGTAGAAGGAGTTCTTTGGCAAGCTCTATTTTACAGCTGGCACGGTATTTTTGCGGAGATGTCTTAAGTGCTGTTCGGAATAGCCTGTTTAGACTTGTCTCGCTGATGCCCAGATCTGCTGCCAGTTGATGATTGGACAGAGGGCGGTTCAGGTCGCTTTCAAGTTTCTGTCTGGCTTTTGAGATAATCGGATTTTCGTTTGATTTTTCATTGATTGCCAGAGCCAGAGATACAAGAAATTCATAGCAGATTCCTGCTAAGTGTGGGAGCTGTTTGTTATCCTTCTTCAAAAGCAGATTTCTTATTATCCTGATCCGTTCTATTATTTCGTTGAGGCAGGAGAGGTCATAAATGCCGAAACGATTGATCTTAAGTGTTGCGGACATGGATGAAAGATTGGTTCCGCTGAATTCAATTACAAGTTTTCTGTAGGCTCCTGTTGAATTGGAATCGAAAGAATAAGTTGTTCCCTGAGGAATCAGCAAGAGTTTTCCTGGTTCAAGAAGATATTCTTTGCTGTTATGCTGAAATTTCAAGTTCCCTTCCAGCATGATTGCAATTATCATAAAACGGCAGTTCTCTTCACGAAACATGAATCTGTTTTTTCTCACCGTCTCTTCAACTGTGAAAGGATATAGCGGTAATGAGTTGTTTCCTAGTATTTTCCAGATTCTTTCACTCTGGATTTCCGCCTTGGAATAGTCCCCTTTGCTTTGATAACGGTGTAAGTTCTTTTTCAATTTGAGTCTGAAGCCACTCATTGTAGGATTTCTTCCTGTTTCATTATTTGTTATCAAGATATTCCATTTGTCTGGCTTCCGCAATCAGGGATTCGGCGGCGGCTACTGTTTCTTTCGGATTCATCGGGGCGAGTCGTTTGAAAAGGGGATTCGTTCTTCCAAGAAGACAGGCGGCAAGTTCTTTGAGCGAGGCTCCTCTCAGATATTCCTCCGGATCGGATACCGCGATTCTTACCATATTTTCAAAATAGGCAAGTTTCAGAACTTTTTCATCGGGACGCGGCTCCCCTGACATATCAGCTTCTATTATGCGTATCAGTGCCGGATTGGCAAGCAGGCCTCGGGCTGCAATGATTCCTTTGCAGCCTGTTTCTCTGAACATGGCGCTTGCGTCTTCAGGTGTGAAGATATCGCCGCTTCCGACTACAGGCGTTTTCCCTGCGCATTCGACTGTCTTTGCCAGTCTGGACAGACCGCCTTCAACTGGCTTGAAGCCTTCCTGTACCGTTCTGAAATGGCATATTATGAAGTCGGCTCCTCCGGCAAGGACAGCTTTGACGATTTCAGGGCTTTCCACCGGCGACTGATATCCGCAACGGATTTTAACGCTTAAAGGAATACTTCCGCACGATTTTTTGACAGCTGACGTTATTTTCTCGATTTCTGCCGGATTCTTCAGCATTGCGCCACCGGCTCCGCTTCCTGTCACTGTTTTGCTGGGGCAGGCGAAGTTGAGATCTATTCCGCAGACCAAGTTCAGATCAAGGATTTTTGAGGTTGCTTCTGCGGCTATTTCCGGACGGCATGCCATAAGCTGAATGACAACAGGAAAACCGCCTCCGGAATATTTTGCGATCCATTCGGCAAAACGCGCCGGACGCGGGCAGGCCTCGGAGAGCCTGAAGAACGGAGTGATCCAGTAATCCGCGAACCCCATTTTCTCCATGACAGCGCAATAAAGCGGGCTCATTATGCCCTCCATCGGCCCGGGAGCAACACGCGACGGCGAAAGTATCCTTCCCTCTGCGGAGAGCAACGGATTTTTGTATTTGTTTTTTATTTCGGACATAAGATCCTTTATCATCTTCCTGATAATATATCATTCGAGAGTGCGGTATGGAAAAGCGGAAATAAAATATCTGATGTTTCTAATATGTTTTACCTTGATTTTATTGATAAATAATGCCATTTTAAAACTGACTGGTCAGTATTAAACAGGTGTTTTAGATGGCTAAAAAACGTGATACCAAAGCTCTTCTTCTGGCTGCGGCAGAGAAACTTTTTAAGAACAAACGATATCATGAGCTGACGCTTGATGATGTTGCGCGAATGGCTGCCGTAGGCAAGGGAACCATATATCTTTATTTCAAGAACAAGGAAGATCTTGTATGTCAGCTTGCAACTCACGGCCATGATGAGCTTTGCTCTGAAATAAGTTCCTGCGTGGAGAACGAAAAATTACCTTTGAGAGAGCTTTTGATCAAAATATTTGAAGCGGTCTCATCGTTTTATAATGGTAGACATACTCTCTTCAGGATAATGGAGCAGGAAGCTCCGCTTGAATCGTTGCGTGATAAATTCAGGCAGGAAATCAGGAAAAGGCGTTTCCGTCTTGTGAGTCTTATTGCCGGTCTCTTGGGCAGAGAAGACAATCTGCGTCAGCTCAGAAAAGACATTGATCTGGAAGCTCTGGCGAATTTTTTTCTCGGCATGGTCAGAGCCAGAAATCATAATTTTTCAGATGATCCGGCGCTGATGCCTTCGCCGGAATTGGTTGTGTCTATTTTTCTTGAGGGAGCAGCCCGGACAAAGCTCTCTTCCGGAACATTTCAGAAAAAAAAGCCGGGTACTTGTAAAAAGCGGGAATCTTCCCCAAGGAGCCAATCTGTATGAAGTTTTTCAATTTTATTTTTATCTTGCTTGCGGCGCTCGCCTGTGCTTATGGAATTTACTTTGCTCTTGGGCGTATGGCCGGAGAAAAAAAATCCAAGCCCAAGGGAGTTCCTGAGCTCAGTATCGTTACTGTGCAGTCGGAGCCTTTTGAGAACAGAATTGAGGCGTTAGGTACGGCAAAAGCTCTGGAATCTGTTGAAATCACAGCCTCAATCACAGAGACTGTCGCTCAGATTTTTTTCCGTGAAGGGCAGGAAGTCAAAAAAGGCGATATCCTTGTTAAACTCGAACAAGCTGAAGAGCTGGCTAATTTACAGCAGGCTGAACTGTCGATGAAGGAAGAGGAGCGTCTCTACCAGATTGCCGAGACCCTCAACGAAAAGAAGGCTATATCGAAGACTGAATACGAAAAGCAGCTTTACGCCCGCAATGCCGCGCTCGCAAAACTTGATGCCGCAAAAAATAGAGTCGCGAGAAGAAATATTACAGCTCCTTTTTCCGGACAGACAGGAATCCGTCAGGTCAGTCCCGGAGCTTTGCTCACGCCCGGTACTCCGATTACGACTCTGGATGATCTTTCGGTCATGAGAGTCTTTTTCACCGTGCCTGAAACCTTTATGGCGGCAATCAAAAAGGATCAGGAAGTCGAGGCAACTGTCTCCGCTTATCCCGGACAGGTCTTTAAAGGGAAGGTTACGATCATTGATTCCCGCATAGAAATGACTACACGAGCCGTTACAGTCATAGCCGAATTTCAGAATGCAGACCGCAGGATTCGTCCCGGCATGCTTTTGAAAATCGAACTGATAAGCGGGGCGCATCAGTCGCCGTCAATTCCTGAAAAAGCCTTGCTTTCCTACGGACAGCGCCACTATGTTTTTGTGCTCAAAAACGATTCCACCGTTGAGCGCAGACAGATAGAACTCGGACTCCGAACCTTTGGAAGAGTTGAGGCTGTAAAGGGCATTGCCGCCGGTGAAAAGATTGTCAGCGACGGAATCAACAAAATCACTGACGGCTCCAAGGTCAGCGTCAAAAGCGAGGCGCAGGCAAAATGATACTTTCAGATACTTCGGTAAAAAGACCGGTTCTTGCGACCGTTATGAGCCTTTTGCTGATCATTTTTGGCGTGATCTGCTACCTCAGACTGCCTCTTCGCGAATATCCCGATATCGATTCGCCTGTGGTCACTGTGCAGACGGAATATACCGGAGCGTCCGCCAGCGTTGTAGAAACCAAAATCACCAAGATCATTGAAGACGGTGTTTCCGGTATATCCGGGCTCAAAACAGTTGAGTCCAGCAGTGAAGACGGCATGTCTGTCGTTACGCTTGAATTTACTGCGGCGACGGATATCGAAAATGCCGCTAACGATGTGCGTGATAAGGTCGGCAGAATAGTTTCAAGACTTCCGGACGAGGCAAAGTCACCGCGAGTCTTCAAGCAGGACGTCGCCCGTTCTGCTGTCCTGATTCTTCCTCTGCTTCATCCCGATATGACGCAGATGGAACTTACCGACTACGCCGACAGAAATATTGTCGATGAGCTTTCCACTGTGGACGGCGTTTCTGAAGTCATGATTTACGGTGAAAAGCGTTACTCCATGCGAATCTGGCTGGATCGCAAAGCGATGGCCGCTCACGGTGTCACTGTGGCGGAGAAAGTTATGAACGCCGAAAACGTTGAGCTTCCTGCCGGGCGAATAGAGTCGAAACAGCGTGAATTCGTCATGCGTCTCGAAAGACTCTACAGAAGTCCTCAGGAATTTTCATCGATGGTACTTTTTGAGGGTGACGACGGACATCTTGTGCGTCTCGGCGATGTCGCTAAAATCGAAATCGGACCGGAAAGCATGCGCGACAACTTCATGGTTGACGGGCATAATGCTATTTCCATTGCTATTTCAAAGCAGTCAAAAGCCAATACGCTCGATGTTATCAACGGCGTCAAGTCTAAATTGCCGGAGCTCATACGCAATATGCCTCCTGGTATGAAAATGGAGATCGGACGTGATGATTCCGTGTTTATTCAGGCTGCGGTTCATGAAGTATATGAATCGCTGATAATGGCCTCGATTCTGGTAATCATCATTATCTATCTCTTTCTCGGAAGCCTGCGGGCGGCGGCTGTTCCGGCTGTTACAGTTCCGATTTCACTTATCGCCGCTTTCATTGTGCTTTATGCGATGGGCTATTCGGTGAATCTTCTGACTCTGCTTGCCATGGTGCTTGCGACCGGACTTGTGGTGGATGACTCGATTGTTGTGCTCGAAAACATCTATCGCCGCGTTGAAGAGGGCGAACATCCTTTGACTGCCGCTTTCAATGGTGCCCGTGAAGTCGGCTTTGCTGTCGTCGCGACTACCCTTGTGCTTGTCGCTGTTTTCCTTCCCATCTGTCTGCTTGACGGAAATACAGGCAAACTTTTCAGTGAGTTTGCCATGGCTATGGTGGCTGCTGTTGTTTTCTCAAGTTTTGTGGCTCTGACTCTTTCTCCTGTCATGTGTTCATGGCTCCTGAAGCCCAGAAACGCTGCCGGACGTTTTGCCAAACTTGATGAATTTGTCATGGGTAATATTGAAAAATATTACGACAAATTCCTGCGTAAAGTTACACAGCATCCTTACATATGTCTTTTCCTTGGTATCCTGATGCTCGGACTCGGTGCCGGACTCTTTAAGATGATTCCTTCAGAGTTCGAGCCTGAGGAAGACCGCGCAATGCTAATGATGAATATGAAAGCTCCCGAAGGCACAGGCTTTAAACAGACGGAGGAATATACTGCCGAAGTCAGCGAAGCTCCGCTCAAACTTTATGAAAAAGGAATCGCCCGCCATGTGTTGATCCGTGTGCCTGGCAGTCGAAACGTGCAGGGTGCCGTCAACAACAGTCGAATCATCATGCCTCTCGAATATTGGGAAAAGCGCAAGGAAACAGCCAAACAGCTTACCGCTTATCTCTACAAGGAAAGCGAGAAGATTCCAGGCGTGAAAACCATTGTTTACCAGCCGTCAGGACTGAATCCTTTCAGCGGTCAGCCTGTCCAGTTTGTCATTGGCGGGCCTACTTATGAAACCCTGATCGAATGGCGCGACAAACTCCTTGAAAAAGCACGAAAATATCCCGGACTCATCGGCGTGGATTCCGATTATCAGGAGACCATGCCGCAGAATCGTATTGTCATTGACCGTGACCGTGCCGGAAAACTCGGCGTTTCCGCCCGTGACATCGGTTCGGCTCTCGAAAGCATGCTTGGCTCTAAGCAGGTCACAACCTATACCGATAACGGCGAAGAATACGAAGTCATTCTTCAGGGACGCGACGAGGATCGCAGAAGTCCTCTGGATATCGAGAATATCTATGTGCGCTCGGCAAGGACAAATACGCTTCATCCTCTCTCCAATCTTGTGAAGATAAGCGAGATTGCCGACTCCGGCGTACTCAAGCGATACAACCGCATCCGCAGCATTACGATTTCGGGAAGTGTGGCTCCCGGCTACACGCTTGGAGAATGTCTGGACTTCCTTGAGAAAACTGTGCGCGACGAACTTCCTCGCGACGTTAAAATCAATTACAAGGGCATGTCGAAAGACTTCAAGGAGTCATCCTCTTCGATGGTCTTTGTCTTTGTGCTTGCGATGATAGTTGTGTTCCTTGTGCTTGCGGCTCAGTTTGAAAGCTATTCCAGTCCCTTTGTCATCATGTTGACTGTTCCTCTCGGACTTGTCGGTGCTCTTGCCGGACTTGCCCTTTTCGGAGCAACTCTGAATATTTACAGTCAGATTGGTCTTGTGATGCTTATAGGTCTAGCCGCGAAAAACGGTATTCTGATCGCCGAATTCGCGAATCAGCTTCGTGACCGCGGGGTGGAATTTGCCGAGGCTGTATATCAGGCAGCCCGTCTGCGTCTCAGACCGATTGCCATGACTGGACTTTCTACTGCGATCGGCGCGCTTCCTCTTGTTTTCGCCTCGGGAGCCGGTAAGGAAAGCCGTATAAGTCTTGGACTTGTGATATTCTTCGGATCGGTTGTCGCTTGCTTCCTGACGGCTGTAGTTGTTCCTGTCGGCTACATGTATCTTTCCCGCAGAAGCGGTACACCCGGACGCGTCGCCAAAAAGCTTGCCGAACTCTCCGGAAAAAACCTGGAGCATTAAAGCTCCAAGTCTTTTCAGCTATATCCCATAAACAGTAAAATGCGAAGCATTT
>JAKJHH010000128.1 GCA_022703965.1 Verrucomicrobiota bacterium
GAAAAGGCTAAAAAAGAGGGAAAAGAAGATCTTGCAGCCGCACTTCAGAAAAAGCTTGATGCCGTAAATGCGCTTATCGCGGCAAAAGAATCCAAGGATTCAGCCAAAATCAAAGAAGCCAATGAAGCAGTGAAAACCGCTGAAAAGGCTGTCGAAGAAGCAAAAAAAGCAGCTGGCAAATCAAAGGATTCCAAGACAGATAAACCTGAAAAGCAGAAATAAATAACTGTCTAGATTTTTCTGCTAAAGGACAGGCTGCATTCCGCTTGCCTGTCCTCAATTGTTTAAAGGGGAAAACCATGGGGAGTTTCAAGCAGATAATCTGGCCTTGCACTCTGATAATTCTGGCAGGGATTTTTTCCTTTACTGCTTATCGTATCGCCAATCACAGCGCATTGGCGGATCTGCTTCGCGGTGTTTCCTCGGCAAGCGAAAAAATCGGCAAGTTTCTCATTCCGCTTGAAGTCACAGAAAATTTTCATTCCTATATACAGTCTCATGCTCAAAGCCGAAAACTGGTTCTGGTTTCGGAAACACGCATTGCCTCAAGCTCAAAAGTTATAAAGATTGGACCTAGTACAGCCAATCTGGACATCAGTGCCCCTGTTGAATACAATTATTACGTTGATCTCGGCGACAATTGGAATCTCAAGCTGGAAAACGGTATTCTTAAAGTTAAAGCCCCTCGTCTGCTTCCCATGACTCCCGCCGTATCTGTCTCAGGCATGAAGGAAAACATAAAAGGAGGATGGCTTGTTTTCGGGGAAAACAATGCGATGCAGGAACTCAAGAAAGACTTTGAAAGCGAACTGAAAAGCAAGGCTATGTCGGACAAGACGCATGCCGTTCAAATTTATGATACTGCCAGACTGTCGCTAGCAAAACTTATCAGCACATGGCTCGATAACGGCATGCTTAAGGACTATCCTGTAAAAGAAATATCAGTATCTTTTGAAGGAGAAGAGACACAACCGACTTTTAACATAATCCCCCAGAAACGAAGCCGTCATTGATAATTGCGCATCTTTTTCATTCATATATTTTGACTCGCAGGAATCTGAGGAAAATCACTGCTCCAGCTTGTACTTAAGCAGGAAACGGTGCATATTGTTCAAGTTATATTATTAGGAGTTTTAAATGTCAAAAAGCATAATCTTTTCCCTCATCGCAGTCATCATTTCAAGTTTATTCCTTCAGGCATGCAACAGCCAGAAAGCAATATCAATTGAAGAGATTCTGCAACAACCTGTATCCGCAAAAATTTATACCTGCTACAATATCTTTTATTCCGACAAGAACAATATATCAGCGATCAATTATCAGAAAGGCGATATCCTTCCTGTCGGCAGTGAAGTAAAAATCATAGAAGCAACAGACAAGAAAATTGTATTCAAGGCCGCTTCTCAGGACGGCTTCTTTACAATTACTTATCCTAAGGGAAAGATGATGCTTCCGATTGAAGAATATATTCAGAGAACATTCTCCGCGAAAGACGAGGAAGAAATATCCAGAAATATCAAATCTTCAGTTTTTGAAAAAATCAAACGCGGCGTTGTCGAAGAAGGCATGACCCGCAACGAAGTAATAATAGCCTACGGATATCCTATCGCCTACAGAACTCCGTCTCTGAAGGAAGATACATGGATATACTGGACCGGCGAAATGGAAACCAAGCGCGTAGTATTCAAAGGCGATAAAGTAGTATCGGTTTTTGTTATAGAATAAGGGGACTTTCATGCTCAGGAAAACATTCCTTGTTACTGGCGGAGGCGGCTTCATCGGCTCTCACCTCTGTGAAATGCTTCTTGCCAAGGGCTTCGACGTAATCTGTGTGGATAACTTTTTCACAGGCTCGAAGGAAAACATCAGACATCTTATAAGCAACCCTGCTTTTGAGCTTATACGTCACGATATAACCTGGCCTTTATATCTTGAAGTCGATGCCATATTCAATCTGGCATGTCCTGCTTCGCCCGTTCATTATCAGCATGATCCCATACAGACTACCAAGACAAGCGTACTCGGTGCGATCAACATGCTCGGCATGGCAAAGCGCCTGAAAATACCGATATTACAAGCCTCGACTTCAGAAGTTTACGGCGATCCCAAAGAACATCCTCAGAAAGAGGAATACTGGGGCAATGTCAATCCTATCGGCATACGCAGCTGTTATGATGAAGGCAAACGCTGTGCTGAAACTCTTTTCTTTGACTATCATCGTCAATTGAAAGCCGCATCAAAAGTAGTCAGAATCTTTAATACCTACGGGCCGCGCATGCACCCCAACGACGGACGTGTTGTCAGTAACTTCATCGTGCAGGCATTGTCCGGTCAGGACATCACCATTTACGGAGACGGCAGTCAGACAAGAAGTTTCTGCTATGTCAGCGACCTGATCGAAGGCCTCTTCAAAATGATTAATACACCTGATGATTTTCCCGGCCCCGTAAACCTTGGCAATCCTCAGGAGTTTACAGTTCTTGAACTTGCAGAAAAGGTCATTGAGAAAACCGGCGCTAAATCCAAAATAGTACATCGTCCTCTGCCTCAAGATGATCCCGTCAAACGCAAGCCCGATATAAGCAAGGCAATAAAACATCTTGACTGGAAGCCTCTTGTCAATCTGGATGACGGTCTTGACATGACAATTGATTATTTCAGAAAAGTCTTGAAACAGAGCTCAACAACAGCCAGACCGAAAAGAAAAGGATGGAGCGACTGAGCATGAATGATTTTATCCTGAATTCATCTGAAATCGCAAGCGCAAGCAAAGGTGTATGGCTGAATCTGACAGAACCGCTATCATTCATCTCAATGAACACAGATTCACGAAAGACGGAAAAGCATGCGCTCTTCTTCGCCTTGCAGGGAGAAACATTCGACGGGCATGATTTTCTTGATGCCGCCCTTGCCAACGGCTCCGCCGCACTGTGTATAAACAGAAACAAACTTGGAGATAGAAAATTCTCCGTCCCTGTGCTTCTTGTAGACGATACACTGAAAGCATATCAGGATATCGCTAAATATTATCTTGGAACATTCAGAAAGAATCTGAAAGTAATTGCGGTCACAGGCAGCAGCGGAAAAACCAGCTCCAAAGAAATGCTCAGAGCTGTTTTTTCCGGCATATACGGTTCAGAAAATGTCCTCGCAACCGAAGGCAATACCAACAATCACATTGGGGTTCCGCAGAACATATTCAGACTTCGAGCTCATCACAGAGCATGTATTCTGGAAATGGGAACAAATCACTTCGGCGAAATAGAAGTTTTAAGCCGGATTGCCGAACCTGACACAGCAATAATCTGTTCAATAGGACGATGCCATCTGGAACACTTCGGTGATGTAAATGGCGTCGCCAGAGAAAAATCCACAATATTTTCTCACATGCGCAAGGACGGAACCGCGATAATTCCGGTCTCCGGCAACGGACACTCCATTATGCTTGAAGCAGCCTCAAAATTCAAGTTTATTCAATTCGGAATAACAGATAATGCAGATGTTCAGGCGGAGTATCTCGGCGGTAATCTGAATGGCAGTTCCTTCAATCTTATTTTCCAGAACACAAAGCAGAAAATTCAGGTCAACTGGAAGCTGGCTGGTGTGCATCAAGCCTCAAATGCTGCCGCAGCCGCGGCAGCAGCAATGCTCTACGGCGCATCACCGGAACTTATTGCGAAGTCCCTTGAGAATTGCAGTCTTCCCGGAATGAGAGCCAGAGTCACTGTGCGCAACGGCATAACATGGCTGAATGACGCATACAACGCCAATCCTGACAGCATGAAGGCCTCACTTGAATGGCTGAGAGAGTTCGCGGATGAAAAGAATACTGTCATTGTAGCAGGAGACATGAGAGAACTTGGCGACTCTGCGGCTCAGGCGCACTATGATACGCTTGTCTATGCAAGAAAACTCTTTCCTTCGTCCAGAATTTTTGCCGTAGGACCGGAAATGTGTTCTGCTTATTCCAAGCTTAACGCAGCAGAGCAAATAAATCTTTCAGTCTTTCCCGATTCCAAATCAGCCGTTGAACCAGTGAGAAGCGCAGTCCAAGATGGAGATCTTGTGTTTCTTAAGGCTTCCCGCGGTACAAAACTTGAAGTCATAGAGCCACAATGAAAAAGTTTCAACTCAAGGACTACGCCTTGAAACTGGGATCTGAACTTCTCCAGTCTCATATTGCGGATCAGGCTCAGGAAATCAGCCTTGTAACCAATAAATCAAAAGAGGCTCTTGCGGGGACAATATTCTGCGCCATCGCAGGAGCGAAAACAGACGGACATAAATATATAGATGATGCCATAAAAAATGGTGCTTCTGTCATCATACATTCTGCGCTGAATGAGGATTCTTACAAAGAGAATATCTCCTATCTTAAAGTAAGGGATTCATACAAAGCTTACGCTCTTGCGGTTGAGCTTTTTTACGGAAATCCTGCAAGCGGCATGAAACTGGGAGCGGTTACCGGTACAAACGGAAAGACAACCACCGCCTACATTCTAAGAGCACTTATTGAATCTGCCCATCCCGGAAAATGCGGTTTCATTTCCACTGTTGAATACGCTCTTGGCGACGGCCTTGCAATAGAGGCCGAAAGAACGACGCCGGAAGCCGCTGAACTTCAATCGTTTTTCCATAGAATGCTGAAAAACGGATGTTCCCATATGGTTATGGAGCAGTCCAGTCACGGATTATCTCAGGGACGCAGCGGCGCGGCAAAATTCGACGCGGCAATATTCACCAATCTTACCGGGGATCATCTGGACTATCATAAGACAATGGAGGCCTATTATCAGGCGAAAAAACTCCTTTTTACGGAGCATCTCAAAGCAAGCGGAACCGCAGTCATAAATATAGACGATCCATATGGAAGACGGCTGGCAAAAGAACTCGCTGGTAAAACAAAAATTGTCTCCATCGGCGAAGCTGCCGAAGCTGAACTTCGCATATCCGATATGAAAATCGAATTGTCAGGAACCTCATTCACTTTGACAGTCCATGGAGAAAGCCTGAAGATAAAGAGCAGACTGATCGGCGCACACAACATTCATAATCTGACTTGTGCCCTCGCTGCCTCGGAAGCTATGGGGATAAGTTTCGACGATGCACTAAAATGCATAAAGGATCATGAAATCCGTGTTCCTGGACGCCTTGAGGCGTTCAAGACAAATGCAGGAGCATATGTTTTTGTAGATTACGCCCACACCGACGATGCTCTTGAAAGAGTACTGGAAGCGTTGCGGAAACTGAATCCCCGTTCAATTATCACGCTTTTCGGCTGCGGCGGAGACAGAGACAAAACAAAACGGCCAAGAATGGGAAGAGTTGCCTCACGTCTCTCCGATATAACAATCATCAGCAACGACAACCCGCGTTCTGAAGATCCGCTCGCAATAATCGCGGAAATCAAACAAGGACTGCTGCCAGGCAAAGAGTCCTTTGAAATCCCGGATCGGAAAGCCGCAATCGCATATGCGCTTTCAATTGCCGGAAACAATGATATTGTACTCATTGCCGGGAAAGGTCATGAGAATACACAGACCTTTGCGGGCAGAGTAGAAAAATCTGATGACAGGGAAATCGTGAAATCATTCATTGAAGGGAACTTGAAGATATGACAGACAATTCATATGATGAATGGATAACTCGTCAAACGCTTCTCAACAAGGTCAAGAATCCCGGAGATGAACACGCATGGTCCGACTTTGTTTTTTATTATCGCAAGTACATCTACAACATTGTGAAACGCATGGGCTTGAAACACCATGACGCGGAAGAAATCGTTCAGACAGTCCTCATGAAAGCATGGCAGAAAATGCCGGAATTCAATTATAATCCTGAAAAAGGACGTTTCAGGGGCTGGCTTTGCACTGTTGCCGGCAATGAAGTCCGCTCCTATTTCCGGTCAAAAAAGAACCATCATATCTCCATGGAATCAGCCGGAACTGCGTCTATGGATGAAATATCCTCTGAGTATCTTATCACGGAACCGGAAATAGATAAGATTGCAAAAGAAGAGTGGGAGCGTTATCTGCCCGAGCTGGCATGGAAGACCATATCCACTCAATTCGAGCCGCAGGTGCTTAAAACCTTTGAAATGTTTGCCGAAGGAGTTGACGCATCTGAAATAAGCGAACAGCTTGGACTTTCAGAAAGCAGCGTCTACGTTTACAAAAAGAGAGTTCAGGATAAACTGTCGGCGGAAATATCAAGACTTAAGAAAAAACTATCCTGAAGAAGAAAACTTAGCCCTTGCCGCTTTTTTCCAGATCCGGAAAAATATCTTGCAGTTTCTTGATGAACGCTTTATAATCAACAGGTTTTACAATATAACCGCTGATTCCTGTTGTAATCACCTTTCTGATCTCGTTTATATCAGACACGCAGGAGCATATCAGAACCGGAGGCAGTTTCAACCCGAAGACCTTATGGAGTTCACTGACGAAATCGGCTCCCCCCATGACAGGCATCATGAGATCAGCAATAATTATGGCTATGCTGTCAGGACCTCTTGCATTGATCAAATCAATGGCTTCCTGGCCGTTTGATGCTTCAAGCACTTCAAAGCCGAGCTTTTCAAGCAGAAGCTTGTGATTGCGCCTGATTAAAATATAGTCGTCAACAATAAGAGCCTTACGCCTTACTGCTGTCTGTACTGTGCTGTTGTTTGAATCAACCATTCTAACGCCTGCTTAAAAATACTAGTATCATTACGTTATAATGATAGTTCATTGTATAAGGAAAATCAATAGTCTTATTTTGATAAAGGAAGTATTTTTAAAGAAGTCTCTGTTTTCCCGCAGATCATCAGAGCATCGGACTGTCCATTATTCATGGAGACCGCAACAGTCTCGTTATCAAGCCAGAAAAGAGATCTTGTCAATTTAAAAGTACCGTTCAGCATCCATGGACTGAACTCTTTCAGAGTTCCTGATTTTATCTCGTAAACTGCCAAGCCTGTTCCTTGTATGAACGCCAGTTTGCCGGAATCCGGCGAAAATGCAGGATAGGCAGCAGCCTCTTCAGATATTTTAAGAGTCGAGATTGTTTTATCTTTCAGGTTCAATAGATAAAGCCCTCTCTTATTGACAAGGTCATAACGGACATTGAATGGATCCACGTTGGTGAAATCATTATCCCTGCTGTTGATGTTCATGTTCTTTACCCGCCCTGCCCTGAAGCATATGAAGGATGAATCGGCAGACATCGCTATAAACTTTGGAATAGAACCGAAATCAATGTCCGCGCAATAAGTTTTTTCCTGTGAACTTGCGATATCTCTGACTGTAATTCCGCGGCCACGTGAAAAGAGAAGCTTTTTCCCATCTTCCGAAATATTCAAGGTATATGGATATGACATATCGGGAATTTCAAGTTCTGTCAAGTTCCCTGAGGTAATGTCATATATATAATATTTGTGAGAAAGTGAAAAGTAGCCGGGCATGAAACATGAAAAGAGTATTTTGCCGGAGCCTGTTTTTACATCAAGATTATATGGAGACACTCGCAGTTCAGCCAAAGGTTTTTCTCTATTTGTTTCAGAGTATATGCCTATCTTCGAATCTGAACTTTGCTTAAGATAAATCAAAGAGCCTCCGGCATCCTTCATCGGTGCCATCAAGGGCAATGCATCTTTATCAATAAGACTTGAGGAATCCTGACTGTGCAGGACAAGTCCGCCTGAGCTGAGTCTTGGAGAAGAAACGGAGATATAATTCCCCTTCCCGTCAGACGAAACAGTGCTGAGTGACGAGTTATAGGAATTACAGGAACTAAGAAAAAAAGCTGCTGAAATAATCAGCAGCTTGAACTCAGTTCGGAAATATGGAGAACTATTCATCAATAGTCATCATCTTTACCGTAGTCATCATCATCAAGATCGTCATAGCCGAGATCATCGTCAAAACCGAGATCATCGTCATCTCCGAAATCGTCATCTCCGAAATCATCGTCTCCGAATTCGTCGAGATCATCGTCATCTCCCATTGATCCTGAGGCGGAGATTATTGCTCCGCATTCGGGACAGCATCCGTCTTCGGCTTCAACTGAGCTTTCACTTATCTCAATATCGCAATAAGGGCAAATCATGACCATAATTACAGTCCTCCTTTTTATCGATTCAACTATTGAATCTTTGGGCGTATTATATAAACGGCGGATAAAATGTCAAACTGTTTTTCTATTTTTATGTCTTTTTTATGAAAATCTTAGCTTTTATTATATGCAAGAGACTGTCTGTATGCAAGAGGAGTCATAGCTCGGAAACGTTTAAATACTTTTATAAAATAAGCAGAATCGCTAAAACCGCATGAAATGGCGATTCGATAAATCGTGTCGTCCGTATGACGCAGCATCTCACAGGCGCTGTCAATACGCATACTTAACAGACATTCGTTAAAGCCCTTCTTGGAATGGCGTCTGAAAAGATATGATATGTAATCCGGACTCACCCCTAAATCCCAGGCGCTTGAATTCCTGTTGATGTTAGAACATGCGTTTTCCTGAATATAGCGAAGAACTTTTCTGTAGCTCAGCTCTGATTGTCCCGTTGTTGATGATGAATCAGCGATTAGAATAGCCAGCTGATCTAGAAGAACCTTGAAAAGCTTTTTTTGCATCTCGTCCCGTCCTTCAGATGAATATGCTTCAAATGCTTTCAGTATATATAGCGCTCCTGAATTCAACGGTCTGTTAATTGTCAGAGATATTCGAGGCACAGTATTTTCCGGCATATCCGGCTGTCTTGTCGAAACATAGCACTCAATCGAGTCTGGATGAAAATTGATAACAAAAAGTTTTCTGTATGTATTTGCTCTCCTCTGCGAACAGGCACCAGGAACCATGTAGAACACATCAAAATCCTTCAGTTCATATTCCCGGAGTCTTCCGCCCGATGGAATCATCAAGGGCAGAATGCCTTCACACACAATTTCAAAGTGATGAAAGTCGGGACGAAATCCTTCAAAAGTTGCAGTCGTTTTTTTCAGGACACCAAGAAAATTATTCGGTTCATGATGTTTTATAAGTTCTATATACTCTGATATTACAGTCAGGGCTTCATTCATATGGCAGACGTCTCCAAATATCTTTATTTTACTATTATTTTCGTTTTTTTACTATATACATGCGAAAAATAAACACGTATAATTCATATAAACAACTCTTGGAAAGAAATGAATACACCTAAAGAAATAGTGAGATACGATATATGCAACGGCATTATTCATGGTGCAGCAGTATTGTGCGGCAGCTCAGATAAGGAATTATTCCGTCTGGAATCCGGTTTTGCTGACTTTGCAGATCGCATTCCCATGCGCACAAACACAGTTATTGACATTGCCAGTGTCACAAAAACAGCGGCCTTAGTAACTGCACTTCTCATCGTGCATTCTCGAGGTCTGATTGATTTCGACGCTGATTTCAGAATATATCTAAAGAGCTATAAAGGCGTTTTGAAAAACAAGATTCGGGTTCGTGACCTTGCCAACCATGTCTCAGGCTTCGTTGACGTGCCGGGAGAAACTCAACGACGATACTTTGACGAGTCCGGAAAAAAGATTCTGGAAAATGTACTTCAGCTGCCGCCGCCTCTTCCACCGACAGCGAAACCGCAATATGCCTGCTGGAATTATATTCTTTTGACAATGCTTCTGGAGTCCGTGAGCGGACTGAGTTTTCCTGATTTCTGCCGTAAAGAGATTTTTGAAGTTCTGGAAATGGACTCCAGTTCAATCGGAATGCCTCTTAAACAGCTCCCTGCCTCGCGCTTGGGACAGACTGCCGGAACTGAATCTCCGGGACAGATATCCGATTTTATTGCTTATCGAATTTATCGCGACGGCGGAACAAGCGGAAATGCCGGAATGTTTTCTAGTGCTGATGATCTTGCAAAACTCATGCGCTGCTATTTGCTCCATGGAGAATATGCAGAGGGGAAGCGCTTATTCAGTGAAAAAAGCTTTGCGGAAATAGCTCCGGATCAAGGACGCAAAATTGATGGTTATCGTCGTTTTGGATGGATCGTATATGACAAGTATATGGATGACACACTATTCGGCAGCTCACTTCTTCATTCCGGCTGGAGCGGACAGACAGTTTTCCTCAACTTTAAGAAGCAAATCTTCATCATAGCTTTAAGCAGCAGATGCGGAGACTATGAGAAAGCAAAGTGCGATAGATTTGAGATTATCAGACAATTGTGTTTAACAACATCATGGAGCGTATAATGAATATCAGAACAGACATTCCTCACGGTAATGCCGCCGCACTGTGGATTGATGAACGCAGTAATCCGATTCGCATAGAATTTACTGCGGCGCCAAATGGCGGCTCTGAAGCTTTATGGTTCTCCTTCCGCTTGGAACATGCCGAGTTAGGTAATGAGTCAAAAGACGTTCTTATCGTATTCAAATATTTTGAAACAGTGCTCGGCGGACATAAAAGCGAAACAAAAAAACACTCAATCACATACAGAAACGAAAATGACAGCTGGAAAAGAAGCGCGCCGGGAAAAGAGGAAACAGGCCGGGATGGACAATTATCTCTTGTCTGGCTCTTGCGAGTCCGCGGAAACAGCACTGACTTTGCCCTCACTTATCCATACGGCAGAAATGAACTCAGAGAATTTCTGAGCCGTCAAGAGGAATACTTTTTTAATGAGGACCATATTGGATTGACTCAGAAGAATCGTGAACTCTCCAGATTGAGCAACAACTATGGAAGTTCAAAGCAAGAACTGAAAGGAATATACTTCATCGCCAGACAGCATTCAGGAGAAACTCCTGGCTCCTGGGCTTTGGAAGGTTTTCTGAAGCGCTTCGGACATCCAGATGCCAAAGACCGATTCACCTTATGGGGAATTCCTTTTGCAGACCTTGATGGTGTGGAAGAAGGCGATTATGGCAAAGACAATTTCCCTCATGACCTGAACAGAGCATGGGGAAATCCGCCAATGCGTCATGAAACACTCGTCATAATGCGTGACATCCAGAGATGGAGAGAACGTTGCAGTCCTTGTGTCTCGATAGACTTTCACGCACCTTCCGTACTGGAAAACGACGGGGTATATACGTTTGTGCCCAAGAATAAAGACGGAACAGTTCACGAGAGCTCGCAAGTTCTGGCTGGACGCGTGGCAGAGGCCTTTGCAGGTTCAGGACTTGGAGCTGAGAACTTTGTCAGGAAAGCCGATTATCCCTCACGCTGGCCTATGCCTAACTTCACGGAATACAGCATCACGGTTCATGGAATTTCCTCTCTGTCTTTTGAATTTCCTTACTCATATTCCTCAGAGAAATTACTCCTGCCGGATGACTACAGAAGAGCCGGAGCCATTATCGCAGAAAGTCTGATTAATCAATATTGAAATTTACTTGACAATTTAGAAATATGTTGCAGTTTAACATAAATAAGATTCACGACACAGTGATCTCTTACACCTAAAAACAGGAGTTCCAGCCAAAAAAGATTTCTACAGACCCCCTCCGG
>JAKJHH010000129.1 GCA_022703965.1 Verrucomicrobiota bacterium
TATCTATTCTTATGAGTCCGGGCCGATGCAGGGCGCCTATGCCGCGCTTCAGGGCTGGGATGCCTTGCTTCCTCACGAAAATTCAGTGAGACTTTATTACCAGCCATTTCAGCCATATGCATTTGACAGCGGGGAGAATATCATGGGCAAGCTGGCATCCTTGATGACTGCTTTCGCCTGGCAGCGCGGGGATGTTAAGGAATCGGAGAGCAAAATCAATTATTCCGTAGCTGAGAAAACTGCTCTCGGCGAAAATATGATTGGAGCGATCGGAACGGGTTATAACGCTCTTTTCATGCTCAGCAAAGTCGGCGGAAATGTCGGAGCTCCCAAAAAAGGAGTGAACCTGAATCTTGTTCCGGAATCTTTCACGGGTGCGTCCAGTATGGGCATGTGGGTTCAGCTTGAAGAAGACCGCGAGACACAGCTAAAGATTCTGGAAAAGATGATCAACACGCTAAGAACTGAAAAGCTGCTTGATCCTGAAAACCTGACAGACCTGAAAAAAGGTATTTTTCAGAGTTCGACAAAA
The DNA here is from genome assembly GCA_022703965.1 of Verrucomicrobiota bacterium. GTDB lineage: Bacteria > Verrucomicrobiota > Lentisphaeria > Victivallales > UBA1829 > JAKJHH01. The sequence goes on from JAKJHH010000129.1 coordinate 533, forward strand.
GAGATTCTGACAAACACCACCGATAAGACAATTGAGGTACGGACTCCGAGATTCGAATCCGCTACTCAGGCATCCAACAGAAAAGTCAAACTTGACGCGCTTGAAATAGAATCTGTTTCAAGACCGTGTACAATTGCGGCGGTAAGTCTGGAGAACAATAAAAACTTGCATTCCAGCGGACGTATCCTGCTGGTCTTCGCTACAATGTTCGCGGCAGAGAATTCTGTCTGGTCGACAGAGAACTTCAATGCAGAACTTGATGTCGGCAGACTCCAGCTTCTCTGCCGTTCCGGAAAATTCAGCGTCAAACTTGCCACTGAACAGAAGACAGCGCCGAAGGTCTATGTCCTTAACTTGAACGGGACAAGAGAGAAGGAAATTCCGGTCGTTCTCAAAGACGGCAAACTTGAAATCTCTGTTGATACATCAAGCTTTGAATATGGAAGTCCCTACTTCGAAATCGTGTACTGATAACGGGTAGCTTTCAAATATAGATGGCATTTCCGTGTGGAAAGGCAACGAACCCAAGGGAGAGTGTTAACCACGAAGCGCACGAAGGACACAAAAAATGCAAGGACAAGTGTTCAGTAGTGTCCGGTTAAAATAGAATAGAGAAAGGCAAAGATGAAAAGTCCGAATATATTAATAGTACTTAAGCTCTTAATAAATAAGGAACTATCATCAATGCCACATTATAATACAATCTTTAATCAGCTATTTCAATTCATCCCCGGACATCATTTTGAGAAAATGGTAACTGAGCTTAAAATGGACAATTACTGTAAGAGTTTTACATCCTGGAAGCAGTTTCTGACCTTGCTTTATGCGCAGATCAGCGGCAAAGAGTCTCTGAGGGAAATAGAGAGCGGTTTATTGAGCAACAAAAGTAAATTATATCATCTTGGCTTGGATAGTGTCGCCCGCTCAACTTTAGGAGATGCGATGAATCGGAGAAATCCAAAGATATTTGAGGCACTGTTTCATGAAGTATTGCGTACGTTGACGAAGAAACAGGTAGAGCTTATACTTTTATTACCAACAACTTCAAACTATCAGCAGCAACAGTGGCAGAGATTTATCATCAGCGCTGGCAGATTGAGCTGTTTTTCAAATGGATCAAGCAGAACCTCAAAATAAAATCATTATCGTCCCATAACTTGCTAAAAAGGCCCTGTGCTTGAGTTTTCTGAGCTCAAGTTGATTCGATTTTCTAACTACCCATTCCCGACTTTCAGTTGCGTTGAAGCCGACTGAATGTCGCCGCATTTATGTCGGAGCCATCCCTGGCAAATAACTTTGTTCCGGAGAGGCTCTCATTCGAGTGCCGCGTGCTGTCCCATAGCATTTCAGTACGCTGAACATATCCAATGCACTCCACAATACGCCGCGCAGCATGGTGAACAGTCGCGTAAACGAATGGTTCCATCTGCTTTGCTGGGCGATGAAACGTAGCAACAAATAAACCAGCAATGCGGTCCAGATTTGCCAACGCACGGCGTTTTCGTTGTAACCGAGGAAGTAGGCAATCTGCAAGGTTTGCTTGATTTCTTTGAAAAACACCTCAATGGACCAGCGCGCCTTGTACAGCTCGGCAATCGAGTTTGGCGACCAGTCAAAGTTGTTGGTGATGAATACCATGACTTTGTCCTTGCCGTCCACCTGGACTATCGCTTCCACGCGCCGCAACTCTTCGGGATAGGCCTCGGCGGTCTTGGACGCAAGCATGCGGATGCGTTCGTCTTTCAGAATGTTGCCATGCGGAACCGTCTGCTGTCCCACAAACTCGTAAAGTATGTTATCTTTAGCTCGCGTTACCCAGAATACGCCGCAGCAATGCAGCGCAAAAAGATGCTGAAAATCGACGTAAGCTTTATCGAAAATCACAATTTCTCCCGGCTGAATTCCGGCGCATAATTCAGCTGCTTCGGTGGAATCGTGCGTGTCGGCAGCTTTGACGATGATGCAGCGAGGCAGAAAACTTTGCAGATTCAGCCGCAAATGCATCTTCGCCGCCGATGTTTGGCCCAGTCCAGACAGTTGGCAAACAGTTGAATCGTACTCGAATCGACTACGTTAATGGCGCGTTTGAAGCGACGCGGCAAACCGCAATACGGCCGCCCCAACCCGAAATTCGTATGTGTGGTCTGCAAATGCTCCAACATCGCCCAGAACAGCGCTTCCGCCATGTCAGCATTACGTTCCCGGTTCGCGTGTGACAGTCCATTCCGACTCGGCGGCGCCGCTTCGCGCAACGCGGCCAAGGCCCCGGCGTGATTCTTCAAAGCATCGCAGACATCGTTCAAGCTTATCGCATGCGACAACTGCGAATACATTAGCGCCGTCACGTGACTCCATGGACTGAAACTCCGGCTCCGTCCGGTCACGCCGTACTCACGGGCTAATTTCGGTACCAGATTTCCCGGAATCAATTTGCAAATTTGCGCCAACACACTCATTTTATGCTTCGACGGATTCATGACTTGCTCCTTTTGTTCGCTACTTAAAGAGTAGTTCTGAATCCGTCATTCCTCAAATTTTCATCACGCTATGGGACGGTAGTGTGTTCTTTTCTGATTTAGGCGCAGGGCGCAATGAAAATGCGTATATCGGCTTTTTTCATCCGGAAGCAATTCGCCGTCAACAGCAAATAGTCAAAACTTTTTTTGACACTCCAAATCCATACCGCAACAACATCTGTCCCAAGGACGATCCTACAGTAGCTATTTATGAAATCGAAAATGAACGTACCTTTATTTGGATGAACGGCAATGATCCTAATATTTACGACTGGAAAAAACTTAGTCCTGACACACGTGAATTGCTCTATCAGAAATGGGCTGATTTTTTAAGTCAGAAATATGGCAGCATCGAAAATTTGAAAAAGGCATGGAACCGCAGTGATTTGAACACACTGAAACGCGCCGGACGCCTTACAGATACTTTTGCCGATCATCATTACAGGTCGTTTAGATTTGTACTGCTTATCTCAAAACTTCGATCAGAAATTTTCGATGCGCTTGATGCCGTTGCGGCAAAGAATAAGACGGATTTTGTGGAAGGAATCTTCGTGATCCTTCATGCCATATCTGAAAATGACGGTAACGTGATAGACCCGTTTTGATTTGACAGGGATTATTTCACCATTCGAAGGAATATAAAGCTCCTTGGCTGGATTATCCATTTTCTCAAGAAATTTTCTTACATCGAAACGGAAGATGTCCACAACACCGTCTACTGGAAAATTAGCGAAAATTTTGCGGCATCCGGATGAGAAAAGCTTGATCTGTTTTTTGTAGTAAATCACATCTTCACCGAGTACTCCGTTATCCAGCTCGCTCAGAAAATCCTTGTTTCTTATACCTGCAATCTGAGCCGGAAGCGAATTTTCAGAGACAAATGAACAGGATTCTTTTGTAAACCCCATTTTATTTCCGAAGCTGTTATAAAGATCAGTTCTCAGATCATAAAGATACTTTCTCAAGCATTCAGACAAATACATTCTGCTGAGTTCCTTGATCCTGTCCTTAAACATGTAGGAAATAACAAGCACCGCAAAAAAAGTTAGTGAAAATTCATCGAGTCTGCATCTGAAAAGCACTGCCACTCCAGTTGCGAACGCCATCGCAAGACCGGCGGCAATCCCAAAACTGAACTGTTCGAGCAGACGTCCTTCTTTCACAGTCTCCTTTTTCAGGAAAAGTACGCTTGCCATAATTTTCTTCAAAGCCCCTTCCCTATAGACAAACTCCTCATTATCGGAATTTTCCGAGGCTGTTGAACCATATGACCATGCCTGTCTGTAAGATGTTTCCTTTTCAATTGCAGAATACGCGTCTTTCCTGAGCAAGTCGAATTCAGATGACTTAATGAACATTATCAGGCGACTATGATATTTGCAGATTGTCAGACTCAGAAACTCATCTGCAAGCTGATACATTTTCATGTAGCGTACAGAAAGATGCGGATCTTGAAAGATCTCCCTGAGAGCTCGGAATTTCGACAATCCTTCAGCAGATTTCTGAAGATATTTCTCTATCAAAAGCATAATTGCAGGATCAGCATGGTTCTTTTCGATAAAGGCTTCCTCATCACGCAGAGAACTTTTAAAAATTGAGCAGAACATTTTAAGAGAGTCATTAAATTCATTCTGAAGTCCTGAAACATTGCGTGCCGAAACAAGATTACGCATCGCTTCCTCAAGCTTCAAAAGAGGCGCGTTTTCCCCGGAATCCATTTCGCCTATGCGCGTTACCGGAGTCTTAAAGCGGGTATATTTAAGGAGATCACTGTAAAATTCTTCCTTGGAATAAGTGCTTTTGTTAACACAAAGATTCTGTGGAATAAACATGCAGCATTCGACATGATATTCCATCTCCTTCTGCCTCGGATCAACTGGATAAGTAAATTTTACCTCAAATTGATATTTATCATGCACCGAAACCGATTGTTCAGGATTTTCCATTTCACAATTCACTCCTTAGTCAAAACACAAAGAAACAGTAAGCGTTGCACCTGAATTAACCTTTGTAAACCGTTCGGGATTTCTGTATGTCTCCCATGCTTTTCCACAGTAGAAAAGTTCTGGATTCACTCTTGAAATAATTCTGCGCCCGTCATACAGAAGCAACTCAAGCGAAATGCTTCCGACTGCAAATAAGTTTGCTTCAGTCATTTTTATTTCAAGTTCATTTGCTTTTCTCAACGATCTTAAAAGTTCTTCTGGCAAATTTATAAAACGTCTGGCAGCATAGGAGACATTATCAGGCATAGGCCCAAGCTCAAAACCATTCAGTTTTAAAACTGAATTGTTTATTCCTTTATTAACGCTGAATAGATTCAAACGGGCAGAAATTATCTGATGAAGATCATCCTCATCCAATCGTCTGTTCAAGGGCGGAAACGAAGGTATTCTTATATTTTCAGGTTCCGCAAAATGTGAATCAATCTGCATTGAGGCTTCTCCAGAGAGAGATTTCCAGCTTATCTCTGTCTTTTCACCGTCGCTTTCTACAAGGAAAAATCCGGGAGCGCTGTCTTCCAGAACTCCCCAGTAAAATTTATTGCTTCGCCCGAAATCAGCAACTGCATGATAAGAATCCATAGAGCATAGTGGCATATTTGCATAGCCTACAGATGAGCCCTTTAGCTGTAAAAAACCTTTCCTGTCTGCTTTTTCATGAAAACTGATTGACTGATTGTGAGTATGTCCGCAAAAATAAATATCCACCGGATATTTCCTGCATATCGCGTCCAAAGATTTTGAGAATTCAGGGTTGTCAAAGAAATGACGTCCCCAAAGATAGAGAGGCGGATGGGCAAAAATGTAAATATGCTCTGCTTTTACGGACACTCTCTCAAGCTCATTGACAAGCCATTTTTCCTGTTCTCCCTCATAATTGAGATAATCCAGAATTATGAAAACGGAACCATTGAATTCATAGCTGAAATACTCTTTTGAAAATGACGCTCCCAGATTTTCAGCCATTGCCGGAATTATATTTTTCCTGTAGAAATTCCCGCCCGGACTTCCTGCTTTTCCCTCATGAGTTCCCTTGGCAATAAGAACAGGACATCCTATTGATTTGAGCATATTCCAGCCATCCAGAAGCTCTTCCTCGGCGAAACTAGGATTAGCTTCAAGACCTCCTTCCACATAATCCCCTGTCGAAATCAAAAGATCAGGCTTCAATTCTCTGATCATGGATAAGATTTTTCTGCCCGTTGTCTCTGTCATTCCGACGTAGCGGATGTAATCAGGAAGATTCCCAAGCTCAGATGTTCTGCTCAAATCAGGATGATGCTTCCTGAAACAGAAATGAGTATCACCTATGACAACAAAACGTGTTTTCATAAAGATATTCCTTTGATTTTCTTAGTTTGATCTGCCAATATCAATTCCTTTATGAACGCATATCGATTTCAAAGAAGAAAGATGGTCCTTCCGGTAAAACAGCAGTATCTAAGTGTAACTGTATCAGATCACCTTTTACATTAACATGAATCGGCTCACATCTTGTTCCATCAATCCTTAGCGGATACACTTTTGCTGAAGATGCTTTTTCTGAGCGTATTTCTATATCAAACTGTCCTGTACGCACAAGAGTAGGATTCCCGCCTATATCATGCAAAACCGTTTTGGAAGAATCTTCAAATTTCATGTTTGAGTTAAGTGCATCTGTAGCACAGACAAGAACTAGTCGCGATGATTCGGATATATTTTTCAGGCCATCAATACTCACTAGGGAAATATTTGCAGGAACACTCATTCTCAAAACGCTCATAGCCGGAAAATCAAAGCGTCTGTCAAAGGCTGAACAGACTCCTTGAAAACGTTTTGTTGATATCATCATATTTCCTTTTCCGGAATCCAGAAGAATTTCTCCGGTTGATGACTCATAAATATTTTTCTCAAGATTTGTTCTGTTGGCTTGAGGGATAAGCCCTTTCTTGCGAAGTCCATCCAGCATTGCTGCCGTAGATTCGTCGCCGCAAAGAGAAAAAGAAATATCCCCATTGCGCAGTTTAGCGGAGTCTTCTCCCGCGTCAACAGCAAAACCTGAGACAAGCGCAAGAGACGTAAAGCGCTCAGGTAAATCTCCTCTGTTTCTTATATCCGAAAATACATCTTCAGGTTTGACCTTCACAGAGATGCCTGAGCTTGCACGCCTTATATCGCCACGCCTGAACAGAAAGAAAGAAAGGAACTCCTGAGAATATACAACAGGATCATGCATTCCTGTAAAAGGATGTATTCGCGCTGCAGGAGTGATACTGACTGGATGAGCAAAAAATGTGAGTAGATCAAAGCCTTGGAAAGCGGCATATGCGTCAACCACAAAACTCTGTTCATAGCGATACGGATTCCAGAAAGCATGAGCGTGTTCGGTGATTCCGAACGGATGCAGATAGAGTCTTGTTCCGGCAGATTGACGGAACGGTGAAGCTTTTTCAGAAATAGAGCTGCTCTGAGAGCACGCGGAACCATAGCGCGTATAAGCGTCAGGATGTGCATAATAGGTGTTCATGGTCACCATGTCCATTTCATTTCTGACAATGGAATATCTAAGACTTTTCATACAATTGTAATTACTTATCGGACCTTTAAAACCTAGCTTCCTTAATTCATCATGAAATTTACGATAAGTGTTCTTTTCAAGCTCACTGAGAAAGCGGACTGCATCATTTCCTCTCTTATCTCCAGCATTCACAACAGCTCCGGTCAAAGAGGCAATTGAATCGAAGGAAGATTCTCCTGAACTTAAAGTACCCCATTCACTTTTAAGCAGGTAAAAATTGTCATTGTACCGTTTTTTTAGAAAATCACGCCATAAAGAGTTAAGTTCCGTATAATCATCTCTTCTGGCTAATCCGAATTCCTGCTCATTGAAGCCAACGCATACCGCAAGAACCGGATCATCCGCCAGACGTGTTCCGGTATAAGGATTCACTGAGGCAAGTAATGTGGAAACTCCATATATCCAGTTGTCGAAAACCTCCTTGTCAAAATGGATTTTATACTTGAAAGCACCATCTTTGAGATTTTCCGGCGCCCAGCGCTTCCCTTTGCTATAACCTATCCATGAAGTCATTGCGTCAAAATTCAGATAAATCCCGTTTTCCTTAAGTTTCGATACATAATAGAAGAAGAGATCAAGCTTCTTGGGATCTATAATGTCATTTTTCCCGCTATCCTCACAAAGAAAAGCATCCAGAAAATGAGAACGGGTCATATTATATCCTTGTAAACGCATCTGACGGACATAACGCTCAATTTTATCTTTGCTGTCCAGTTGAGACTCCGCAACTTCCCCTCTTCCCTGCCATGCATCTGATCCGTCACACCCGGAAAGGAAGCGGACAGGAACGCTGGGAGCATCCTGAAAGGCAAGATTTCCATTTTCATTTATAATGACATGTCCATGCATTCCGGCAGGCTCAGGAAGCAGTATAAGACTGCGGTCCAATGCAGTTCCAGACTTGATACCTGTGAGTTCAGGACGACGCAATGCTTTCCATTCCTGATTTTCCTTTACAATGTATTCCTGAGGCATCTCAATCTTATATTCAATGGGGGACAAGCTTATACCTGAAACAAGCCAAAGAGGCTCTGATTCAACTGAACGAAATACAAGTTTTATTGGATTTCCATAGGCCGTTTCCAGCTTAAATGAACTCAGGAAGATAGCAACTTTTTTCCCCTGACCTGTTTTCCATTGCGCAGCAATTGCCCCGTTAGGCAGGAATTTTGGTCTCTGCCAATCATTTGCATCTATTGTATTTTTCACCTCAAAAGTCTGCATTTTATTTCCCGAATAAAGGACATCTATAAATCCTGCGATATCGGATTTTCCTCCACCCCAGCATAAAGTATGAAGGACATAAAGATATTTCATTCCTCCTGAAATTCCTGTAAGATCTATCTCCTGATTCTTAATACCGTTTTGAAGGTGGTTAGATTTGAAAGCCATCACAGCATTGCCGGAATCTCTGGAAAGGAAAAATGGAACTCCATGAAAAAACAGATTGCTTCTGTCAAATTTTGAAGCATCATTTTGAGGCCCCTGATCCGACCATCCTCCTTTCCCGTCCCCTTCCACTTCATCTTCATACGCCATATTTGCATACTGGCGTATATCTAAACTTGCAGCCTCCTCTGTCCGTATCTTCAAATTCCGAACTTCAAATTTGCCTGACGATTTCTCAAGTCCGATAGATATGGAAACATTCGATGCATTCAATGGAACAGGAGCCGATACTGATACTTTGGTCCATCCAAAAGTTCCGGATTCCAAACCCTGTACCCTAGGGTATATTGTCGTAAACGGGGTTTGAACTGTAAGCATAAGTTTTGCACCATTCCATGCAGCAAGCGGTCTGCTTATATTCTCACCGCGCAATTCAGCCTCAACAATTAAAGTCCTCCCTTTCACCTTATTTATATCAAGTTGCACAGAATTGAGCGTTCCTGCTGTATTACTGTTTTCAAATATCAGAATATCCCCTTCAGCCTTGGCGTTCAATTTGCTCCATGCCGAGGGAAAAGACGGAAACTCAGACGCTTCAAGACTGCAACAAAGCAACATTGTGACAGTTAAGAATAAATGTCGAATCATTGTTATGTACTCCTTTATAATTCCGTTTTCTCTTACTATTTTCCTGTCCAGAAATGATCGCTTATAGAGCTTGGAATCTGTTCCATTCCTGTTGTCACGCAATGCCCGTCACTGAAAAGTATGTTCGCAGCGCTGTTGTTTCTGTGAACTCTGCCGATATCTGCGGCTCCTCCTATAAGCCACTGTCCTCTTTCATGCATGACATCTGCTACATATAAAGTCTCAGAAGGCTTCATAATACCTGTAAAATTTATAGCTCCATTAAAACTAGCTTGAAGAACAGTATTGAGATTGTAGTGTCGTGCACATACATAAAAATCAAAATAGTCAGACTCAGGACATCTGAAAACAGTTTTAGGAAGAACCCATGTGCTCCCCGGAGATTTAACACGGCAATGCATCATGTCAGATGCCGCATTTAACGGCTCCATGTAATAGTAATAAACATCCTGCCATTTTCCGGCATATGTCCCAAAATTCCCATTATACTTAGGCGAGTTCCCCCCGAAATCTGAACCATATGCGAGAACAAGAGAAGAGATTTGCCTGAGATTTGACAGACATTGAATCATTTTCGCACTCCCTTTTGCCTTCCCGAGTGCCGGAAGCAACATTGACGCAATAATTGCAATAATCGCAATTACTATCAAAAGCTCCACAAGTGTAAATTTTGATTTTCTCATGTCCTTAATCTTTCATTTCCATTTAATTGTTTGAGCACAAAGTTCTGTCAATAACTTACTCGGACATCAGAGCGGCGAGCTTCAGGCCATAGTCAAGTTTGACCTCGCGGACGGCTTTGGGACAACGGCGTTCACCGGGTATTTCATAGTTGAAAAGATCATTGTAGGATATTTCCTTCAAACCGCTCATGACTTCTGACCAGTTTACCGTTCCGGTGCCATAAGGCAGCATGTGATCATCTTTGGAGCCTAAATTGTCAGCTATATGCAAAGCTTTCAGACGGCTTCCGGCTCTGCGGATGAATTCGCCCCAGCCGCCTCCGCAGAGATTCAAATGCCCTGTATCCAGACATATGCCGAGGCCTTCGACTCCGGTATTCTCAAACATTTCAAAAAATGAGTTCAGGTCGTGGCGTATGTTTTCGAGGCATATTCTTACATGAGTCCCTTTTGTGTGAACGGCAAGAATGCTCAGACTTTCCGATCTGACCGCATCGGCCTGCTCCTTTGTCCAGCCTGATTTTATCGCGTTCTCGCCTCCGGGATGCAGAACTGCCGACTTGATTTCCAGAGCCTCAAAAAGATCAATCCACTTTTTCAGAGAATCCACTGTTTGACGACGCAGCAACGCATCAGGCTGAACGATATCGGCGGCAAGAAGAAGATGTCCCTGAGGAAAACTCATGCCAAGTGACTTTGCGTAATCCAGAAGTTTTTTACCCTCGGACGCAGGATTCCCGCGCTGAAGCAGAACTGCTCCATGTTCATCGGAGAATTCCGTATATTTGTACTTGTGCGCCGACATTATCTTAACTGCTTCTTCGGGACTTTCATCCGAAAAAAACGACGACCATACCGAAACCTTGTACATATAAGTACTCCTTAAAAGTGCAACTTTATCATTTACGCTCAGACTTGAGCGACTGATTTTCTTATCACAAGCTCAACCGACAAAGTACGGCAGCATATCTCACGTCCGGGATTTTTGATTTTATCGATAAGCGCCCTCACCGCAACCCTGCCGATACCTTCCTTGTCTGCGTTGACCGTCGTTAAAGGCGGATAAACCAGCGCGGCTTCGGCTGTTCCATCGTAACCTGT
>JAKJHH010000012.1 GCA_022703965.1 Verrucomicrobiota bacterium
ACTCGTACAGTTGCGGACCGTGTTGAAAAACAAGGTCAACAATCTGCTGGCGGCGCGTTTCATCGAGATCAAGCGTGAAGAACTGTCCAGCGAGAAAGGGCTTTTGAAGGCGCTGTCTTATCATTTTGACCCGATTACCGACATCGAGATGCAGGTAATTGTCGGACAAATCCGCAGCCTGAATAAAAGCATCGCGGAACTGGACAAGGCCATCGAGGAAAACGGCAGTAAAATGAATGGCTTTGACAACTTGAAAAGCATCAAGGGAATCGGAGCGAAAGGCGCAGCGATTATGCTGTCGGTGATCGGTAATATCGCGGATTTCCGCTCCGCCAAACAGTTGGCGGCGTATATCGGCATTGTGCCACGAGTGAGCAACTCGAACGACACGGTCTGTCACGGACGCATTACGAAGAAGGGTAGTAAAACCGCCCGAACGGCGTTGGTACAGTGCTCTCTGATCGCCATGCGCTACAGTCCGTATCTGCGGCAATTTCATGATTCGGTAAAAAGTCGGCGGGGAGGTGCGAAAGCCAATATCGCCTTGGCGCGCAAATTCCTCGAAATTATCTATAAAACGTTAAAAAACAACTGGGTTTTCGAAGACTTCACGCAGTTTAAACTCGTGAAAAATTAAACCTTTCTTCGATACCGAAGTGGAAAATTATCATAGGAGACGTGAAATGAAACAGGAAATTCTGCGCATTCTTACAGAAGACGCCCATATATCAGCTGCTCGGATTGCCGAAAGGCTTGATACAACAGAAAAAAAAGTTGAGAAGGTTATCAAGCAGCTCGAAAAAGATAATGTAATAATAGGATATAAGGCGATAATAGACGAATCAATACTGCCTGAAAACGCGGTAAAAGCTATTATCGAAGTGAAAGTTCGTCCCGAAAGGGAAGGCGGTTTCGATAAACTCGCAAAAAGATTGTCGAAATTCCCTGAAGTTTCTTCGCTCTATCTGATGTCCGGAGGCTATGATCTCCAGGTCGTCGTCAAAGGCGAAAATCTTCAGGATGTGGCTTCGTTCGTTTCAAGCAAGCTTTCGACAATGGACGGCGTCATATCGACCGCGACACATTTTCTTTTGAAAAAATACAAGGAATCCGGAAAAATCCTGCATGAGGAGGAAGTCAATGAAAGGCTCAAAATCACCCCGTAAGAGGGTCGCTGAACATATATCAAGTCTGCCGAAAAGCGGCATAAGAGATTTTTTTGAACTCGTAAATACAATGGAAGATGTAATTTCGCTCGGAATAGGCGAGCCGGACTTCATCACGCCATGGAGAATACGCGAAAACGCAGTCTATTCTCTCGAAAAGGGTTATACGAGTTATACCTCAAATCTTGGACTCCTTTCGCTGAGAAAGGAAATCTGTAAGTATCTGAAGTCTGATTTCGGACTCAGTTACGCGCCCGAGAAGGAATGTATTGTCACAGTCGGAGTCAGCGAAGCTCTCGACCTGGCAATACGCGCCATAATCAATCCCGGTGAAGAAGTCATTTACAACGAACCCTGCTATGTATCGTATCCCTGCGAAATCAAAATGGCTCACGGAATTCCCGTGCCTGTTAAGACAAGGGAAGAACATCAGTTCGCAATTTTTCCTAACGACCTCAGAAAAGCAATTACTCCGAAGACAAAGCTTCTCATGCTGAACTTCCCGTGCAACCCGACAGGCGCTGTACTGGATGATAAAACGGCTGCCGAAATTGCCGAAATTGCCGTGGAAAACGATCTGCTTGTCATTACTGACGAGATTTATTCCGAACTTTCCTATGAAAAACATGCTCCGTCAATAGCCTCTTATCCGGGCATGAAGGAAAGAACTCTCTTTCTGCACGGATTCTCTAAGGCCTTTGCCATGACAGGTTTCCGTATAGGTTATGCCTGCGGTCCTGCGGATCTAATTGATGCCATGATGAAGATTCATCAGTATTCCATGCTCTGCGCTCCGATCACAGCTCAGAAAGCTGCTGAAGAAGCCCTCAAGCACGGAAAAAAGGATATGGCAAAAATGCGTGAAGAGTACAGAGAACGCAGAAACGTCATCGTTAAAAAGCTCAATGAAGCCGGACTTAAATGTCTGATGCCGAAGGGTGCATTCTATGTATTCCCGAACATCACATCAACAGGTCTGACTTCGATGGAGTTTGCGACAAGACTTCTTCGTGAGCAGAAGGTAGCTGTAGTTCCCGGAACCGCTTTCGGCCCTTCCGGAGAAGGCTATGTACGTGCCGCCTATGCCGCTTCGATGGAGAACATTATCGAAGCCACAGAAAAAATATCTCTCTTTGTAAAATCCCTGAAGCAGGCGTAAGAAGGGGTGACCCCTTCACCCTATAAGTGCGGCTCCGGCTCCGCCCGCCGCACAGGAAATGCCAGCTTCCTTAGAGAGGGAAGCTGGTTTCTATAATCTTCAAAAGATCCGTCATTATAATCGATTTATAATAAATTAATTAACAATATGACGGATAAATGACGGAAGTTAATTTTTAAGCCCTGCAAACGAATATTTTGCTTCTCTCACGTAAAAGAAGTACTATAAGATAAGAAATACGAAGATTTGCCTTGTTCATAGACTATTTAAATCTTGAACTCTAGATCCACCAGCCATTTTATTATCAAAATCATTAAAATGGTGCCATGCATGGCATATTCTTTATTTCTAATCAATTACAAATTTATTAATGAAACGCAATGTTACATATCCGATTAAAAAATAAAGCCGTCAAAAATGACGGCTTTATTCAGAAATCTTTAAATTTCTTCTGTCTTTTGACAGATCATGCCTGTTTCTTTCCATAATGGAGAACAATCATCTTATGGCATTCGAAGGTCTGATCTTCGATTTCGAGAAGATTGCGGTTGTAACGGAATTTGAGTTCCTTGCCATCCGGCTCGGAGACAACCTTTGTAACTTTTTCGGGCAGTTTTACGGCGATATTCTTTACAGTCAAAGGCATGAGTTCTTCGATAACTTCAATGCTCTTTGTACCGCGAATCTTGTCGCCGGGCTCTGTCTGAGCGCCGCGGCAGATTGTGTTTGCGTAGAGAAGATGGAGAATATAACGTGATTCCTTCTTCTGCTGCATGAGGCTTATACGTGCCGTAGACGGCATTGAAGTTTCGACGCTCGAGGCTCCGGCAAAGGCTTTTATCAGTTTAACCAGATAATCTTTGTAGACGACTGCGCCGTATGCGTAGTAGTTTGTGAAAACCGGATGAGCTACATAAAGGATATTGCCGTTTATAGTTCCTGCGTCATAGCCAGAAGCCTTCGGCTTGTTAGGAGCGTGCTGGTGAGAACAGAAATGCTGGATGTTTCTGTTAAAATAAGGATTGTAGATTTCGCCGATGCTTTTGCCTTTTTTAGCCTTGATTCTTGCCGAACGGAAATACATGACCATCGGGCTTTCCATGAAGGAGGAGCGGAATTCCTTTTCAGGAAGAACATAGTCGGGACGGAATTCGCTGAGACCTGAATAATCGGCTCCGATATCGAAGAGGAATTCAGTTTTCTCTTCATTCATGCCGCTTGAGCCTGTGAGCATGATTTTTCCGCCGTTTTTAAGATATTTATCCGTTTTCTTCTTGAGGTCTTTTGATACGTAGACATCATCAGGGAAGATAATCATTTTGTATTTGGAGAAATCCGCATGGGTGTCGATGACGTCGAAAAGGAAATGACCTTCGAGGAGTATGCGGCTGGCACCGGTGTCGGAATGAGTTTCGCGCGGCGGTTCCTTCTGCGTTGATGCGCTCGAAAGCAGGGCGATGTCGGCAACATTTTCAACGTTGTCGCAAAATTTTTCCTTGGCTTCGACTTCCTTATAAGCGGCACCGATGGTGGCGTATGTTGTGGCATCAAGTTTTCCGTCGGGATGGAGCTGGTCGCCGATGCTGCATTTTGCTCCGAAAGCAAGCATGGCGGCGCATTCATAACGCAGAGCGTTAGGATGTTTGTAGCCTCCGAATTCGCCCCATGTAGTGTGGAATTTTCCTGTCATGCCGAGGAAGTCCAGACCGAGAGTCTGAGCGTATTTTGCCGAGATCGGGAAGTGGTCGTATCCCCAGCCGCCTGTAGGCAGGGATTCCAGCTCAAGATGGCTGAAGTCCTTGAGAATATCTCGTTTGCCGGGCGTGATGTGGCCGCTGTTGTGGAATACTGGATAATCTTTCTTGTATGCACGGACGGCGTCAGTCGTCATTCTGTAGTATCTGTCATAGCCCATCTGCGCGCATTTTTTACGGTCGGATTCGAGTTCAGGATTAAGGTTATGTTTTTTCATGAGAGCCATGCATGAAGGACAGCAGCACTGTCCCTGCCAGATGATATCGAGGAATATGCCGTTTGAGTCGGGATAGATTTTAACTACTTCTTTGATCTGTTCGCAGAGGTAGTCAAGATATGGTGAGTTGAAGCACATTTTTTTGAAGCCGGTATAAAGATCCTCTTTGCTGCCGAAATCGCGTTCTCTCCATTCGGGATGAATTTCATAAGCGGCGTCATCGAGTCCGGCTGAAAGGTAAATAGGTGTCTTAACTCCGATTTCCTCGCAAGCTTCATACTGAGCCTTGAGCAGGTCGAAGGAAAGATGAGGATGCATTCTGCCGACCTTTGTAGGGTGGTAGCTCCATCCGTGGTGGCACTTCGAGAAAATGGTTATCGAATTGACTCTGGCATCCTTGAGTCTTTTCTGCCATTCTTTTTTGTTGAATGCTTTGCCGATTCCTGCAATATCGGGTGAGGTGTGGAAGTCGAGATGAACCTGACGAAAGGGAAGTTTATGCATTGTATTATTCCTGAATTAATTTTAAATACAATGTCTATTATATTCTATTGCAGTGCTTTTTAAATGTCTGAGTTATCCATTTTTGTGTACGCTGTATTCATTTTAGCAAAAAAGGAACCGTAGATGGGCTACGGTTCCTGAAAAGAGCTTAGCATTATTTGTCGCTTGTCTTTAAAGTTCCTCTGAAACTGCTGACGCTGTTCGGAGCCAGAATCAGTACATTGTCCTTGAGGGGAATATCCGTTAGTTTCCAGAACTTGCTTTCGCCTGGGACTTCCGCCTGGTAGAATTTTGCTGAGTCGCAGCTCATCTGTCTGAAGTTCTGGAGGGTATATTTATTTTTGCCTGTATCAAGGACTAGTCTGACAGGTTTATCCTGAGTATTTACTATGACGCCGCCGATTTTTGAGCGGTCTTTGTCTGTGCAGATGAACCAGTCGAGGTCTCCGGGCTTTTTGCTTTTATTCTCGAGGCTGAGGCCGTCGGCATAGATAGCCGAGCTCATGGGGCCGAGATCGGCTTTGTGCTCCAGAAGCATCGGGCAGTCTCTTATGAGATCATTGAGCATCTTGTTGACAGGGCCGAAGGGACCGATATCGAACTGAGGCTTCCCCTCCTTTGTTCTGAGCTGAGTAGTTTTACTCGGCTTTGCGTTTTCCTGATACTGGAAAACCCATTCATCACCGACTTCGTTTCCGCTTGTGTTGCCTTTGCCGGGAGACCAGTATCCGAGTCCGCTTGAGCAGAGGAATTCGTGCGCTGTGGAATAGTCGATTTTGGGATGGCTTAGGATTGTCATGGCGAATTTTGCGTTCCAGATAGCACCCATCGCAAAAGTTCTGTGATCGCTGCCTCCGACACCTGTATAACGCCATTCGGTGGCGAGAAAGCGTAAATGATCCGTATTAGGAAGCTTGCTGAGGTCGGTGGCAAGAGAGAGTCCGCGGTAATTTGCGTTATATATGCTTCTTGCGCCGTAGACATGGATGGTTACGTAATCAATTTTTTTAATGTAGTCTCCGAGGGCAGGGATCATTTTCTCGTGCCATGTGAACCAGTCGGAGTTTTGTCCGCGTTTTTTGAGGCTTTCGATGAACTGTTTGATAAAAGGATCGTCAGTGTTTCTGAGTATAGTAGGAATCGAAAGTTTTATGTCGGGTTGCAGTGCCTTGGCCGCGTCCACGATTTTCTTTGTGTATTCCGCGTAAAGCACAGGATCCCATGCGGTGAAGGATTCATTTCCGATTTCCCAGGCTACATAGAGGTCTTTATAACCGTTTTTGAGTACCCATGAAAGTTTTCTCATGTTATCCGCGACCGCACCGTCAAAATACTTGGGATTATTGCGGAAACGGACAACTTTTTTTGTTTCGGGATCGTAATACTGGTCGTCGCCGAAAGCTCCGATTATCTGAATATTGTTGCTGCGGCAGAAAGCGTGGAATTCTTCAGGCGGAAACCATGCGACATCCGGATTATGAGTTTCAATTACAATGGGAGTCGAGGGCAGCTTATATTTTTTTACCATTTCGTCATACTCGTCGACCTGAACCAAATCCCAGTCGGGCGCGTCGGCTTCCTTGTAGGCGGAAAGTCTTCGTATTTTAGCCTTGGCTTCACGCAGAGCCAGAGTTTCCTCCTTGCTGAACCATCCGAATTCCGAGCGTCCGTCCATGCGAAGAACTGGAGAACCGATATTGAGGAGGAATTTGCTGAAGATATCTTTATTATCGAGCATTTTCCTGATGCTGTAATGAGATCTAAACTGCTGCGCGTTTGCGCCAAGATATGAATGCGAAAGATCCTTTTCCACCTGCTCAGTATTGATTTTCAGAACGCGTTCATTGCTGTCGGCATTTACCTGAAAAACGCAACAGAGCAGGGCTGACAGTGTCAAAATTTTCTTTAGTGATTTGATGTTCATAATTATCCTTATTTTTCAGCGGTTCATTCTAGTGAAAATTACCGGAATTGTGGAGGCGTAATAAAGACAGGTCAGATTTGAAGCTTTTAAGAATGTGACGCTGCCGTCCTGATAAAGCACATCCTGTCCCGTTCCATGTACGCAGATTTCAGGTTCAAGATAAAAGCAGTCGGCCGCCATAGAGCGTGTGGGATATGTGAGCCGATAGCTTTGATCCCAGGCTGTAGTTGACTCCGTCTGTTCGGCAAGGTAAGGACGGCAGGCGTAAGAGGTATGCAGCTGTTTTTTAGTGCCGACGGCTCCTGTTCCGCCATATGACATTTCCCAGAACTTGCCTTCGTCAGGCACAGCCTCATAGCTTCCGAATGAGCTGAAGACAAGCTTACGGGCCGGACACTGAAAGGTCTTGAGATTGTTGATGTATCCGGGCAGATACAAAGCGCTTCCGAGTCCGTAATAGCTGTTTATCCGTTTGAAGAGAGTAACGGACTTTACTCTGTCTGTGTAAGCGGTTCCTGACTCGACAGTGGGACTCCATGTGTTGGGAAAATAGTTGTTGTAATCGCCGGCATAGCCGATGATTCCGACTCCGAGCTGTTTGAGGTTGTTGACGCAGTTGATCTGCTTTGCCTTGTCGCGTACTTTATTCAGGCTAGGCAGAAGCATCGCGGCCAGAATAGCGATTATTGCTATAACCACCAGAAGCTCAATCAGTGTAAAGAAAACAGATTTGTTTTTCCGATCAGTCTTCATTTTTTCATTCTCCATAGAACTTGTTTGCAAACTCAGATATGCTTATTGGAACCGCATGATTCGCGCTGAATTATGACTCCTTCAAATGAGCCTTTGAGAATCTGTTGAGCAGGCATGGGAATCTGCTTGTCCAGATAATCTGTAAGAGTTTCAACTGCACGCCCGGCTATAGCCTCAAGATCATAGTGAATTGCTGTAAGAGACGGATTTGTCAGTCCGCATATCTGAGTATCCGTTCCGCTCACCAGGCTGAGTTCTTCCGGACATCTGATACCGTGGCTGTGAAGCTCTCTTGTCAGTCCCGCCATTAACTGATCGCTGCCCAGAATGACTGTGGGACGTTCTGCTTCTGGACGGGAGAGCCAGTAATTCATCAACGGTTTCGCTGCGTTAAGGTCGATCAGCCCGTGCGGAGGCGTAAAGACATCCAGCGTCATATGGCGAGTTTCCGCTTCAGAGTGCAGACGTTCGCTAAAGCATTTGACCTTGAATTTTGTCGCTTCATTTTCCGCGGAACATATCAGCATTCTGCGATGTCCGAGTTCTGCGCAGTGCCGAGCCATTTTCCAATAACCTTCCACAATATCAAATGAAATAACGGGAATCGCCTCCGGCCTGAGAATGTTGCTTCCTATCAGGACTGCGGGGATATTGGCATTTTTAAATTTTTCCACAACTGCCATGTCTGTAGGGCCGCAGAGAATTATTCCGTCGACGCTTTTTTGTCCGATGCTCTGAGGGAACACAAAATTTTCAAGGTTGGAAAGGTTGTACAGACATATATTCAGACCATAACCTTTGTTTCTGCATACATGTTCCACGCCGGAAAGAAATCCCGCAAAATACTGATTGCTCCAGCCGCCCTGTACGCTGTCTGAAAGGATGAAGCCGATATATCCTGTTTTTTTGGTTGCCAACGCTCTTGCCGCCGCATTAGGCTGATATCCCATAGTTTCTGCCATTTTGCGTACTTTTTCCACTGTCACGGGCGAAAACTTGATCGGCCCTCCCTTGTGATTGATTATGCGGGATACTGTGGATTCCTGTACCCCTATTTCCTTGGCGATCTGTTTCAGAGTTATCATTTTATTGCCTTCTTTTTATTAAGCAGGACAAGCGTAGTACGACAAGCGCTTGCATTAATTATACAACAAGCTCTTTCTATTGTCAATACCATAAACAGATCAAGCTGTTAAGAAGCTTTGGCTTTAGTAATGTGACTCTCTTCTTTATATTGAGTGGAATTAAACCACGAAGGGCGCGAAGGACACGAAGGATAAGCTTGGAGATTAGGAACTTACATCATGAAGTCATGTAAAATATTATCACAAATTAAAGTTTGCTCTGATCTTGTTTTGTCCATTGCGTCCATATAGTCCATTCTATCCATTAAAAGAAACAGATCACAGAGTCTTTGAAGTACAATCCACGAAAATTTTACTTCTTTAGGATCGCAGACTGCAAATGGCTGAAGGCTTGTCCATATCGTCTATATTGTCCATGATGTCCATAGTTAAGCACTGCAACGAAGTGTATTAAGCGTGATCAGAAACTTTGATAAGAGATTGCTGATTTTTCAGATTTCGGGGAGGGGGAATCCTTATTTTTCCGTTCCTTTCACCGTCAATTCTCCGGCTTTTGGTGAGGCTAAAACATTTATTATGTTCAATTTTCCTTCAATGCATTGAATTTCCATGTCAACCCTGAGATCTTCATTGTTTTTGAAATTGTCATCTCCAATCATACTTACAAGTGTCGTTGTAACTCCATTAAAACTTGTGCGTAAGAAGAGAGGCTTTCCATAGGCATTAATATCTCCATCAATCCATTTGATGTTATTAGCATCTAAGGCTAGGACAGACAATGTATTAGGAAAACAAGCGTATGATTCAGCGTATAGCTTCATTCCAGTAACAACAGACTGGAATAGAACCTTGTTTTTAAGCTGTTTAGCTGTAGCAACATCAAAAATGAAAATGGTAGAACAAAATGAATACACAATCAAAAGTATTGTAATAAGAATGCATAACAAAAACCATTTTTTTTTCATTTTTGGCTATTCCATAAATTTACAGCTTGGGAGTGAAGCAATTTGGCATCTCCATTAATATAAACATTTATAGTTCTATAGGATTTATCCTCCATCTTTTTAGCTGTAATGTTAAACATATTAAGATGTTGCATGATTTATATATTCTTTGACTCAGATCACCATATTAGTTTCTTTGTTCCAAAAGTTTTTTTATCTTATTGCACATTGATTCTGATCTAAGATTTTTACTTAATGATGTCCAAATACAAATAGGCAGTACTGTCTTTGGGATCGCTCCAGATTGATTCACAAGGAATAGTTAATTTTGCTTCCATGAGATTTTTCCAAGTCTGATTTGTGCCCTCAACAACATTTTTTCGTCTAAGCATTCCATTTGGATCAGACCAATTGTTGTGATCTCGCGGAGAATATGCTTTCCAGTTTCTCATGCTTGTTGCAATCGGAGGAAGCAATGTGTCATCAAATTTTATGATACAGGCAAAACCATAAGCTTTAGTGAAGTTCATGGCTTTGACTGTGATTTTATCCGTTTTCTTTAGAGAAACCCGTTCCTCTTTGAGCGCTTTTTTTGCGCAGTCAAGAACTTTTATTCCGTTTATGCGCATTTCAAAGGCATCGTCGCAGATTGCATAAACAGTAGCATTTGTTGGTTTTGAGTCTTCGCAAGCAGCAGTAAGTACGATCATACAGATGATTGAGAGAGATGCTATAATTCTTGTCATATATTTAGCCTTGTTATACGCCAGAACAAGTAAAGCACTCTATGAAACAGCTCCCCCTCTGACTGAGCAACAAATATAAATTGTTATTCGAGGAATTCAAGATTTTCCACCCGTAATAAGAAAAGCCATGAGTAAACGTATAAGTGTTTCTTATGGCAACGTATAGAGAAGAGGAAAAGGGTATTTTCAGATTTCGGGGAGGGGGAAGACGGTGTTTTCTTCGGCGGCTCGGACTTCTTCGGGTTCGCAATCCCAGCCGATGGAACGCAGGAAGGCTATGGATTCTTCCAAAAGACACTCCGGTGCGGAAGCTCCGGCGGAAATTCCTATTGAGATGGAATCCGCAAAGTCCTCGGCTTTTAGAGAAGAGGCTCTGCCTGCGAGAAAAGCCTTTCGTCCGGCTTTTTCGGCAAGCTCTTTAAGACGTGTCGAATTGGAGCTTTTCGGCGATCCGGATATTATGACGGTATCACAGTATTCAAGCAGTTTTTTGACGGCATTCTGACGGTTTAATGTAGCGTAACATATGCCGTCAGATTCCGTCAGATTCGGATAATTCTTCTTTAATTCGTCAATTATATCTTTAGTTTCTTCCACATTCAGAGTAGTTTGTGAAAGACAGGCAATTTGACGGATATCTGACGGATATTCATGAAAAGCTTTTGCCTCCTGAATATTTTCAATGACGGATGGTGCCGTCTTTAGACGACCTGATGTCCCTTTGATTTCCGGATGTCTGCGGTGTCCGATGAGGACTATTTTATAATCCTTTTTCTCTAGTTCCGATGCCTTGCGATGGATCTTTTTCACAAGCGGGCATGTTGCGTCAATTACGCGAAGATTCTTTTGGCAGGCCTCTTCTTCGACAGAAAGGGGAACTCCATGAGCGCTGAAAATAAGTGGGGACTTCGGCGGAACTTCATCCAGACTTTCAACAAAAATAACGCCGCGTTTTTTCAGGGATTCGACAACGAAATCATTGTGGACAATCTCATGGAGTACGTAAACAGGGGCTCCATGGACGGCAAGAGCTTTCTCAACCGTTTCAAGAGAACGTCTTACGCCGGCACAGAAACCGCGCGGATATGCAAGATATATCTTTCTGGATGACGACATCAGCTTATTCTTTCAGGCAAAGTGAGAAGCAAGAAATTTTTCTGTGAAGTCTTCAAAGGAACTGTTCTTTTCAAGCAGTCTGGCTTTAAAGAATTCTGTCATGAAGACTCCTGTTTCCGAGGCCTTTATAAAATATTTTTCATCACTGTGTCCGAGTTTTTCGTTGCTGCCTCCGACAAAAATCTTAAAGAAAACAGCACTCTTTTCGCCATCTCTTTTGACAAAACCTTGAAAGCCAAGTCCTGAGCAATGATGAAATGCACATGAATTATGACATCCTGAAACCCTGATTTTAGAACATATCTCTTTAAAGAGGAATGCCTTGAGTTCGAAATCAGTGCCGGCCACAGAACTGGCAGCATTGAAGATATCAAGAGAGGCCGTCTGTGAATCGGCAATACCTATTTTGCAGACTTTAGCTCCGATACAGGCAACAGGCATTGATTCATCCGGAATCTCAGCAAGAAGAGGATTAATGGAAAGAATCTGTTCGAGAAGCTTTGCATCATCCTCGCCCTGAGCCGGAATAAGTATATTCTGGCGGCGCGTGATTCTGAACTTTTCAATACCGGCCGTCTTGAAAAGTTCTACAAGTCTGTCTGCTTCAAAGGATTTTAGATTACCTCCAGGCACATGTACAACGTGATAATGGCGTATTACGCTTTTTTCCGGCACAGGAGCGTTGGCAGCTGCCGGAGCGGCGACATCCATGACTTCCTTCTTTGAATAATACTCGGCAAAAAGCTTTCTGAATTCTTCTTCTCCAAGTCTTTTCAGAACAAAGCGAAGGCGGGCTGAAGCTCTGTTTTTCCGGTCGCCGTGATCGTGAAAGAGTTCAGTAATAGCCGCGGCGTAGCGGAAGATGTTTTTTGCCTCTGTAAATTCCGTGATTCTGATGCCTTTCATGCTTTCGCGTCCGAGTCCGCCCGCAAGCCAGACCTCGAAACCGGCTTTACCGTCCTTGTTGACCGCAATGAAACCGAGGTCGGTAAAGGAAGCCATGTCGGAGTCCTCACGGCAGCAGGAAAAAGATATTTTCAGTTTACGCGGAAGCTTGAACGCCTTATCATAGTCGAGCATAAAGCTGTTGAGTGCTTTGACAAAAGGAAGTACATCGAAGACTGTTTTTTCCAGACAGCCGCTATGGGGGCATGAGGTTATATTTCTGAAGGTATCTCCGCCGCCCCCGCGGAAAACAATTCCGTTTTTGAAGAGAGATTCAACAAGCGGATAGACTCTTGTAACATCAAGGCCGTGAATCTGTATGTCCTGACGTGTGGTGAAATGCAGAAAGGCTGCACCGTGGGATTCGGAATTCGAGGCAATAATGCTGAAGTCTTTTGTAGTGATTTCGCCGCCGGGAATACGGACGCGAACCATGAAACGTCCGTCCTTCTGCTCATAAAAGCCGAACTTCGCCCCGAAAGGTTTCAGTTCGGCTCCGCTGAGTTTTTCGTCCTTGAATTCCTGAGCTTTTATGTGGAAGAGCTCAAGCTCATACGCAACTTTTTTATATATATCTTCTTTATTCATAATGATGACAGCTCCATTTTGAGAAAATCTATCATCATTGTCAAGAATTTACCAGCGATAATATCTATATGGATCATCATCGGCGACTGGCTTCTGCACATAGTAACTGTTGTCCCATGGAGTGTCCACTATGCTGAGAGAAGGAACGCCCTTTATGCCGCCGTTGAGATACGTATCGTTTACAAGCACGACGAGCGTATTTTCAGCTCCGCCCATGTCCATGATATCGCGGCCGACGACATACTTGCGCTGAACGGAATAATAATCCTGCGGATTCGTGGCTTTTGTGACTTCACCAAGGAATTCTCCGTTCATCCAGACCCACGATTCATCATCGACGGCTCCGAGATTGAGCAGCAGTCTGTCGTTGTTTTTGAGCTCTTCCGGAACTCTGAATTTGAGTCTGTACCAGAACAGGCCGTCATAACCGCTGAGGTCTTTGCGCTCGACATCAAAGAGTCCCGGCACTTTGATCGGACGCCATGACGCATCATTGAAGGACGGATCAAAGAATTTCTGATCGCGTCCCTTATTGCTCTTGTCGGCTTCTCCCTTCCAGGCTGAAGGAAGTTTTGCCGTTATCACAAGCTCCTGACGCGATATATTCTTAAGCAGGCTGGAGTCGAAGGATGCTCCCATATTCGCAAGAATTCTCGACACCATGAATGTGCTTCTGCGGTATGAACTTCTGAGGTACGGTTTCTTTGCGTAATCAAGCTGCCACGGGGCGACCTGACAGAAGACAACAGTGCCTCTTCCGAGCTTCACGACCTTTATGGACGGATCGTCGGAATCTTTGATTCCGTTGAAATCCATAAGAGTTCTGCGATGGAAATCAGCGTTGGAAAGTCCACGGAAAACCGCTTCGTTGTTCCGCTCAGCCATTGAGGAAGGAACTTTCATTTTTTCGATTTTTACGAGGCCGGGCAGAATGCTGTCGGCTGAGTTTTGGTCAAGCGCCAGACAAAGCACATTCATTCCGTCCTTGACAGTATCGCTGATATCGCCCAGATTCAGGTTCGAGCCTGAAACTACAAGAACTGAACTGCTGTCCTGCTTGCCTCCAGCCACGGGCAGGAAGTCGAGAGAAAGATCCTTGAGCAGCTTTTCTCCGTTGCCGTCACCGTAGTAAAATACCTTGCGCTCTGGAGCTGCCGCAGCTTTGTTAAGATAATTTATCAGCTTGTAGATGAGAACTTTAGCCACTGGATCGACTTCCGTTCTGCCGGAGAGATCAAGCTGACAGAAAACGACTTTTCCTCTTCCCTCGCTGTATTCAATCAGCGGGCTGTACTGAAGATCGAAACCGCAGTCGAGAAGGGAAAGAAAATTGCCTTTTTCGGGCTTTTCGATGAGAACCGAGCATATATTTCCGTTGTTTCCGTTTCTCCAGACTCGTGTATTTTCGAAGCCCAGCCAATTCCATCTAGGATCGTGCTGCTCGTAAGGATCTACTACAAGCGAAGGACTTGTGAGAGTCGAGGCTCCGCGCCAGTCTCTGAGATTTTCCTGACTGAGTCCGGCAAAAACAGGATGCTTTGCGTCTCTTATAAAGACATTGCGTATTCCCTGAATGTTCATCCTGAAGCCGAATCTGCCCGCCAGCGTCTCAGGACTCTGCTCCATAATCAGAACTCTGAGTCCGTTAGGCACGGAACTGAAGTCAATCTGCATGTTTTTATCCGAGAATGCCTCGCGTCCTACTATAAGAATGCCGCTTTCCGGAATCTTTGCAATGCTGTCGAGCTTTGTATATTCAATATTTGCAGCGTCCAGTAGCGGAATTGTCAGACCTTTCGGGTCAAAAACAGAAATCTGCTCGGGCTTCGGGAAATCGTAGGAACTGAGTCCCATCGAGGCAAAGAAGCTCTTGCCCGAGGGCGTTTTTACCGGATCAAGCGTAAATTCGTCCTTGAAAACAGTTCCGTCCGGGAACTTCACCTCAGCTGAGAGAACCGAGCTCTTGGACGGCATTTCAAATTCGATTTTGACCGAGGATGATTCCCCTGCCCTGATACTCAATTTTCCGGATTTTGTGCTTCCGTCGATGCTGTATTTATAGCTGAATTCGCCTTCGCTGCGCGAATCGTTAAGAACAAGCAGCTGTTTCGATACCTTTTCGCCGGGCTCGAAATTGTGAGCTTTATCGGTGAATTCCTTGCCGCCGCCGATGAAGGCGATGAAAGGCTTGTTCCACTTCATGAATTCGCGTCCTATGCTTGTGAAATCGTAAAGAGGCTTTTCCGAAAGATCATAAATGCTCTGATTGGACACCGGAATGAAGTCTGGAACTATGCCAGGCTTTTTCAGATTCCTGTATCTGTCCGCATAAGCGCTTATTTTCGCAGGTGTGGAATTCCTGAGCCAGAAACCTTCCTGATCCCAGGGCAGCATGGCTGAAACTCCCCAGGCTCTGTGCGAACGCCAGTTATCCTGAGAGAAGTATTCTTTCACTTCGCGATAATTGGTCTCAAGTTGCGATATATAGCGTGTGAATCTTGAGAAGAAGAAGGGCTTACCTGTTGCCCAGGCCTTTTCTTCTTCGGCCATAAGAGCAAGCTTCATCTCATCCATCTTATAGGTTTTGTCTCCGAGAATCGAGGCTGCGAATTCTGAGTCCCAGACCTGCTGAAACGCCTCATATCTCCAGATGAACTGAGGTCCGCGATAGCTGGACCATGAGGCAATATGCGGCAGTCCCCATTCCACAAAGAAGAAGGGTTTTACGCCGTTCTGAGACCAGTTGCGCATCCACTCGCTGCGTTCCTGACGGGGAGCCCAGTTAAGATAGCAATTCAGCGTATAGATCTGTCCGAGGTTTCCGCACTGATGATGGTACACTGCGCGTGTTCTGTCGATGTCTCTTGCGATGTCCGC
Source organism: Verrucomicrobiota bacterium (assembly GCA_022703965.1). Classification (GTDB taxonomy): domain Bacteria; phylum Verrucomicrobiota; class Lentisphaeria; order Victivallales; family UBA1829; genus JAKJHH01. The sequence goes on from JAKJHH010000012.1 coordinate 15,780, forward strand.
GGCAAGTTCAGCTTGAACTCTCTTGAAGACAAAAGAACCTTCTGAAGGGTTTTTCGTCGTTTCCCCGGCAGCCACGACAGGATCATAGACTCCATCCATCTTCAGCGGATTCTGGTCTCCATGATATCCTGTGGCGTTGTGAGTCATCGCATACATTATAATTGCCGGATGATTCTGAACCCGACGTATCAGCCATTTTGACATGGCGCGGTAATTGTCAATGTTTTCCTTTGTTTTCAACCAGTTGAAATCTTTTTCATGCGGAAGCGAAAAAGAACAGAGCATTCCTGTTTTGTCGGCGGCTTCAAAGAGAGCGTCCATATAACCGACCTGCCCCGGTTCAAAACCGTAGTTGCCGGTAATAAAGAAGTTGAAACCGTTATCCTTCAACTTCTTGCATGAATTGAGAGAACCTTCCAGCGAAGCCCTTTCAGCCTGCATACAAAGATTATCGAGGAGCAGAGCTCTCAGATGTATCTTCTTGCCGTTGAGGAAGAAATCTTTGCCGACTATCTGGAATTCCCTGAAGCCGAATGTAATCGGCAGGGTTTCATCCAGAATTCTGCCGTTGCTGTCTTCCAGCGATATGACGGCTCTATAGATATTTGACGGAGTATCGGTATCCCATTTTTTCGCTTCCGGCCAGAAATCTCCGAAGCTCATTTTGCTATTTTTTAATTCAGAAGCTTTGAAGAATGAAGATCTTATAGCTTTGACGGCTGTCTCTCCGTCATAAATGACGGCATTCAGACGGAAGCTTTGTCCGGAAGGCAGATCCGTTATCGTCGTTTCAAAGTCTACCCGTCCTTTTCCGACGGATGTAACTGCAAGAACATCATCAACTTTCGTTTCTGACGGCTCCGCGACGAGATAGACGTCGCCTGTCAGTCCCTTCATCTTCAGCTCCGCTTTTTTCGTTATTATGCGATCGGGTGCCATGAAGACTTTGCTTTCGGCCTCAAGAGGACGTGCTGTAAGAAGTACGGCGACAGTCTGTTTCTTGCCTGGAAGGACATTTTTTGTGATATCCAGCTTGCCGCCCGGGAACCAGAGTTCTCCGGCATCCGCTCCGTCAATGAAAACTTTTGCATGGGTCTGTATCATGCCGAAATCGATAAATATCTTCTTGTCCTTCCAGTCGGCAGGGACATCGATATCGCGTTTATACCAAGCCTGTTCGTAAGTTTTTCCGCTGATTCTGTCGATGGTTTCGGGAGCATAAACTATTTCCTGAGCAAACGAAGCGCTGTTTTTCTGGAATTCCGGCCATGTGCCCGGGACTTTGAAATATCCCCAGCCGCTGTTCGGCGCAGGAATTGTTGTAGAGGTTTCAAGTTGAGGTATGAACTTCCATAAGCCGTTGAGTGATATTGAGTCGCGTGTTCTGTTCTTCTGTCTCCATGTATTTTTTAGGCTCCAGTGCTCATTAAAAGAGACAAGTTCTTCAGGGGCAGGGACATCACCCTTGTAGAATATGGCTGTAACTGTCAGTTTGAGATCATCGAACTCAACCGTTCCCGCTGTGCCGAAGTTTGCCGGAGAAAAGGAAAGAGAAACGGCTCCCGGCGGAATAATATATTCATGATCAATATTGACCCATTGTCCGTTGCTTGAGCCAGTCACTCCGAAAACCCAGGGCCAGGGATCGACATGCTTGCCGTCTTTGTCCTTAAATTCCATTGCGATGCGTGCGGTTTCCCAAGTTTCCTTGCCCTGTACTACCTTATCATAACGGGCTTTGCCTGTGAGTTTGAATGCTCTCCAGTCAGGATCGAGCTTGATTGATTTGCCGTTGTTTAGTTTTCCACCGTCGATTTTGAGGTAAACATTTCCGTTTTCGGCAGGATAGCTGATGCCTTTGCCCGGCGCGTTCCAGCCGTCCGGAACAGAGTTTTTGTCAGCGTCTTTCTGGAAGTCTCCGTTATCGAGCATTGAATCGCCGACAGCCGCGCCGAAAAGTGAAATGCTTCCCATAAGCAGCAGCGAAGGAAGCAGAGTCTTCAGAAATTGTTTTCCGGACATTTTTATAACTCCTTGCATTAAAAAGGATTAAATTTTGATTAATCTCAAGATGAATATATTGCGGGAATAATTAGTTCTGAATATATTGCCTCAGCCCCATGTTTTCAATAATCCTGAAACTCTTATTTAGCGGCGACTTTGAGGAGTTCGGCGGCGTGTTCGGAAGCGGCTTTGGTGCCGCCAAGCATGCGGGCGATTTCGTTTTGGCGTTCCTTGCCTTCAAGTACAGTTATCGAGCTGCTGGTTCTTTTTCCGCTTACCTGCTTGCTTACAAGCATATGCCTGTCTGCGGCAGCTGCGACCTGAGGCAGATGCGAGATGCAGAGAACCTGATGAGTTGAAGATAGTTTCTTCAAGGCTTCCCCTACTTTCACAGCGGTTTCGCCGCCGATATTCACGTCGATTTCGTCGAAAAGCAGGACAGGGACGGAGTCGTTCTCCGCAATCACCGTTTTGAGCGCAAGCATTACGCGCGACATTTCACCCGAACTTGCGATTTCACGCAAAGGACGGGCGGCTTCTCCGGGATTCGGAGCAAAAATGAAGTCGATTTTATCCATACCGTCGGCAGCGGGTTCTTTGGCTTCAAAGGCAATCGAAAAATCAGCTTTAAGGAATCCGAGATTTTTCAGGGAAGCAGAAACTTCCTTTGAAAGTTTAATCGCTGCCTTTTTACGTGAATCGGAAAGCTTGGCAGCCTCGTTTTTGAGCTTCTGGACAAGAGTCTGTTCTTCGTTTTCGAGGGATTCTTTAAGTTCTGCCACATTTTCAAAGGCTTCCAGCTTTTTTCTGGCTGTTTCGAGCGAACTCAAAATGTCGTCGATAGACGGGCCGTAACGTCTTTTCAGTGTCTGAAGCTGACGGAGTCTTTCCTCAAGACTGTTGAATTCCCGCTCATCCAGTTCGACGCTTTCGGCGTAAGAAGATATGTCGGATGAAAGTTCCTTGATCTGAGCGGCGATGCTGTCGCAGGAACGCATGAATTCCGAGCCTTTGGCGCTGTCGATTCTTTCGAGCTCGTGAACTGCCCTGTAAACTTCGGCTATCATGTCCGCGGCAGAGTTCTCGGATTCAGTCAGGATTGAGCTGATTCTCGCGGCACATTCAATTACATGACGCGAATTTGCCGCAAGGGCATGTCTGGCGGAAAGTTCCGTATCCTCACCGGGACGCGGCGCTGCTTTTTCGATTTCCGCAACCGACATTTTCAGATGTTCCGCCTCGATAGGCGAGGGGAGACCGCCGAGAAGCTCCTCGCGACGCTTTTTCACTTCTCTGATGTCCTCGCAGATTCCGGCGCATTTTTCGCGGGCAGACTCAAGCGAAGCGTAGCGGTCGAGTATCTGAAGCTGCATATTCTGACGGAAAAGCGACTGATGCTCATTGGCTCCGTGAATGTCGATAAGCAGATCGCCGAGATCCTTGATAATTTGAAGAGAAACAGGGACATCGTTGATGAAATTTCTCGCGGATGAAGCAGTTATGACTCTGCGGATCGTGAGTTCATCGTCATTTTTGAAGTCGATTCCGGCGTTTTCGAGTATCTCTTTAACATCTTTTGCCACGTGTTTTGCGATAAGAATTCCGGCCGAAACTTCACAGCGGTCTTCTCCGCTTCTGATGCTTGATCTGTCGGCGCGCGAGCCAAGAATCATCCCGATGGAACCTATGATGACCGATTTGCCCGCTCCGGTTTCCCCTGTGACCACATTGAAAGTACTGCCGAATTCGATATCAGCCTTTTCAACAAGAGCCAGATTTTTTATGCTTATCCAGTTGATCATAACGCAATTATTAGCGACCCCGATGATTAATTCCCGTTATGTTTAATATAGCGTCCTTTGAATTCATTATCCAATCAAGCTATGGAGCTGTAAAGAAATTAACTTTACAAATTACCGTGGAGATCGTGATTTGATTTTTGGGGTGACGGCGAGGCGGATATCTTCGGATATCTAACGAGTCGGCGGCACAAAAAGCATTCACGAGAACATGGCAAATCTAAAGGTTATTTATGAACAGCTCCTATGTTCCGGCTTTGTGAAAAAGCTTGAGCAGGATTTGAATTTGACTTATATGCAAGCATATTTGCATAAACACATTTTCAGGCGGAGCTTGAGCAGATCATGGGTAAAAAAAGACAGAAGAAATTTTTCGAGTTCAAAAAGAACCGTGACCGTGAAGAAGCCGTTTCCGGCAGAAAAGTAAAAGGCAAAATATCGGTGTCACAGCGCGGACTCGGGTTTGTCACACCGGAGGAGGGCGGCCCCGACATTTTTATTCCTCCCCGCTACATCGGACACGCCATGCACGGCGACACCGTCGAAGTGGCGGTCTTCAAGGACGCTCCTTCGTGGGACAGCAGCAAAGGACCGTCTGGCAAAGTTACTGCCATTATCACCCGCGACCGCGATTTCGTAATCGGCGAACTTGTCGCTGGCTTCAAAGTTAAACCGCTCAGCAAGAATATGCCTAATGAGATCGACATCTCAGGGCCTCCCAAAGGAGCGAAAAAAGGCGACTGGGTCAAATTGAGACTCCTGCCTTCAGGCTCAAAATACACCGAAAAAGTGCGGGGTTCGGTTGAGGAAACGATTGGCAAGGCAGGAACTGTCGAGGGCGATATCAAAGCAGTCATCAAGGAATTCTCAATTCCAAGGCGCTATACCGAGGAAGAAGATAATGAGGCCTCGAAGATCAAGCCCGTTGAAGCTGACCGCAAGGATTTCAGCAGACGTTTCTGCGTAACAATCGATCCTGTTGACGCAAAGGATTTTGACGACGCAATATCGATATCTCAGGGTAAAAAGGCTACTGAGCTTGAACTTGGAGTCCATATCGCCGATGTCGCCGCCTGGATACGTCCCGGCTCAAAATGGGATAAAATGGCTCGTGAACGTTCATTTACATCATATCTGCCAGGCATGACAATGCCCATGCTGCCAAGAACTCTTACACGACTCATAAGCTTGACGGCAGACAAGAAATCCCCTGCCCACAGCGTGATTTTTACTATCAACAAGAAAACAGGTAAAATAATCTCGTTCTACAGAACCAGAAGCTATATCAAGGTCACAGCCAGACTCAACTTCAAAGAAGTTCAGGAGTACATCGACAGCGGCAAGGCTCCTGAATCATGGGACAAAAAATTCCTCAAGAATATCGATCTCATAATCGAAACCGCAAGAAAACTCAGGAAAAACCGCAGAAAAGATGAAGTCTTTCTCGATCTGCGAACCGTTGAAACGCGAGTTCTCTGCGATGAAGCGACCAAGACTATCAAAGGTCTTGAAGTCAAGATGCAGAAGGAAGCCGATCAGGTTGTCGAAGACTGCATGCTTGCCGCCAATACCGCTGTTGCGATGGAACTCGACCAGAAAAAGATTCCGGGAGTTTTCCGCGTACACCCCGAACCGAATCCCGACAAGATCGCAGAGTTTTCGGACTTCGTGCTTTCTGCCTTCGGAATCAGCACGGGCGACCTCACAAACCGCGTCTGCTGCAATGAATTCCTCACAGAGTTGCCGGAGGATCATAAGCGTCCTGTAATCACAAGCGCTTTCCTGCGTTCTTTGCCGAAGGCCTTCTATCAGGCTGAACCTGCCTTGCATTTCGGACTCGGAAAGATGTTTTATTCGCACTTCACAAGCCCGATCAGACGTTATCCCGACCTGCTCGTGCATCAGCAGCTTTATGAATACGACCGCAAGGGTAAATTGCGCTCGAAGAAGTTCATGCAGTCAGCAGCTGAAGAATGTTCGGAGAAGGAAATCAATAACGACGAGGCCTATTATTCGGCAAATGACCGTCTTAAGCTGCATTATCTGCATCAGATCAACGAGGACGGTCCTGCTCCGATGTATGAGGCTGTTGTTGCCAGAATCACATCCGCAGGGCTCATGGCCGATATTCCTAGTCTCGGAATATACGGCTTTGTGCCATCGTCATACCTTGGCTCGCCTGAAGGATTCACCTACAAGAAAGGAAAAGGCAAAATCAAAGCCAGACGTGATTCGCGCGAATACAAGTGCGGAGATTTTATATTCCTGAAGCTCGACAGAATCGACCTTGCCAGAGCTCAGGCAGTTTTCAGACCGATAATAGACTAAAGAGAATCCGGCAGGAACCCCATATCCCCGCCTGTCGGTAAAAAAAATGGAGGATGTCACAATGTACAGTGAACTTGAAAAGAAATTCATGCTCGAATGCGCAAGGAAGACTATCGAAAGCGCTCTTCTTAAAACCAAGGAGAGAATGCCGGAGCCGCCCGAATGCGTTAAAGAAATAGCCTCATGCTTTGTAACTTTGCACAGCGCTTCAGGCAACTTGCGCGGCTGCATAGGAAACATTGTTCCTTTCGAGCCGCTTATCAATAATATTGTGAACAACGCGTACAACGCCGCATTTAAAGATCCTCGTTTTGTTCCTTTGGCAAGCAAGGAGGAACTGGATACAGTTGAAATAGAAATTTCGGTTCTAACTCCGCCGGAGGAAATCCCTTCTATCGATGATTTTGAGCTTGGAAAGCATGGAATCATCATGATAAAGGGAAATCACTCGGCAGTGTTCCTGCCTCAGGTAGCACCGGAGCAGGGATGGGATCTTGAAACGATGATGGAACATCTCGCAGCCAAGGCCGGACTTGCCCCGGACGCATGGAAAGATGAAGACGTGCGTCTCAGCACCTTCGAGGCTATTGTGTTTTCCGAAAAGGATTTTAAATGAAAGAATATCTCCTCGACGGCTTCAAGCTCTTTATAAGCGAAGTCAGAAACAGAAAGAATCCGGATGCCGAGCTGAAGCCGTTCATAGCCTCATTTCTGCAAATTCCTGAAGCAAAAATTACAGCCTACAGGATAATCCAGAAAAGTCTGGACGCGCGTAGCGTGCGCTCAATGCATTTCCTGTATCGTCTTGCTCTCAATCTGGATACAAAAGAAATACCAGATGCTCTTACCGAGTTCAGGAATGACGAGCCTTATATTCAGCCTGAAAATCTGTCGAAAATATCTAATCCTCTTGTGCTCGGTACAGGGCCTGCCGGACTCATGGCGGCGCTTATTCTTGCCGAAGCAGGCACAAAACCTTTTATCTTCGATCGCGGTTTCGATGTCGAAACACGTGAGAAAGATATCGACAGACTCTACCAGCAGCGCATACTCAATTCAGAAAGTAATTTCCTTTTCGGCGAGGGTGGGGCAGGTACTTATTCCGACGGCAAACTTTACACAAGAATACGCGATCCGCGTATAAAATATATTCTGGACGTCTTTGTAAAAGGCGGAGCCGCACAGGAAATTTCATACCTCAAACATCCGCATATAGGCTCGGATGTTTTGCCGGGAATGGTGGTGTTCATTAGGAAATATATTGAATCACTTGGTGGAAAATTCTTCTGGGGACGCAAGGCTGTCGGCATCATCCGAGAAAACGATAAATGCCGAGGTCTGAAGTTTTCGGACGGCACAAAAGTCGAGTCTGAAACGGTGATTCTGGCACCCGGACACAGTGCTGTCGAGCTGATCCTTTCGCTGATAAATGAAGGCGTCGGATACAGCCTCAAAGACTTCCAGATCGGCAGCCGTATCGAACACAGTCAAGAATTCATAAACCAGATCAGATACGGCGAGGAAATACCTCCTTACTGCCTCGGAGCCGCGGAATATAATTTTGTCAGCCGTACAGCCGAAAACTCTGGAATCTCCGGAGCCGCAACCTTCTGCATGTGTCCCGGAGGCGAAATTGTGCCCGGAAGCAGCGTGGAAGGACAGCTTTCCACAAACGGCATGAGCCGTTTCGCGCGCAATGGAAAATTCGCCAACTCGGCGATAATTGTCAATCAAAAAGCCTCTGATTTCAAATCCGCCCAGGATGCCTTTGCCTTCCTTGCAAAAATCGAAAAGGATGTCTTTGCAGCCGGAGGAAGCAACTACAGTTCTCCTGCTCAGGATGCGGCGGCTTTTGTGCGTGGCGAGAAAAAACTTTCGATGAAGGAAAGCAGTTACAAGCTAGGTCTTGTTCCGGCCTCGCTGGACAGCATTCTTCCCTCGAAAACCGTCAAAGCGATCCAGACGGCGCTCCAGAATTTCGAGAAAACGAGTTCCGGTTTCATGAGAAAAGGCAAACTGGTCGGAGTCGAATGTAAAGTCTCAAGTCCGGTGCGCTTTACCAGAGACTTCGAGACAATGGAATCCACGCTTAAAGGCCTGTATATCGCAGGCGAGGGAGCCGGTTTCGCAGGCGGTATCACATCCGCCGGAGTCGACGGCATGAAAGCCGCCGAAGCCGCTCTCGGCCACAAGATATCTAAAGACTGATCTGCACCATCCCTAAGCATTTTACAGATTGAAGGCGAATGCCTTCCCGCCTAGCGGCGACGGAGCGATTTATTATTTGTCAGCGATAATTAAAGCAAATATCTTGACTATACGATTTCTTTTCATTTATTGAGTCACCTCAGGACAAGGACAATTGTCTGATAAGCTTTTTATTGGGTTCTTATAATCGAAAGCAATAATTCGTAGCGCTCATCAAGCATTGGCGTATTTGACCGTGAATCCATAGAAAAACATTTTGCAGCAGCTCTTACCATAGGTCTTTCATCCATCTGCAATTTTTTTATTATATCTTGCTTTCCTTCGTTCGAATCTTTCAATAATGCACGTGCTGTTTCAATACACAAATATTGATTGGAAGAATCTAAGAGTAACTTATCCGGCTGCCAATTTATACCAGTTCTAAGTGCCTCTTGTTTGTTAAGTGCAATTGTGATAAATGCAACAGACATCTCATCCAAGTTGGCTTTGTCCTTAAAAAGAATCTCTATTTTGTTACTGAATTTTTTTAGGTTCTCTTTAGTTTCTCCAATAATCCATACAGCAGCCGATAATAAGACAGGATCTTTGCTATCTATAGCTCTGATTAAACATTCTTGATCTTTTTCTGATAAGATATAATTCTGTTTTACATTTAAATTTATGACAATTTCCCTAAGTTCGGGAATTTCTTCCGCTGTTTTTGAATCCATAGGTTTAGCGTGCAAAAACGATATTAAGCCCAAAAAAGTAATTAAAAAAGTTAGTACTTTTATCATTGTGTGTATCCTTGTGTCTGATCAGAGCCGAATGTCCCCCGAATGTCCCCCGCATTGAGGTCTTAAAGTAGATTGCAAGGGTTTTGAAATCAAGCTTCTTTACAATGAAAACATTCTAATGCAGGGACATTCGAGGAGGATCATTTATTATTGACGGAATGAAGCCGTTTCCAGAGACAAGATATCGCAAGGCTGAATGTTTATTCCGTAATGAGCTCGAATACGCTGGACTTTGCATCCAGATTAATCTGCCAGCCGGACGGAGCTTTTTCGACCTTGAGTTCTCCGCCTTTTGCGCCGTTGCTTTCCTTCCAGAAAGCTTTGACGCTTTTGAAGGATGACGGAAGCGTGAGAATGCCGCGCAGAGGCTCGGCAAGAACCTTAGTCGAAGGAGCAACGGGATTCTTTCCGTTCTGATCGTAATAAAGATTTTCAAGCTCGATTCTGCCGCTGAAAACCAGCATCATATGAGTCGATTTCTTGAGCTCGGCTCCGTCCAGACTGCTCAGAGTGAAATCGATATATTTGCCGTTTTTCGAGCGTATTGAGATAGCATCGCCAAGCTCGAGAGAAGCTTTTTCGCCCCAGTTTCCGAATGCGAATTTAGTTTTCGAAGATTTTCCAAGCACATAAGCGTCGCGCCAGTAAAGCTCAATTTCGCCGCTTCCGCTTTTCAGAGGATATGTCGAATAATCGAAGCTCGGTTCAGCTCCCGGACGTACAATTATAGCCGAGGGATTTTCCGCCTGAACTTTCTTTATATCCGCTTCAGAAAAAACGAAGGCGCAACGCCCGAAAAACGATGCTCCGGCATATGAGGGATAGATTTCCTCGAATTTCTTTGCAAAAAGCGACTGAGGGCCTTTTCCGAAGAGAATTTCATCATCCAGAAGATAATAGTAGACTTGCGGATTCTCCTTGAAATCCCTGCGTATGAAAGCAAGATTCATCGCTGGAAGGATAAATGAACGTGCCGGATCATAGCCTATATTCAGACTGATTACATCAGGCGAAATCAGTCCTTTTTCAAAATGATGATGCAAAGCAAAAAGCATATTCATATCATGTCCGAGAACCGTCATCATTGCCATCGAAAGTCCCATTGTCCCTGCCCTGTCAGAACCTATGGAATTCCATTCTTCGTGCATAAGAGGCTGATCGAATCTCTTAGCCAGCGATAGCGGAGCAAAATGTTTAAAGCCAGCTTTGCCGATATTCAGTTCATCCTGATTTATGAGGCCGTCTCTGTATGGATGATCTGCTGTAAAATCGGTCTTTCCGTAGGCGGCAAGAAGCTGAAGGCGCTGGGGATGAATCCATGTCGTGCCGCAGACAGGACGGACAGGATTGAGCTCCTTGAACAGATCAATCATCTGAGAAAAATACTTGCTCATAAGTTCTTTTCTGAAGATATCTTCCCTGCGGAATTTCGCTTCGTCAGCAAAAGGAATTCCTTCAGGGGAATCGCACCAGTCTTTATACATCTTTTTGTAGAGCTCGCTGAAATGTCCCGGAAAATGATGATTCAGGCTGCCGTGAAGATAAATGTCGTTCTCATTCAGAATTGATGAGCTAACTATGGCAGGATCGTCCTTGTAAGCCAGTTTTGTATATGGATTGACATGATTCCACAGGGTCGAAATGTAATCATTCTGAACTTTCATGAGAGCTTGATCTTCATAAAGATAAGCGCTTCCTTTGAAGCCAAAACTCAATTTTTCGCCATCTTTCATCCCATCGCCCGGGAGCAGTCTTCTTGCGGTAATGCCGTCCAGATGTATGTAAATTCCTTTCTGTTTCAGGCAGAAAATCAGATAATCCATGCGGTCAATGAGCTCTGCGTCAATGCGTCCTGTTTTGCCGGATTCCATGTCTTTGCGGTCAAAAATGCCGAAGCCGGGCAGGAAGTAATCCAGATGGTGGAGACGCACAATATTACAGCCCATTCCGGCTATGCGCGAGGCAAAATCCTCCGCCACATCCTTCTCCGGGAATTTTGAGTTGTGTACAAGCGTCACGCCCGAAAGACAAACAGGAATTCCGGGACGCTTTTTGAAGAAAAAGTGTCCATTTTCAGCGTACATAAACCCGTATTTGCCAGCCGGAGCATCCAGAACGGATGAGGATATGTCCACGGGACAGATTTTATGATTCACCGCGACCTCGTACCATCCTGTCTGATCGCTGAATGAGGCAAAGCGTTTGTTATTTCCGATGAAAGGTATTTCAGCAGGATACTCTAACTTATACTTGATCGTTATAATGGAGTTGTCTTTGAATCCCAGGTCAAAAGCTCTTACGTAATTGATCTTGTCATTGCCTTGCTTGATTCTATATGAACGTTTGACGGTCGAATTTTCCAGACTGAGTTTGAACTTCATTCCCTTGATCTCAAAGTCGGCAGGATTTGAGGAGCCGTTCTGTCCGAAAGCAGTCTCGGCAATTTTGCAATCAGGAGCAATTCTGAGAAGAAGACCGCGTGCCGTGCTGCTTTTAAGCTCAAGTTCTTCCCTTCCAGGTTTATCACTCAATCTTGCGTCAACAGTATATTCAGCCTCAATGAGTCCGGGAGCAGGATTGCTGATTTTCAGGGTGTAAGGACAAAGTCCGACGCGTCCTTTGTAAAGGAATCCATCTTTTTCCTGAATTCCTGTGGGATTTTTTGTAGGCCAGACGTCTTTGTCATAATCCTGAGAAACGGCAGGATCCCATTTGCTGTCGGCAACTTCATGATAATATGAAAGAGAAAAAGCAATATCTTTGAGCGCAAGTTCGGATTTTTCTCCTTTCACAGCCGAGGCAAAACAAAGCATTCCGTTGTGATTGACGGCGAGTACTTGTTCAGAGGCATATAAATTTGAGGCTGCAATCAAAGTTGCCGCACAGAAAGAGACTATAGTTCTGAAATTGTTCATGAAGATCTCCGCTTGTATTTAGTCATTAAGGCCGCTGTAAGGGCGTAGTTCCGTTTCATTGTCCAGTTTCAAGACAATTGAGGCTGCATGTCCGTCCGCAAAAACAATATTGGTACTCTTTGCCGGATGTCGCTGAAAACCGGCAATCCAGCGTTCGGGATTTCCGGAGCTCGTGTATACATATGTCTTGAGAGCGCTGGCGAGCCAGTAACAGGCAATCTGAGGAGCAGCCATATCGCTGTAAATAAATACAGAGGAAGGCTTTTTGATCCTGTAAATATTACCTTTCCAAGCTGTTTTTTCGAGGTTGTCCGGAGCGTAGCTGAGCTGATATAAAAAAGGATTAAATCCATAGCTTGTGCGCATGCTGTCCACATTATAAGTTCTGTCCGGGCAGCTCAATATTCCGAAGTTGTCGACTCTGATACCGCCTGAAAGCGTCGGATAAGGTTTTGCGTCGGGGAAGGCGGACTTGATGACGATTGAACTCGCAAAAATTCCCGGATTGGCATCCGTATTCTGAGGAAGATATCCTGAATATCCGTCCGCGTATGAGAGCACAATCTGTGAAAGCTGTCTGAGGTTACTGGAACACGCGCTTTTCTTAGCCTGAGCTCTTGCCTGTCCAAGAGCAGGCAGCAGCATGGCGGCCAGAATCGCAATGATCGCGATTACCACCAGAAGCTCAATGAGCGTAAAAAAACTTGATTTCTTTTTCATAAGCACAAATCCTTCCTTAAGTCTATGTCAGCCGTAAGCAGGGAGGCTCCGGCACCTATAGACACTGCATGGAGCATGGAAAGTTCGCCTCGGACAATGTCAGGTTTCAAGCCGAAAGACCTCAGCGGAGACTGTTCGTATTCGCTTTTTATGACCTTAAATAATTCATCATCAAGTTCTGGCAGCGAACCGCCAAGAATGATTTTATCCGGCGAGAGCAAGGAGTATATATTGTTCAGTGCTCTTCCAAGCATTCTGAGACGCTTAAGGAGGATTTCTTTGAGTTTGCCTTCCAGTTTGTGCTGGTATCTGAAAAGCTCGACAAATTTGCCTGTCTCCAGCTCTATTCCGGCCTTTCTGAGCTCCACAAGCTCTTCCGCGCTGAGTCCGGTAGGCGGCAGCCAGTAAGTTCTGGCTTCGCGGCATAGTCCAGGTGGATTTTCCTCATAGCTGTAGGACTCAATCTGTCCCGGCGCAGCTCCGTTGCAGCCGCGATATATCCTGCCGTTGAAGTAGAACGCGAGAACCGTTCCATCCTCGTCATAATGCACATAGACGGCATTCATGCGGCGGTCTTTAACAACTCCGGACTCGATTTCTCCATGAAGCGCGGCGTTAGCCTCACTGTCCACCGCAATAGGCTTGCCAAGTTTTGAACTTAGAAAAGCAGATATGTTCCATGAACCGGATGGAACGGAAACAGTTGAAGAATCAAAAACTATCCCGTTTTCACCGTCTGTCGAACCGCTCATCAGCAACGCATAGCCGGAAAGTTCTCCGTATTTCCTGCAAACTTCAGACTGCGATAAGTCCTTAAAACGCTTTACAAGGAGCTCTGAAAGCTCCTTTACATTCATTCTGCGTTCTTTTTCAATAGTCTCAAGTACTTCAATCTTCCAGTCAAAAGACAGCATCATAAAGCTTATTTTGTTAATTGAGACATAGGCACATATCACAGCTCTTGCATTCCGATTCAGCTCAAGCATGACGAAAGGACGTCCCGGCGCAGTTTTGACGCGCTCTTGAGTTCCTGTCTTCATGAGCAGTCCCTTCTCTTTCAGACGTTCCGCTATTCTACTGATCGCCGAATGTGATAAGCCACAGAATTCAGCCGCATCGCTTTGCGACATCATCCCGTTCCGCTGTAAGGCTTTAATAAGATAGGCCTCGCCCATGTCACGTTTTTCAAGATTCGATGTCTTTTTCATTTCAGTCCTATTATTTGCCATTGTCAAATAATTATATATCAAAGCAGATTGAATGTCAATAAGGCATTTCTGAAAGAACGATAATATGAAGATGAGAGCTTTGCTATGAAGCTGAAAATGAATTATATTAAAGCTCTGACAGTAAAGGAAATCATGGATCAGGAAGATACACAGAAATTGGAAGCACCAGAACTAAAGGTGTCTGAAGATAAGCCGGAAATGAACCGTGAATTCCGTGAATTCGCCATTATGTGCAATCTTCTGCCGCTCTGTCAGCTTATACTCTGGTTTTTTCCAGGAGTCAACGTGCTGGCACCTCTCATATTCTGGAGAATGAAACGCAAAGATCATCCCGAATTTGATGAAACAGCAAAAGAGATAATAAACCTTCAGATAATCTTTTTCATCTGCAAACTGATTGCAATTGGACTCTGCTTTGTCGTTGTAGGCTTTTTCATGATTCCCCTGCTCTTCATTGTATGGATCTTTTTCATAATACTGCCTGTCAACAAGATCGTGCACGGAGAACGCTTCAAGTATCCGTTCATGATACGCTTTATCAAATAGAAGTTATTCATCAGAACTATTTGAGCCACCATGGCGAATCATCTGTTACGGTCCATGAAAATGAATAAAGCTGAGGCTGGCTTCGAGTCCATTCTAAAAACGGAATATGGGCAGAGGTCGGTCCCTTAAATCCTGAAATATGACCATCGAAGAAAACTACATTTGCTGTCTGAGCGTGCCAGCCGAAAGGACCGCACCCCAAGAGATTATATGGGCCTATGGCGTTGCTTCCACAAGGCTTATCATCAACATCATTGGTCATTCGGCAATCTCCAACAGCGACTTTTTTGGATGGGTTGCGGATTCCTCCAAGTCTTACTCGAGTATAACTGATGTTGGCTGCCGCATTATGAAATTCAACAGAGTAATTCAATCCATATCCTCCATATTCTGCATGCCATAGGACATTGTTGGAGATCAAATACTTGTTTAAGGAGTCAGTATTACTTCGATATGCGGTCTCTATCTGATATGCGTTCTGCGAACGCGCTCCGGGACAAGTTAATATTGCACCGGAATTCAAAAATCCTGTGTAGATTAAAAGTGATGCCCATGGAGAACTTTTTCCGCTCGGCAATGGATTTTGCGATGCATTTACACCTGGAACAAATGCTCCATATGAGTCGGCGTAAAAAACGAGGCCAGTGTAAATATTTTTCAAATTGTTAGCACAGTAAATAGACTGAGCTTTAGCTCGCGTTTGATGCAAGGTTGGCAGTAGCAGTGCTGCCAAAATCGCAATAATAGCGATGACTACCAGTAATTCAATGAGCGTAAAGCGAGCTGAAAGGAAGGCACGGCAGCTTCTTGTCCATGTTTTTCCCTGTAATGAGATCAAGGGAAAATCATCTATAATAGACATTTTCATATATTGTTCTTCCTTTCAGCGTTTGGAGGAAATGTGTTCATTTTTCCAGGAGATATATTATTCCTTCACTGGCATTGATTCTGTTATCTTTTACTTCTACCTTGCGTCCTAGGTAATCGTAAGCTTCGCTAATGGCAAAAGGAATCTTAACAGATTGTTCTCCATATACTGTCCAATAAGCGTGAACATTAAGTGAATCAGGACGTTTCCAAGTGGCGAAATATAGATCGCCATCTTTCTTCATCAGCGGACGGCTTGAGCTTTCCGGCAGCATTTTTATAAGGAACTTGTATGCGGTGAATGCGTCTCTGGGCGAATAGTCGCGATGGACGATGCCGAAGTGATGTCCTATGTTTGACGGGAAATATTCTTCGGCCCTGAACTTGTACCAGAATACTTTGTCGATTCCGGCTGAAAAGAAGTACAGATAGGCTCGCGGCAGAAACTTGCCCTGAACTTCCTGTGAAACGCCGCTTTTTATAAACGTAACATCCAGCAGCATAGCTCCTTTCAAGTCGCTGTCGAACTTATAGAGACCGACAACCGGAGCGGAAAAGTCTTTGTTTTCCTGAAGATAGAAGGGAATTAATTTGTCATTACCTTGGAGATTTGCATCTGAAATATAACGTCCTCCTCCTTCCATATTATTAAATTCAGGTAGCCCGCTTCCTGGAGCTGCTTTGATTTTACCATTTTTTGGAACCTTATCCCGCCACTCTGAGAGCCATTTGATATGAAGTTCCTTAATCATAGCTTCGTTGTTTGGACGCGGCTCATTAATCTGCCTCCAGCGTCCGCTTTCATCTTGGACAGCATCGCAATATAAAGGAAGTCCATGGCTGTGAATGATAAAACCACCTCGTCTGACATAATCGACAATCTCATTGAAATATTTATGCGGAAAAGCCTGAGTCAGAGATGGAACAAGAACAGGATATTTTTCCACATCAAGTCCTTTTAAATCTGCATAGGATATTTCTCTTCGATTTGGAAATATATTGACGGTATAATCCTTGGGGGCAAAAGCAATTCCTTTGCCCTCTTCCAGATCTTTATTGCGAATTATTGCCAGAGTAATGTTTTCAGGGGTGATATTAAGGATTTTCAGTGCTTTTTTCAAAACATCCGCGCTCATTGGTTGCTGAGGAGAATGAGTTGGCCAACTGAATTCAGTTACCCAGATCGGTTTGTTTATCTCATGTTTTTTGAACAGCGCAAGTAGAGGGTCGACCTGTACTGCGGTTTTTTCCGGGTATGTATCCATGGCATAGGGATGGATATTCATAATATCGAAATATTTGGTAGCTCCAGCATTCAAACATGATTCAATATAAGGTACAGGAACTCCGGCTGTCCCGGTAAAAAGAACTTGAATTTCCGGATCAATTTTCTTTATCTCTTCATATGCAGCACGCAGGATTTTGGTATAGTCCTCAGGGGACAGTAGAGAATCTCGGATTCTGGATTCGGATATATTTGCTTCATTCCAGACTTCCCAATAACGAAATTGCTTACTGTAACGTGAAACAGTGAGTCGTACATATTCGCGCCACTGGTCGAGGTGCTGGTGCGCGGGGTGCGCCCAAGGGACATCGTAGGCTAAAATCGGCAGAATGTCAATATCATATTTTTTTGCCGTTTCGGCTACAATATCAAGTTTTGAGTAATCCCAATGTCCCTCTTCAGGTTCAGCCTGAGCCCAAGTGAATCCATTGCGAACCCAGCGGATTCCACCGGCTTTCAATACCTGAAATTTCGGCTCGGCAAGCTTCCATTGCTCTTCCTTGCAAATATGCGCGCAAACCCCATATGGAGATTTTGCTGTATCGGCAAGGAGAGAGAGCGACATTATACCCATTATAAGTGTAGACAGGATTTTCATAATTCCCTTTCTTTAGGATTATCTGATGCAACTCATGAATTTTTATGGATAGACCACATCTTGTGATCTCCTTCATACTATCTAATTATATCAAAATATCTTTTTGAAAAACTGTTTTTTTCAGCTATTTTTATATTAAAAGTTAAGAATATATATGAAAAACTATCATTATGAAACAATTAAGTGATTTGTCTATTTTTGACAGTGACTATCTGCCGGTCATTGAAAGTGAGCAGGATGGCGGAGGGTATTCTTATCGACAAAACAATCGTTATGTTAAAGCGTTTTATCTTACTTATTCTTTGAATGAGTTGTTTTGCAGTATTACGCTTTTTGAAATGAATTCATTGGGAGGAACGCATTATCGTCGCACAGGAGCTCAGTTTTTTTCTCTCGAATATATTCGCGAGGGAAAACTTTATGTACGTCAGAAGGAGCGTGGTTACTTGCTTGAAGCCGGTGAGTTGTTTTTAATGCAGCCTGGAGTTCAAACAGAATATCTTGTTGGCAGGAATGATTTTTGCGTCAAAACATCCATTGCAATTTCTGGTTTGCTTGTGTCGGCTTTTTTGGAAAAGAGTGGACTCAGAAACTTGGATGTTCTTGAAAATGTTGATGAGCTAAGATTACTTGAGATATTTTCACAGTTTAAGACATTGTCAGCAAAAGAAACAGGTGATTTATCCGGAGAAAACAGTCGCCAGACTTATCAGCTCTTACAGTTTTTATGCAATCCTGCTCCTGTACCTGTGGCAAGCGATAGAATTCGAACTGTCTTTGAATATATGAAAAAAAATATTGATAAAGCTCTTAGTATTAAAATCCTCGCTGAGGTTGGAGGATACTCCCCTCCCCATTTTATGAGAATTTTTCGGGGGGTCTATGGAAGTTCGCCTCACCAGATCCTGCTTCAAATGCGAATGAAACAAGCCTCTCTGCTTTTGCTGAATGAGCCTGAACTTACTATAAAAGAGATTGCGGAGAGAGTAGGATACAGCAGACCATTAAATTTTTCCGCTGAATTTCGTCACCGCTATGGTCTATCTCCATTGCAATATAGGCGCCATTATTGCATGCCTATTGATATACATGCTTCTTTTTGAAGCCTATATATCATAGAGCTAATTGCAAAAGTACTTCTGGACTTTTGTGATTGCATTTTTATTTGCATTCAGGTGTTTTACGATCTGTAATATCAAGAATCACCGCAAGAAAATACTCTTTTCCATGACTGCCGATTGTCTCCATGGAGAAGAGGGCGACCAATCTTCTGCCGTCTTTGCAGAATATCGGCAGTTCAAGATCGGTAAAGTGTCCATCTTTTTCGAGCATTTCGTTCACAAGCTGATCCTGCTTGTCTTCCCGGAATATTTCCAGCTCGCGGAATTTTTTGCCGATAAGTTCATCTCTGGTATATCCGGTCGCTTTGATAAAGGAATTATTGACGTCAACAATGTTTTTGCCTGGCTTTGTAAAGAGTACAAGAAGTGAAGGATTATTCTGGAAGAGATGCTCAAAACTTTGTTGTGCCTCCTGTTCATGGCTGAGATTTTTAGATGTGGCGAAAATACACCTTTCTCCATTCCATTTTCCAGGCCAGACACGCGTTTCCACAGGAATCAGACTGCCGCTTTTATGGCGCATCGGCAATGAAGTTTGGTCTTTTTCTTTTCGCAGCATGGATGAAAAAGTTTCCATGGCCTCCGTGTGTTTGTCGTACGGATAAAGATCCACCAGACGCATATTGAGCAGTTCTTCTTTGCTGTAGCCCATTGCTTTCAGGGCGGCTGAATTGACGAAGATGATATTGCTGTCGTTGGATGCGACAAAACTCATGTCTGCCATAGACTCGAAGAACGTATGAAAATTCATCTCATTTTCGCGTAGAGACTTTTCTATGGAACGTCTGATTTTAATTTCCTCTTTCAGCTTCTCATTGAATGCGTTGGCCTCTTCTTCCCTCAAGGATGTCGCATCAAGTTGTGTCTTGAGAATTTTTGATTGCAGATTCATGTGAAGCATTACAAGCATAAGCGAGAAGAGGAATATCCCCACCGCCGCAAAGCCGCTAAGAATGTAGAGAGGATGTACCGAGCCGTAAATGTGTTTTGCGTCTTCCAGATGCTCAAGCACAAAAGGAGTCCCATTGACAGGAGCCGTCAGGCGAACTTGACCACGCGGAGTTTCGAGATTTTTTATTGATGACGCATCCAGCAGCTTAAAGGAATTGCAGTGAATTCCTTTTTCCTTTATCAGCTTGTCTATGGACTCCTTATTGATCCAGGCTATGATCAACGCTTCATATTTGCCCTTGAAGAAATATGGTTCCGTTATTATCAGTTCACCGTTAAGCCTGCGCGGGCCTGTGTAGGGGGCTCCTTTTTTCAGATCGAGTTCATTTTTATTGAATGTGCCGTAAAATCCGGATTCAGGAATCCTGTCTTCCTTGCTGGCTGAGTCGGCAAGAATCTTCTCGTCCTCGGCTGTTACAAGAATAATCCTGTCATAAACAGGGCTTCCGTTTATGAGGCGTGAGACGCTGGTTTTTGAGAACAAGTCTTTTATAGGAATCAAACTTTGTCTCAATCCGTAGCGCATGCTCATTCCAAGCGCCTGATTTTCAAAGAAAACAGACACGTCGCGTGAATTTGCAAGAGCTTTCAGATCATCACCGCAGCCGGTGAAGAAAAACGCGACGGTATCCGCCCTTTTTTCCGCATCCAGCTGAAGATGCTTGAGCATTGTCGCCCTGATCTGTTGAGATGAACTGTAGTTGACCCAGATCAAGCCCGCGACAAATAAAAGAACCAGCAAAGATACCGCAATTAAGGCGATATCACGGCTCTGAAGACTGCTTTTTTTTACGTTTTCCTGTTCCATTACTTCATTTCTTTGAAAAATTCAGGATGATAGTCATAAACATACGGAAAGTATTTCTTGACCAGTGAAAGATAGCGTCCGTCATGGCTTATTATCTGGAAGAACTTATTGAATTCTTCTCTGAGTGCAGGACTGCTTTTCGCGAAAATCGGTCCCATATACTGTTTATCGCTCACGGGACCGAGAATTTTGATCTTGCCCGGCCATTTCTGAAGAGCTACAAGCGCATCGGGTACATCGAGCAAGGCAAGTTCGGCTTCTCCTTCTATCATTGCAGGGGCTACATCATTAAGTCCGCCCTCGAAAAATTTGATTTTGTCTGTTACGGTTTCCAGCTTGTACAGTGACGGATCTATACAAGTTTTCGCTTTGCCGAGGAGAGAACGGCCTTTTATCAGTTCTTTTACCGCGGCAATATCTTTTGACAGGTCTCCTGTCGGAACTACAGGTTTAACTGCCGAGTCTGCTCTGGCTATCAGCCAGATCTGATTCGGAAAAGTCGGAGTTCCGAAATCGACAAGTTTCTGGCGATACGGCAGAATTGTTATGCCGTTTGCTCCGAGATCTCCTTTTACGGTTGTATTTCCAAGAATTTCAACAGTATCACCGCTGACTTTGACTTTCTGTCCGCTTACGTCCTCAAACAGTGTAGACCAGTCAGTCTTTACAAATTCATATTTTACTCCGAGATAATCGGCGAACATCTTCATCATTTCGACATCCATTCCATCCCCGGCTCCGCTCACAAAGTTCGCGTAGGGGATTCCAAGATGTTTTAATACGCCGGCTTTTTTTACATCGGCAAGATCTCCGGCAAATCCGGACACGGAAAGCAATACGGCCAACATAAATCCTGTAAAAAAGTGCAGCTTCATAGTAAGTTCCCCTAGTTTAACTTTTTGTGCTGCGTGAGGATGCCCCTTGCCCCCTCCTTGCGGCATAAATCTAATACTCCTTTCCTCTGAGTCAAGAGTTTTTATAGAATCATAAAATAATATTTCCCTTGACTTTTTTAAACCACGGGATATCCTAGGACATCAGGCTGACGCGGCGGCATAGAGCTGTTTTGCGGATATTGCCGAGGATTTTGGATGCTTGCTTAAGAAAAATGAGTGATGAAGAGTCACTCTCCGCGCACCGGACAAAAGACGTCCGGAGGCGATTTTATTGTTTTTCTTAAGAACTACAGCAAACAGGATTCATCATGAATAATACATGGAAAAAATTCTACGATTTCAACGCACCACATTACGATAACGAAATTTTCACCTCCAACACAGATTTCGAGCTCGATTTTCTGATCAGAGAAATGCCCCTGCATCCGGGAATGAAAGTACTCGACTTAGGATGCGGCACAGGACGTCACTCCATCGGCCTGGCTGCAAGAGGTATGAAAATGACCAGTCTGGACATCTCGTCCGGACAGCTTGCCGAGGCAAAGAAAAAAGCGGAAAAAGCCGGACTCGATATCAATTTTATTCAGGCTGACGCTTCCGATTTTTCGCTGAATGAGAAATTTGATGCGGCAATCTGCATCTGCGAAGGCTCCTTCGGACTGCTTTCGGTAGATGACGATCCGTTGACTCACGAGAGAGCGATTCTGCGGAATCTGGCGGCAGTGCTGAAACCCGGCGCTCCGTTTCTCATGACCGTCCGCAATGCCCTTGAAATCATCCGTCACTACAACGATAAGGATATAGCCGAGGACAGATTTGATCCTTATACCCTGACTCGCACGGTGAAACTTGGAGAATGGTATCCGGGCTTTGATCCCGAGGTCAAAGTGAAGGAAAAAGCCTATACTCCGATGGAATTGCGTCTGATTCTGGAAAATGCCGGATTCGAGCTTGATCTGCTTTGCGGCGGAACTGCCGGCTCCTGGGATTTCCATACCCTTTCCATGGATGAAATCGAGCTGATGGCCAAATCCCATCTGCGCTGATCTCCGATCCCCCCTGCCGCCGCCTTCTCGCGCGGCGGCAGGTTTTTCTATTGACATTATATTCAAACGATGTATCTGTAAATACTTTAAACAGCTTATGAACTTAGGGGGATGATATTAATATACATTTTTATAAAACTATTTTGCTGTCTTTGCTTAAGGTATTGCCATGTAAAATCTTAAACATAACAGCTCTTCTTGTGCTGCCTGTGAGCTTCTTGCTTGGTCAGGGATCTCCATATGGAGAGTCTATATGTGTGTATGAAACAGATCGCTGGAAGCTTATCAATGTTTTTGACTGGACGGCAATGAAAACATTACGCATGGATTTGATACTCGATCATTTTTCATCAGAGACAAATACATATGGTTCTCTTACGTGTATTGAGAAAAAGACAGGTGTCGCCAAATTTGTGATCCCATCAGGTCCCTTTACTGATTTATGGATATCGCCAGATTCAAAATATATTGTTGCTCTTTCCGATGAGGCATATATCAATCCTGTACAAATATTGATTATAGATAATGACGATGGGAAAAGATTATACAAGAAAACTTTTGCAAACGCGTATATAAAGCTTTCATCTACATTGTATTATGAGTTTATACAGAGGTTTCAGGATCTGAAAATACCTGCAATGTATATATCACGTCAAGATAATTATATTGTCCCCCGATAAGAAGGCGTGCTAAATTTAGGAGAAAATCGGAGGATGAAAGATGTCAAACAGGACTTGGTCAGCGAAAGAAAAATTGTCGATCGTTTTAGAAGGTTTAAGGGGTACGGCGAATATATCGGAGCTCTGCAATCGTCATGGGATATCGCAAACCCAATATTACCAGTGGAGAGATCGCCTGTTGTCGGACGGCGAGAAGCTTTT
>JAKJHH010000130.1 GCA_022703965.1 Verrucomicrobiota bacterium
GGCGGTTTCTTCAAGTAGTTGCAACTCCTTGTCGGAGAAGATCTCAAATAGGAACATAAGATTATAGAATGCCAATTCTCCGTCTGTGTAAAAAGAATGAGTGGCACCACGGTTTATGATATAGACGTCTCCGGCAATTATAGGATAGGCGACATCATTGATGAAATTGACGCCTCCGCCCTTGAGCACATATATGATTTCTATGAAATCGTGGATATGTTTATCCGAAGAACCCGCACCGCTCCACTTCTGCAAGAGGAGCGATATCCCCGACAGTAAAGTTTTTTATCCGGTATATGTGCATGGAGCTGTCCCGCTTTTGATTGTCAGTTGACAATATACTTTGTTTCAGCTTATGCAAGAGAGTATCAGGCTCTTTCCGCGCGCCATGCACCGTGATGCACAATTTTTCCCTGACTGTTCCAGAGAACTTCAAAGTCAGTTTTGATATCCAGTACATCCTGAATGCCCGAGTCGTCTCTTATGAGCGGAACACCGGATTTTTCAATCAGACGGCATACGCAGTCGAAATATTTGAATTCATCGGATGAGAAATGGAAATAGCCGCCGATTTTCAAAACTCTCAGAAGATGAGGAATGAATTCAGAGCATATGAGTCTGTTTCCCTTGTGGCGAAATTTAGGCCACGGATCGGGACAGAGCAGGTGGATTCTGTCAACGCTCTGATCCGGGAGCATCAGGCAGGTCAGATGTCTTGATTCGACGCGGAGCAGTCTGACGTTCGTGAGATTTTCTCTTATCACCTTGTTCTGTATTCTGCGGAGACGTCCGACCATGTAATCGGAACCGATTATGAGTCTTTCCGGATAGCGTTTGCCCATCGCTCTCAGGAATGCGCCTTTGCCGCATCCCATATCCAGCTCTACTTTATGAGTCAGGATTTCCGGAAGAACCGAATCCATGAGCAGATATTCCGTGTTCAGAATATGTATCTTGGCGGAATCTTGAATATCATTCATAATATTTTCGTGATTTGTTCAGAATATGCTGTATATTAAAAGCTCTTAAAATAACTCCTGCACCACAAAAATAAAGACAAGTCCGGGAGAAAAAAGGAAAATGAAAATGCTGCTTTTTGTATGCTCCGGGAACACATGCCGCAGTCCGATGTGCGAAGGCTATATGCGCCACATGTTTGAACAGGCAGGCATGAACGACATCAAGGTCGTTTCCGCCGGTACTTCAGCCGGACTTGGACAACCTGCGTCTCAAGGTTCGATAGGGGCATTGAAACGTTGCGGTGTCGATATTTCAGCACATCGCAGCAGGCCTCTTGATGCAGAACTTCTGAACGAGGCTGATATGATTGTGGCGATGACTTCATCTCATAAGCTCAGAATCGGTGCGATTTCCGCCGAGGCTCTGAAGAAGACAAGTCTTCTCATGGATTATGCCGGGGGCGGCGATGTCGCCGATCCTTACGGAGGAAATCAGGAAATCTATTTCGGCTGTTTCGATGAGATGAAATTTGCACTGGATAATCTTTTTCTTGAAATTTACAGAGAAAATAAAAAGAAAAATTAAATATAAAAAGAGGAAGGAATACACACATGAACAAAATAACAGACTGGCATGGTAAATCACCGGTGATCGCTCTTGCCGCAGATCACGGCGGATTTGAGCTTAAAGCAAAAGTAAAATCTCTCCTTGAGTCAAAGGGACACAAGACATCTGACTTCGGCCCTTTCACTCTCGATGCTCAGGATGATTACTCAGACTTCGCAAGCAAGCTTGGCTTTGCTGTTTCCAAGGGCGAATTCGAGTGCGGTATTCTGATCTGCCGTTCAGGCGCAGGCATGGCTATCAACGCTAACAGATTCCACGGCGTAAGAGCTGTTGTAGCTCACAACGCCAAGATTGCCGAACTCAGCCGCAGCCACAACTGCTCCAATGTTCTTGTTCTTTCCGGCGATTTCATGAAGGAAGAAGATATTGCAACTGTAATTGAAAAGTGGCTTGCAACTCCGTTCAGCGGCGATGCCAGACACCTCCGCAGACTCGAAAAGCTCGAAAAGCAGTCCTATGACGATATCGCCGCAATCCGTTCGGCTGATCCTGATATCGCAAAGTGGATTGATTGCGAAGCCAAACGTCAGTCTGAAGGCATTGAGCTTATCGCTTCTGAAAACTTCACAAGCACAGCTATCAGAGCCGCTCAGGGCAGCGTTCTCACAAACAAATACGCTGAAGGTTATCCTGCCAAGCGTTATTATAACGGTTGCGAATTTGTCGACGAAGTCGAAAAAATCGCCATCGAAAGAGCCTGCAAACTCTTCGGTGCTGAAGCCGCCAACGTTCAGGCTCACGCCGGAAGTCAGGCTAATATGGCTGCCTACTTCTCAATCATCAAGCCCGGCGACACTGTTCTTGCCATGGACCTCGCTCACGGCGGACATCTTACTCACGGTCATTCTCTGAACTTCAGCGGTATGCTTTACAAGATTGTTGGCTATGGTGTTTCAAAGGAAACTGAGCAGATTGATTATGCCGAACTCGAAAGACTTGCAGTTGAGCACAAGCCGCAGGTTATCGTTGCTGGTGCCAGCGCTTATCCGAGAACAATCAATTTCCCGGAAATTCGCAGAATCGCAGACCTCGTAGGAGCCAAGGTTTTTGTTGATATGGCTCACATTGCCGGTCTTGTTGCCGCGGGCGAACATCCGAGTCCGGTTCCCTTTGCCGATATCGTGACATCCACAACTCACAAGACACTCCGCGGCCCGCGTTCAGGACTCATCCTCTGCAAGGAAGAGTTCATAAAGTCAATCAACTCCAAGGTGTTCCCCGGACTTCAGGGCGGCCCGATGATGCACACAATTGCAGCCAAGGCAATATGCTTTAAGGAAGCCATGAGCGAAAGCTTCAAGGCTTATCAGAAGCAGATTCGCCTGAATGCTTCGGTTCTTTCGGCTGAACTCGCAGCAAAAGGATTCAGAATCGTCTCCGGCGGTACTGACAACCACATGATGCTCGTTGACCTCAGACCCAAGGGAACAACAGGTAAAGACGTTGCTCTCGCTCTTGACAAGGCAGGAATCACAGTCAACAAGAATATGATTCCTTTTGATCCTGAAAAGCCGACAGTCACAAGCGGAGTCAGAATCGGAACTCCCGCCGTTACAACACGTGGCATGAAGGAAAGCGAAATGAAAGTTATTGCTTCTTTCATCGACAAGGCTGTTGCGGTCAGAGACAACGAAGCTGAACTCAAGAAGATAGCGGACGAAGTCAGAGCATTTACAGCGGCTTTCCCGCTTCCTGAATTCTGAGTTATTCCAAATTTAAATAAGGAAATCTTAAAATGATTGACTTGAAGATATTGAGGGAAAATCCCGAACTCATCAAAGACACCTGCGCAAGACGCGGCATGAAGGTGGATGTCGATGCCATCGTCAGCCTCGACCAGAAGCACAGAGACGGCATTCAGAAGGCTGAATTCCTCCGTGCGGAGCGCAACCGTCTCAGCAAGGATTGCAAGGACAATCCGGCTGCAAGAGATCAGGTAAAACAGATCAAGGAAGAACTTTCTTCCCTTGAAGCGTCTTTCGAGGCTCTTGAAACTGAACTCAACGAAAAGCTTTCTTGGCTTCCCAACCTTCTTGCCAAAGAAGTTCCTCCGGGAGCTTCAGACGAAGACAACAAGGAAATCAAGAAAGTCGGAACAATTCCGCAGTTCTCTTTCAAAGTGAGAGATCATCAGGAACTCGGCGAAATCCTCGACATCATTGATACACAGCGCGGCGCCAAGGTTGCCCAGTCCGGTTTCTACTACTGGAAGGGTAAAGGCGCTCAGCTTTGCCAGTCCATGTTCTTCTGGACTCAGCAGGAGCTCATCAAGAAGGGCTTTACCTGCTTCATGACTCCCTGCGCAGCCAAGACAAAGACTCTCTTCGGAACAGGTTATCTGCCTTTCGGCGCAGATCAGATTTACAAGATGGAGAAGGAAGATCTTGCGCTCATCGGTACATCTGAACAGACACTTGTCGGCTATCACGCGGACGAGATGCTTGATGCTGCTAAACTGCCGCTCTGCTACACATCCTTCACTCCCTGCTTCAGAACAGAAGCCGGCAGCTACGGCAAGGCATCCAGAGGTATTTTCAGAGTGCATCAGTTCCATAAGGTTGAGCAGATCATTTTCTGCCTGCCCTCCGAATCAGAAAACTATCACAAGTTCTGTCTGGAGAATGAAGAATACCTTCTTCAGAAGCTCGGACTTCCCTACAGAGTCGTTGATGTCTGCGTAGGCGACATGGGCGCTCCCGGATACCGTAAGTATGATGTGGAGGCTTATTTTGCCGGCTTCGGAACATATCGTGAAGTTACATCCAATACAAACCTTACCGAGTTCCAGTCCCGTCGTTTGAACATCAGATACAAGGACAAGGACGGAGGCAAGGGCTTCGTTCATACAATCAGCGCGACCGCCATAACCGACCGTGCTGCAATCGCAATCCTCGAAAACAACCAGCGTGAAGACGGATCAGTCGTGATTCCCGAAGTGCTGCGTCCGTTTACCGGATTCGATGTCATTGAACCTGTGAAGAAGTAAGAGTCATGTCTGACAAGAACAAAGATTTTTACGACAGGTTTCCTGACGAGGAAGGGGATAAAAAGCCCCTTTCTCCGATACAGGCTCTCCGCCGCAGAGTGCTTATAATAGTCTCTGTCATGGCGGGAGTCTTTATTATTCTGCT
Organism: Verrucomicrobiota bacterium; assembly: GCA_022703965.1. Taxonomy (GTDB): domain Bacteria; phylum Verrucomicrobiota; class Lentisphaeria; order Victivallales; family UBA1829; genus JAKJHH01. Next base: position 4,719 of record JAKJHH010000130.1, read on the forward strand.
TCTGGCTCTTCAGGTCGCCAGACCGGCGCTTGAGAAAATGAGCGATACTCCTCAACAGACCGAGTCGCTGAAGCAGATGCATTATATCGGTAAATGCATGATTTTCTATACGGTCAGAAACGACAGTTTTTTCCCTCCGAAACTTTCCGATCTGCACAAGTCTGGCTTTGTTATAAATCTCAAGGATTTTGACGCGCCCGAGCTGCCTGGCAAAGTGGAGACGGTCGATGATATTGACAAATTTCCCGACTACATTTATCTTGTTCCTCCGAAAACAAAAATCGGTGACAAGTATATTCCTGTTCTCAGAGAGAACAGGGAAGGCGGCATTACGATGCTAATTTCCAAACATGGAATAAGCTGGGATCCGCCGCTCTCAAAATAATATTCGTCAGGAGAACGTCTTTCATGTTCGAGTATCTGATATCGGAAGATGACCGCAGTCCCAAATACCGTCAGCTTACGGCTTCCGTGAAGCGTCTTGTGCTTTCAGGTGCAGTGCCGCCGGATTCCCCTTTGCCGTCGATAAATAAACTATGCAAGGACTACGGAATCTCACGGGACACCGTAATCAAAGCCTATGACGAGCTTGAACGGGAAGGATTTATCAAGGCTTCCCACGGGAAAGGTTTTTTTACTGCGACATTGATTCCTGAAACATCTTTTTCATCGTTCAGAGTTCTAATGCTTATGGATTCAATGAGCATGTTCAAGGAAAAAATTTATCAGTCTCTTCTCGCCTCGCTTGGAGCAGATTCTCATGTGGATATGCTTTTTCATCAGTGCCGTCGTGATCTTGTCACAACGCTTTTGAAGCAATACGGGAATGCCTATGACTGCATAGGTCTTGTTCCGCCTGACGGACATTGCGGAGAGGAAATTCTTGCTCTCATACACTCAATGAGCAGAGGAGGGCGGCGTTTTTTCCTGCTTGACAGAGCAGATAATGAATGCGAACTTCCCGGAGTATTTCAAGACTTTAAAGGAAGTTTTATCGAAGCGCTTTCGGGCGTGGTTGAGGAACTCAGGCAATACAGAAAAATTTCATTGATCCTGCCAGAGTCCGACAATCATATCATCAAGGAGCTGGAAGAAGGCTTTGTGCTTTTCTGTTCAAAGTACAAGCTAAATGGAGCAAGATTGACGAGTTCACCGCTTCCTGAAAAGGCCTCTGTTTATATTGCCGTTTCCGATTTCGATCTCGCTGCTTTGATCAAGGCAGGAAATGAAGCATCTTTGCAGCCCGGTTCCGATTATGCGCTGATTTCTTATAACGATACAGTCTTGAAGGAACTTATTGCCGGAGGATTATCGGTAATCAGCACTGACTTCGCAGAAATAGGTGAGCGCTTTGCTGCATTTATAAAAGGAAAAGAGACGGGAAGAACTGTTATTCCGGCCCGTCTCATACGAAGACTCAGCTTCTGATCAGCGCGCTGTTGCGGCGGCTGTTTTCTTGACTGCTTCCTTGTCCTTCTGCATTTCTTCAATGCTGCGCACTTTCAGGCGTGCCGCGCCCTTGACTTTTGTATCAGTTTTTATTTTTAAGCCGGCCTTGATGCGTGTCTCGGCTTGCTTTACAGCTTCTTTATATTGAGGCAGCCATTTCTTCTGAGCCGCAAGCATTTCGTCAGTCATCTGCCAGATTTCAGGAGGATTGCAGACTGCGCTTGTCAAGGGATCCATCATCATTGCCTGACGGAGCAGATAATCGTCTCCAGTTATTGCGGCCTCGACAGCCAGGCGCTGTACTGATATGCTGGCATTGCAGACTGCTGCGCAGCCGAGCGGAAGCTCTCCGATGATCGGTATATTCATGCCGTTTGCATCAACATAGCCCGGAACTTCCACTATTGCGTCGGAAGGAAGGTTCGTGATGCAGCCGTTGTTGATGACGTTGAAGTGACCTCTATAGATTCTGCCTGTTTCAAGGGACTCTATGATATAGCTTCCGTGCTCATTGCTCCGTTTGTCCTGAGCGTAAGTTTTAGGTGCTTCCTTCATCCAGTTCGGGAAGTCGGTTTCAAACCAGTTTCGACTTTCTGTGCAGATTCTGAGATAGCCGCCGGTTTCGCCGTTGATCCATGTGGTCATTGAGATCCATTCTTTGATTCTGGACGGGTTCTTTCTGTACCAAGGAAGATATTCACTGAGGTGTCCATTCGATTCCGTGCTGAAGTAGCCGAATCTTTTGAGCATGTCGATTCTGACTTTTTCATCTCTGCTTATTTCAGGATCGGCCTCCATCGCAGCAATGAGCTCGTCCCGTCCGATTTCGCGTCCTTTGTGCTTGAGGCTGATGTACCATGTCTGATGGTTGATTCCGGCGCAGACATAGTCAAGTTCCTCCGGCTTTATTCCAAGGGCTTTTGCGATGAGCGTATGACCGTGCTGGACGCCGTGGCAGAGTCCCACTGTTCTGACTTTGCCATACTTATTGGCCGCCCATGTGAGCATTGCATTCGGATTGCCGTAGTTGAGGAGAAGCGGAGCTTTTGCGCCAACTTCGCGGATGTCCTTGCAGAATTCCATCATGGCTGCGATTCCGCGTTGTCCGTACATGATTCCGCCTGCGCAGAGTGTGTCGCCGACGCACTGGTCAATGCCGTAGCGAAGTGGGATTTCCACATCTGTGGCGAACGCTTCGAGTCCGCCGATTCTTGTCGTGTTGACGACATATTTTGCGCCTTTAAGAGCAGTGCGTCTGTCGGTCGTGGCTGAGATTTTTATCTTCAGTCCGTTTTCTTTTATGTCGCGCTGACAGAGCTGACGAACCATGTCGAGATTTTTTTCATTGATGTCTGTGAACGCAACTTCGATATTGGAGAATTCCGGGACGCTGAGGAGGTCTGCCAGAAGAGTTCTTGTGAATCCTATGCTTCCGGCTCCTATGAACGCGATTTTAAAGCTCATTGAATGATCCTTGTTTTATTTGGAGTTATGTTTATATTATGCTTTGAAAATTAATTTGTATCAATGCCTGATGCTATAAAGAAAATGCGAACTATATTGATTTTGTGCTAATGAATGTAAATCTTGAATATTTCAGTCGCTCGCTTTTATTCAGCCGGAAATCACCGGTTCTGCATTCCATGCTCAGCAGTTGCGGATATCAGAAAGAGAGCTCCGACTCTTATGACTGGGATGGCATAAAGCGTGGCAACAGCGAGTTCGTTCTTTGGCAGTACACGCTTTCCGGACGTGGACGTCTTCGTTTTGAAAAGGAAAATTATGATGTTCTTCCTGGTCAGGCCATGCTCCTTTATTTTCCGCATGACAACCGCTATTATCTGCCGTCCGATTCGGAGTATTGGGAATTCCTCTATATATGTATGCATGGAAGAGAGCTGATGAGACTTTTCAGGGATATTGTCAGGCAGCAGGGAGCTTTACTGAAACTCAGGGAGGACGGCGAAGCGCTTCGCAGCGGAGTGTCCATTATAGAGGATGCTTTAATGGAACGCATTTCAAGTCCCTTCGAGAGTTCAGCCAGAGCGTATTCCTTTACAATGAGTCTTCTTAAGGAAAGCGGCGGTGTTCCTGATAATCAAATGGAGGAACGTCCTGATTTTATCAAGGCTGTAATGAATTTTTGCGAAGCTCATTATCAGAAGAATATAGGAGTATCTGAAATGGCTGAAGTCTCAGGCTACAGCCGTTATCATTTCAGTCGTCTCTTTCAGGATTACATGAAAGAAGCTCCTGCACTTTATCTCAAAAATCTCAGACTCAAAAAAGCATTGAGAGTACTTCAGACAAAAAATCTTGCCATAAAAGATCTTGCCTCGGAATGCGGGTTTTCAGATTGCAGTTATTTTTGTCGAGTATTCAGGGAAACTTACGGGATGTCACCGGAAATGCTTAGAAAGAGCGGCATGTATTGAGCGTTCTGCTCATCCATGTCACCTCAAGAGCGAGGTCTTCCGCCGGCTGTTCTGCATCCACCTCAAAACCATATTTCTGATAGAATTTCAAGGCTGTTCTGCTGCTTGGGACATGAAGTTTTGCGGCATGGTTTCTTTCTGCAAGATATATCAGATGGCGTATAAGGACATCCCCGAGTCCCTGTCCATGCATATCCGGCCTGACGAAAAGATTGGATATGCTGTAAAAGTGTTCCTGTGGAGAACCGAAATCTGCCAGACCGCCAGTTGCGCAAATTTGAGCGTGATTATCCTCGATGATGAAAACGAGTTTCCATGAAAGCTGTTCGAGTAGATTTTCTTCAGATGACTTTTTCTTGCATATCTCTCTGACTGCCGGACTGTGTTCAGGCATTGCGGTATCGAAGTTCATTGCGATTATTGAGGCAATGGCAGCGATATCAGCCGGAACTGCCTGTCGTAGTTTAAACATGGTAAATGTTTACTCCTGATGCGGGAGTTCGGGCAAGGCGTCCTCAGGCGAGATACCCGGGAATGGATTCTCAAGTTCCGGTGCCAGAACAATACGGAAGCCGGTGTTGGACTCCATGTGCGTAGTAGTTTGTATTTTGAGACGTCCCGGCAACGAATTCATTTCAACGATGCCTGCTTTCCAGCTTCCGCCGCGGAGGACATAATAGTCGTCAGCTTCGATTGCATCAACCGGATACACGCACCATTCCCATACATTGCCGAACATGTCATATATTCCCCATTTATTGGGTTTTCTTGTGCCGGAGGCATGAGTGCGGCGTTCGCTGTTGTCCGGGAGCCATCCGAAGTCAAGAAGGGTTGAGCTTTGTTTTCCATAGGTGGCAGTGTAGGAAGAACCTGCGCGACAGCAGTATTCCCATTCCGATTCTGTTGGAAGCCTGTATTTGTATCCGGCCGGAAGTCGTCCTGCGTTTTTCTCTTTGAGATTCAGGCGATCGCAGAATGCCTTGATGTGGCGTATGGAAATGCGTTCCACAGGAGCGTTGAGCCCGGTGAGTTTGAAAAAGCTTGGGGTCTTCCACATGATCTCTTCATAACAGGTCTGGGATATTTCGTATTTGCCGATCCAGAAGTTTTGATCGAAAGATATCATCTTGGAGGGGTGTCCCGGAATTTCGATAAGGAAAGTTCCTGTGGGAGCCGGGATCATTTCATAGCCTTGCAGTCCTGGCACTTTCCATAGGCGTCCTGATTCAGGAAGTCCGGATATGCTGTCCTGATATTGTTTTACGTTGTTGTCTATCTGAGGCAGACTGGCATTAAAGCGGGCTGTCACATTTTCCTGAACCTCAAGTATTTCCTTTAGCGGAATGTGGTTGGGCTGTTGAGCTGAGACTATATATGTTCCTGGAGGCAGGTAATAGACTTTATCTGTATCAGAGCTCGTAAAGGTGTAGAGTTTTTTTCCGTTGCTGATAATTTCCACCACGGTATTCTGCGGTTTGACTTTGAAGATCGTCTGCGTATAAGCCTTTTGTGTTGTCGGAGTCTGATCGGTGATTTCCTGAAGCAGATTCTTCTCTTGCTCAGGTTGATTGGAACTCGAAAAACTCTGGATAGACAATGCAACGACAATGCTTAGAATAGTCAGCAGGATGAGACCGCTGAGAATTGAGATAATGATTTTTCCGGTATGATGCAGTTCATTGACGGCATTCCTCAGTTCCTGAATTGAATGAAAGCGCTGCAAGGGATCTTTATTCAGACATCTGGTTACGATGTTATCCCATTCGCCGACACAGCCTTTCTGGGAAGGCAGAGGATTATATACAGTATATTTTTCTCCGGTCAGCATCAGATAAATGATAAGTCCCAGTGAATAAATATTGCTTTCAACAGACGGTGCTTTACCGCTTTTTTGCTCCGGGCTCATGTAATCGTAAGTTTCGATAATGGAGTCTTCATTTACAGGCAGCTCAGGATTTTGTCTGATTCTCTTCCTCTTTCTGAACAGTTTCATATTTTTCAGCAAAGGCAGCTCATGAGCAAGGGACTGCACGTGTGAAAAGAAAACTTTGGAAGTCGATATTTTTATCGTTGTGGTTTGATTAAGCTGGGTATCAGAAAACATGCTTTCTTCATTTTCTTTAGGCTTGAACACCGCTTTGATGACGTCCCAGAGGTAGTCACGCCCAAGAATTGAGATGGTTTCAAAATCAGACAGTTTAACGTTGCCGGTTCTGTCGATGAGAATATTAGAGGGTTTCAAGTCACTGTGATAGAACGGCCCGTCTTTGAACTCATGTGCGTATGACAGTGCATCGCATATCTGATAGAGCATTTTCCTTATATCGACACCGCGCATTTTTCCTTGCTGCTCTATTTTTTCCTTTAGGGTAAGCGGTTCATCAGGCTGCGGCTGAATGTAGTCCACTATCATGTAATAATAGTCAATGAAGACAGATTCGTGTTCAAGACTCTTAGTCAGGACGATATGTGGATGAAAACGAGAAGGAACAGTGTCCTTCATTCTTTTGAAGCGTTCTACAAAGCCTTCATCGCCAGTGGCTCCGGGGGGGAAGAGCTTGAGTATATAGACCGTGCTTGTCAGTTTGTGACGAACAAGATATGTCTCACAGATGCCGTTGTTGCTCAGAAGTTTTATAATTCTGTAATTGCCGATGTCAGTGTCATTA
>JAKJHH010000131.1 GCA_022703965.1 Verrucomicrobiota bacterium
TTCATACTGAAGTCAAAAGAGAAAAATTCCCAAATATGATTAATTCAAAATTTTCAGCTAAAAGGCCAAAGTAAAGAGACCGTAAGTTTTACGGTCTTAACTATGGATGAAACGGACTAAAAGCTTCCCTGTCAAACTTGCGGGAAGCCTTTATAGTTTCGGACATCACTGATCTTTCCTACACCGGACGACCATGCGGGGGGATTCGGAAGCTCGCTGAAAAGGACTTCCTTCTCAAAGGCTTCACGGATCACGTCATCAACGTTTTCAAGCACAAGACGACTGTCATCTTTTTCAAGTTTGACGGTCTTGATGAACTTCTTGTCGATACTCTTTATGGTACATGAATCATGGGCTCCATTGATACAGAGAGTCTGAACTCCGGCAATCGCAGGGCTGCATATGAAAACGGATTTGTCCGTTACTCTTTCACGAAGCGACTTCATCATGGACTTACGCAGAGAATCGCCAGGCTCGTTCTGAATGGTTTCTGTGCCGGAAGCCGTCTCAAAGACTGTCTTTCCGCTGTAGTGCCAGGTTATTTTTCCCTTCTCACCCTTGGCCTCGATTATCGGGCCTTCATTGACTTCACTGCAATGCGACACGATAAAAAGAAGTTTTATACCGTCATCGGTCATCATACGGATCGCGGCGGTGTCTGCACTTTCAATTTCGTAGGCTCTGTAAAGTTCTGACTGCACAGTCGCAAGATCGGCAGAGCTGTCGAATTTCTTTCCGGCAAGGAAGCAAATCATATTGAGCTGATGCGCAAGAGCATTGTTATATGGAGAATCCAGAACCCAGTTGTCGCGAATCTTAAGACGTCCAGCCCAGTTGTTACGCGCATAATATGAAAAAGGACGCGGCCAGATACCGTATGCTTTCACTGTTTGCAGTTTGCCTATAGCCCCCTCAAGAATCAGTTTCTTCATTGTCACCGCTTCGGATGCATACATGGTCTGATAACCTACAGCAATATAGCGGTCATTTTTCACGGCGGCTTCCTGCATCGGCGCGATTTCCTGATATGTCGCAACGACAGGTTTCTCAACGAAAACATTTGCTCCGGCATTGAGTGCGTCTATTGTCATCGGACGATGCAGATGTATTCCTGTAGGAATAAAGCATATGTCGATGTTACCTTTGTGCTTCGCGAGCATTTCCTTGTAGTCCGAAAATATTTCACATCCGGCAGAACGCAGATACTCGCATTTTTCCTTTTCCTCGTCCTGATTGATGATGGCAGCGGCGACTGGCTTCATCAGCCCGCCTTCGTACTGTCCTTTCAGATCGTTATAGTGAACATTCCCGAAACCGGAAACCCCGATTATGGCTGCGCGCAACATGTTTTTTCTCCAAGATTATTTTATTGACACTTTAATATATTATAAGAATTTTAAATTAAAATTGAAAGATCAAATAAAAAGTATATTGTATTTTTCCATAAAAAAAACGATAAAGCAGGTAAAAATGAAGACTCTTTCATCAATTGCGAAGGAATTAGGGGTTTCCACCGCAACTGTCTCTTATGTATATAACAACAAGTGGAAAGAGAAGAGGATAGGCGAAGAGCTGGCAAATAAGATTCTGACTCTTATCAAAGAACAGAACATACAGCCGAGCATGCTTGGCAAACAGCTCAAGACAGGAAAGACAATGATTATCGGAGCCATAATGCCCGATCTCAGCCGTCCCCACTTTCTCGCAGTTCTGCGCGGTCTGGACTCAGTCTTCACACCGGAAGGCTATATGCTGCTTTTATCGAACTCACGGCTCGGCATGACCGAACGCTCAATTCTTGGAACCATGATATCTCGCGGCGTTGACGGCATTATCAGTGTCCCCTATCTTCAGAGCCATGCTTATGAAGAACTTGCTCCCGATCTTGCCAGAAAAAAGATCCCCATGCTTTTCCTTGACAACTATCTGGCGAATTCTCAGATCCCGGCAGTTTCAACAGACAACACAAAGACATCTGAGGAGCTTGTAAAAGGACTCATTAATCAGGGTGCGCGCCGAATAGCATATATAGGTTCCGACGCGCTCCAGGTCTGTATCGACCGCTTTGCAGGGTACAGAAAAGCTCTTGCCGATACAGGTATTCCTTTTGACGAAAAACTTGTCTGCCGTGCAATGAAAAACGAAAATGCTCCTCTCTCGTATATGGAGCTGCTTCTTGAGCAGAATCCTGATGCCGTTTTTGCAGAAAGCTTCCTTTACTTTGAGCCCTATCTCCAACTCCTGCATGCCAAAGGACTGCGGTCTCCGGAAAGAATCAAGCTGGCAGGCTTTGACGACATTCATTACGTCCTTAATAAAATTCCGGAAATTTCCTCATCCTTCAGAGCAGCGACATATGCGCTTCAGGACGGAGAAGGCATTGGACGCCGAGCCGCGGAAAAGATGCTCCGAATTATCAAAGACTCTCATTGTGATGCGGAAGTATCGACACTGCCGGCTTTCATAAAAAATCTGAATTGACATGATTTCCCCAGTTCAAACAAGCGAGCTGGAACGGATTCTCGAAATCCAGAAGCTCGCTTTTCTGGAAGAAGGCCGACTGAATTCCTGCATGAGTATCCCTCCCCTGCTTCAGACTCTTGAAGATATCAGCAGGGAGTTCAGCTTAAAAAGCTTCCTCAAATATGAAGATTCAGGACTGATAATCGGTTCTGTCAGAGCTTATCAAAAGGATCAAAGCGTCTATATTGAACGTCTCTGCGTTCTTCCCGAGTATCAAGGCAGAGGAATCGGAAAAGCCCTGCTTGCGGCGATTGAAGCAAGCTATCCGGACACCGCAAGATTTGAACTTTTCACAGGATCTAAAAGCCTGAAAAACCTTAACTTCTACGCTAAAGCAGGCTATCACAAATTCAAAGAAGAGAACAAGGGTGTTCTAAGTCTCGTCTTCATGGAAAAACGCCGATATCGCTAATAGCATCCAGACTGTGACTCAGCTCTCCAATAGCAAATTAATGCTCTGTTCATTAGGAAAACATTTTCACAAGATTTCTTGAAAAATAGTTCATTTACATATTGCACATACGTTTAACCAATACTATAATTAAAACATAGTAGGAAGGTAGGATGGAAATAAGGAGCCCCCTCATGATAAATGCAATATCCAAAACTGAACAACTTAAAAACATCATAATAAAAGAAATCAAAAATGGAGTGTACAAATCAGGAGATGCCCTCCCTTCGATTCAGGAATATTGTGAGAAATATAATCTCAGCAAACACACCGTTTCGCAGACTTTTTCAAAACTGAGCGAACTTGGCTTGGTAAGTACTTCTCCGGGAAAAATAAGCAAAGTCACCTTTGACAGCTCAGTGCTTAATCTGCACATAATCTATGCAGGGACAACTGCAATCAATCGGCAGGTGTTCTGGAATGACGTCTATCAGGGGACTCTGGAAATTCTGGAAAACAATGCGGTCAAACTGCATGAATTCAGCGTTGGAGGCGGAATTCCACAAGAAATGAACCTGTCAGTCAGCCAAGGAGCAATTCTGCTTGGAACAGTTAAAGAAGAAATCATCAGAACACTGGACAAATATTCCATTCCCTGCGTTCAAATATATAACAGAAGCGGCTATGGTAGCTCAATAAACTGCGACATTGCAGAGTCAATGAAAAAGTTAATCTGCAAATTCCATGAACAGGGTATACGCAAACTAAGCTACATAGATCGCTTCCATGTTGAAAACGGACAAAGTCTCGATGCCGCCAAGTATTCATGCATATATTCTTGCCTGGAAGAACTTAAGATGGACTGCTCATATTTTCACTCAGTCCCCAGTCTGAAAGATGCTTATAACTGCATGAGCGGAATCCTCAAGGAGAAAAAGACAGAAGCAGTAATTCTCTCCACAGATATACTTGCGCCAGGCATATATAGAGCCGTTCATGATGCAAATCTCAAAATTCCTGAGGACATTAAAATAGCCTCTTTTGACAATCTTGAGATCTCCGAATATATGATCCCATCACTAAGTACAATAGACATCAGAAGAAAAGAAGCCGGAAGACGGGCTGCTGAAAAACTCCTTCATATGATATCAGGAGGAAGCTCTTCCGATGAATTTCTGCATTCGGAACTCATAACACGGGAATCACTGTCATGAGAACAAGCAAACAGATTTTCACCCTCATCGAATTATACTGGTAGTCATTGCGATAATTGCGATTCTAGCGGCAATGCTGCTGCCGTCTCTTGCAAAATCGAGGGAAAGCGCAAAAAAAATACGATGCTCATCAAACCTGAGACAGATGGGAACAGCAATTCAATCCTATGTCAATGACTACGACGGATGGCTTATAACAAGAGCATACTCCGATTCAGGCGGCAGCGCAGTTCACAGCATATGGAAATATCAGTTGAGTCCTTATCTCATGAACTCAAAATACGTCACGACCTACAGCAGTCCGGAACTTGCCAGAGGAATATTTGCATGTCCATCATTCACCTTGACTGTAAGTGCGAAAGAATATGCTGGAGGCTATGGATGGAACCGACATGTCGGCGATCATGATGCTCCAAGCAGCCTTTTTCCAAGGCGGAAACTGCAAAAACTGAGTCAGCTTTCAGAAACAATTTTCATAGCCGACTCAACCGACAGCAACATCACAGGAGAAGTCAATTACGCAAGCGTTCAATATATAGGCGGAAGCGATTCTGTCAGATCAATAGGCCAACGGCATTCAGGAGGAGCTAATGTATTATGGGGGGATTCGCATGTCAGCTGGGATTTATTCAATAACCTGATGGCAGGCAAAAATTCAGATCCAGCCTACTACTTTAAAATAAAAATCTAATCATTCATAAGGAGTCCTTCGATGAAAAAGTTTATTTCAAGATTATTACAGATATTCAGCCTGTCTCTGATTCCATTCGCCAACGCGAATGAAGAGGCTCTAGTTCCGCTCTTCAAATTCGCAGCTATCGCAGACATACAATATGCCGACAAAGATCCTTCATCCGGCAGACGTTACAGAGAGGGAATTGAAAAGCTCTCGAAAATTATCGGTCAACTCAATCAGGAGAAACTAGCTTTCGTTATTGACATGGGGGATCTCTCCGACGGCATAAAAAAGGACGATACAGGAAAAGTTCTGGATGCATATTCCATGCTGAACCATAAACTTTATCATGTAGTCGGCAATCATGATATGGTCCTCAACAGAGAAAATGAACTGAAAAATTTATTTAACTTCGATAATCTGAATTACGAGTTTTCAGAAAAAGGATTCCGCTTTCTTGTAATCAACAGCCTTGACGTGAGCAACTATTCAAATGATCCGGAAAAACGGAAGGAAGCTAAAAACATGCTGGCTGAAAATAAGCAGCTAAGACCTTATGACGGAAAACTTTCAAAAGATCTTTTGAGCTGGATGGAAGCTCAATTTCAGGAAGCATCAAAAAAATCTGAAAAAGTAATCATATGCTCTCATGTTCCTGCAAGCGGCAAAGCTTCATCGGCAGATCCCAAGGCATGTTTATGGAATTCGGATGAGTTGCTAGGACTCCTGAAAAAATATAACGACACAGTAGTCTTATGGATCAGCGGACACCACCATCAGGGAGGTTACGCAGAAATTGACGGTATTCATCATCTCACCTTAAACGCTCTCTGCAATGCCCCGGAAAATGGAACATCATATGCCGAATTCAGCGTCTTTTCTGATAGAATCATCGTCAAAGGCTATGGAACAACCCCGTCCAGAACATTACTCTTCAATGGCGGAACCACAAAACGTGCCGCTGGAGGCTTCATAAAAGGAAATATAAGCACAAAAGACGGCAGCCCCGTCAAAGGAGCCTGGATATCTACAAATACAGGTAAAATAACAAAATCAGATGAAGCCGGAAAATTTATCATTGAGGAACTCTCGGACGCTAAATATGCACTCAAAATCATTTCCTCTGGCAATGAGGATTCAATCATCCCTGAAATTGCAGTCGAGTCCGGCGCATCTCAGGAACAGAAGATTTCCACAGAAAAAAGCGTATCTCTTAAAAAGATAATAGCAGGCTCAATCATAGATGACAAAAGTTTGAAAATAATCCCCGCTTATATGGAAATCAAAGATGGAGATAAAAAACTAAATTACTTTGATATCGGAGGTCTCTCATACGGAGCTAGAAACGATGTGCCTAAGGATGTATGGCATCAGAAAAACTCAAGATTCTGGACAAATGGGAACTTCGTTTTTAGCGCCTCATCTGACAACGTAACACTTACAGTTGTCGCAGACGGATATGAGAGCATCCGAAAAGAAATAAAAGCCAATGGAAAAACTGAAATTCCTCTGGAAATCCGCATGCGTAAACTATATTCCTTAAACAGCGAAGGATGGTATAAAGGCGACTTCCATGCTCATGGTGTTCATGGTGAAAAACTCTATAAGGTTAATATCCCTTTCATGGCGTTCATTCTGAGAGCGGAACATTATGACTGGTTCTATATTTCATCGGATTTCACTAATGACGGGCTGAAAACAGATCCATACTCTATTGCTGCTCAGGAAGCCGGTGCTGATTTATTTCTGGGTTTGAACTCAGAATATCCTAAGACAAAAGGCGGCCATGTAGGAAACGTCGGAATAAACGCGCCTGAAAAGCCTAAATCATTCAGCTCCTATTCCAATATAGAAACAATAAAACTGGATATTGCAGAAAAAGGCGGCGCAGCCGTACCCGTACATCCGCTTGAAGGTCATATGTGCTATCGTGAGCTTCCGTTTATCCTGCTTGGAGCACCTGAGCTGATGAACGCCTTCGACTTCTACACCGGTTCAAAGATATCAGAAGCACAAAAACTCTATTTCATGTTCCTCGACAAAGGTTATAAATTCGGGCTGACAGCAACAAGCGACAGCGCATTTGATCTTGGACGTACTCCAGGAACAATGGGAGCAACATACATATATACAGGCTCACTAAGACCTGATAGAAACAGGATCACTGAAGCAATAAAAAACGGAAATACTGTTGTTGCCTGGAACAATTCTTTCATGAACTTCACCATCTCCGGAAAAGTTTGCGGCGAATGCTTTCCCGCCGACAACTCCGAAAAAGCGGCAGAAATTACAGCATACAAACAGCCGAATGAAAAAATTATTCTCACTGTCTTCAGAAACGGGAAAGAATTCAAATCATTTTCAGGCAGCGTTCCTGAATCCGGCAAACTTTCTTTCAACTTCACAATCAGAGAATCCGAAAAAGCATATTACAATGCCTTTCTATATCGGGAGGATGGCAAAAACAGACCTATTGCAGTATCAAGTCCTTTCTATTTCGGGGATTGGACAAGTCCTCCGGCTGTCAAAGCATCAATTAAACTTGAACTCATTGATGCAGTCGCCAAGACTCCCGTCAAAGCAGAAATTGAATTATCTGAAGGCGGAACAGTTCAGCAAAAAATCTCATGCGATGGAGTTCTGAAATTTGAAGCCGGAATTGCACAGCGCATAAAAATAAGCGCTCAAGGATATCATCCCGTTGAAAAGAGCATAATGAAACTCCCTGCCATAGATGAATTCGTCAACAATACATCCGACAAAGAGCTTCAGGACTGGACTCACTACGAAAAAGCCAAACAGCTCCTGAACAATCTTGAGTGGAATGTGCAAATGAAGAGAAAGTAAGGAAACTGCATCAGCGGTCGAGACCGAGGAGGCAGACTATTATACGTTCACGCCCTGTCGAAATCATAACCTCGGCACCTGAGCCAAGTTTGAGATTATAAGGTTCTTCCGTTACGAGGACTTCGACAGGATAATAATAACGTCCTGCCTTTTCGACAGGCAGTTCATTTACCTGAATTACACGTCCCTTGAAGTAGCCGAAGTTAAGATAATTATACTGGCGGCTAGTGATTCTGGCAGTATGGCCAACCTTGATTTTGTAAACCTGACGCTCATCTACATTGACTATGTATTTCTTCTGCTTAGTTATCGAAACTTTGGCTAGATATTCGCCCTTTTTCACGTAGCGTCCCGGCAGATAAGGCAGATCGGTAAGGACTCCTGTATCCGGGGCGCGGATTATGTAGTCTTCAAGGTGATTCTCAAGGGATTTGAATTCCTTGCGTTTGTTCTCAAGTTTAACTTCGAGAAGCTTCAGCTGTGTTTCGGCATTCTTGACGATTTTATCCTCAAGCCCCTTGTTGACTCTGGCAAAGTCGGCTTCAGCTCTTTCGAGAGCGGCTTTATTCTGGATATACTCAATTTCAATCTTCTCGAACTCCACTCTGGAAATAACCATTTTCTCGAAAAGTTTACGGTAAATCGGCATCTTGGCGTTACTCTTCTCGAACTTTTTACGACATTCTTCAAGCTCGGTTGAAATGTGCCTGTAGTAAGTCGGCAAAGGGTCGTTGCGCAGGACATCCAGAGAGGTTTTCTTGACCTCGATTTCAGCCTCCATCTCACCTATAATGCTCTGCACAAGATCCATCTTGTCGAGGAGTTCGCGATTATCCAGCCTTAATATTATATCTCCCTTGCTGACTGCATCGCCTTCATCCTTGCCCAGCTCGGTAATTGTGCTTGCTACAAGACTTTTCAGCTCATAATCATAAATTCCGGTCAGTTCACCGTCGCCGTAAACCACGTCTTCCATTTTAAGGAATATGGTCGAAATCAAACCGCAGAAGAGAATAAAACCGATAAGGACGATCAGGATGCGAAAGAGCTTGAACTTCTTATGAATATTAAAATCTTTTGTCTCGTCATGCATAAGGGGAAATCTTTCAGGTTATTGAAATCTGAGGACGCTTTCCGGTGGCTTTTTCTTCCTGAGCAATATAGAGCTCACGATAAACGCCTTCCTGAGCAATCAAGGTCGCATGATTGCCGAGCTGGCGGATCTGTCCATCCTTCATTACCACAATCATATCTGCGTTTTTGACCGTGGAAAGACGGTGCGCAATGATAATTGTAGTTCTATTCCGCATAAGGTTGTCGAGGGCATCCTGAACAAGATATTCGGAAACCGTATCCAATGCGCTTGTCGCCTCGTCGAGAATCAGGATACGAGGGTTCTTCAGAATTGCGCGGGCAATGGCGACTCTCTGCTTTTGTCCGCCTGACAAGGAGGTTCCATTTTCGCCGAGCTCAGACTTATATCCCTTTTCGAGGCCTCGAACAAACTCCTCGACATTCGCCATTCTGGCGGCGTTGCGAATCTCTTCCTGTGTCGCATCCTTCTTGGCGTAAGCGATGTTGTCCTCTATGCTGCCGCTGAAAAGAAATGGCTCCTGCATGACAACGCCGATACGACTGCGATAGTCATCCAGCTTCAAGGAACGGATATCATGATTATCCACTTTTATTGCGCCTGCGCTGACATCGTAAAATCTAAGCAATAGGCTCGCGATGGTTGTTT
Organism: Verrucomicrobiota bacterium; assembly: GCA_022703965.1. Classification (GTDB taxonomy): domain Bacteria; phylum Verrucomicrobiota; class Lentisphaeria; order Victivallales; family UBA1829; genus JAKJHH01. The sequence goes on from JAKJHH010000131.1 coordinate 9,393, forward strand.
TTCCGGAACCGCTGGGGCCGACAAAGGCGACCTTTTGACCAGGTTTGATCTCAAGTGAAAACTGTTTGACAACCATCTTGTCATCGCCGTAAGCGAAGGAAACATTATTGAAGTCAATCTGTCCTTTGATCTCATCCAGAATAACCGGATTTTCGCAGTCCTTTATTTCAGGAACAGTATCGAGCAGCTTGGCAATTCTTTCCGCTCCGGTCATGCCGTTGGAGAAGCACGAGGACAAGCCGCTGAGCTGAACAATCGGATTGACCAGCATTCCAAGATAAGAATAGAAAGCCACAAAATCCCCTATACTCATTGTGCCTCTGATGACCATTGTTCCCCCTGCCCCGATGGTAATAATAGTGCAGAGTCCGCTGATAAAATCGGAAAACACCCAGCAGTAAATCGTGTTGACAAGAAAGTTCATCGCCGAACTCATCACAGGCCTGAGCTGAGATACAAAATAGCGGTTTTCGGCGCGCTCCTGAGCAAAACTCTTTACGATCCTTATGCCGCTAATGGTCTCGGCGAGATTGGCGGAAAGCATGGACATCTTTTCGCTCAGGATCATATTATCGCGATTCAACGCCTGTTTAAAGTAAAGGAAGTTTACAAACTGAAGCGGCATAAGCACAAAAGCTATCATCGCCAGCTTGGGATTGATCACAAACAGCACTATCGTTATGAAGACTATCGAAAAGGAATTTACGCTCAGAACATTCATGACATTGACAGTCATCTGCTCAAGACGCTGAACGTCGGTTATTATATTGGAAATAAGCTTGCCGGTTCTATACTCTTCGTAAAAACGAAGTGAGAGACTTTGCAGATGTTTGAAGAGAATGCGTCTGACATCGAACATCACTTTCTGCGAGAGGTAATAAATGAGAAAGTGGCTTATATACATGAAAATTTCGCGTGCAAGATAAATCCCCGCGATAGCTCCGATAATCACCCAGAGCAGTCCGACGTCCCCAGTCCCCAGCACTCTGTCAATGATGATCTTGAGCATCCACGGCATCACGAGTCCAAGAGCCGCGAAAACGACCACACTTACAACCGCGGCAGCACTTACAAACTTGTAAGGCCCGAGCAACATCCGCAAAAAAAGCTTGAAAGCCGAATTATTCATTTATACAACACCTTGATGTCAAACATCATACACACAAACAACAAACCCAAAAAAACTACGTAACAATACAGTGTCTTGCTGGAAGGCTTTTAGAGGATTTGCCGCATTGAAAGACTATAAACACCTGATGGTGTCAAGTCTGTCTGAAGCATGTATCTGAATCACATCGGAGGATTTTCCTGTTCAACTTTTCAGTGTAACTGCTTATATTATATTGAAAGGAAGAAACAGAACCAATAAGGAAAATGAAAAAAGAACGTTTTTTCCCGCAAAACGAATTGCTCAAGAATATAAAGTTTAAGCAAAAACTGTATTAATACAGTCACTGCTTTTCAGGACGGATGATCCACTGGAGAATCGTGATCATGAGCAGAACCACTGCAATCTGCACAAAAAGAACAGCGCATGTTCTCTCATCGCCCCAGAGCAAAGGAAGAGCTCCGAGTCCGGTTATCAGAGTCAACAGATGAACCATAAGCACAGCATGCTTGCGGCTCATTCCCATGTGATGAAAGCGATGCGAAAGATGATTGTGATCCCCGATGTATATAGGCTTGTGATTCCATAGTCTGATCACAACTACTGCTGCAGTGTCGAAAAGCGGCACGGCAAGCACAAAAAGAGGAATCAGGAAGGGCAGATAACTGCTGGAGGTCTCAGGAGAATAATAAGTAATTTTGGCACTCACAATTCCAAGCATAAGTCCGAGGAAGTGGCTGCCTGAATCGCCCATGAATATGCTGGCGGGA
>JAKJHH010000132.1:0-6734 GCA_022703965.1 Verrucomicrobiota bacterium
GTCAGTAACTACCGGGCCGAGTATGTAGAAGGGAGCGTTGTCGCAAAGCTTCTGTTCCTTTTCCATGTTCATTTGAATCTGATCAAGCGGGACATGTCCGGGGCCTTCGACCATCGCCTGAACACCGGCGGCACGGCAGCGTTTCACAAGGGAGCCGAGAACTTCAAGTTCGGCAAACTGTGCTTCATCGCTGGCATCTGCAAGACAGCCGGGACGGAGTCCGTCGCCGAGTGAAAGCGTAACATCATACTGCGCACAGATTTCCAGAATCCTGTCAAAAGCGGTATAGAAAGGATTTTCCTTATTATGAGTATCCATCCAGTTTGCGAGAATGGCACCGCCACGGCTCACTATTTTCAGCATTCTCTTCATTGCGAGCGGTACATGGGCATGGAGAAGTCCGGAGTGGATTGTCATGTAATCGACACCCTGCTCCGCCTGTTCCTTTATAACTTGAATAATAAGTTCTTCCGTAATTTTAAGATGATCTCCGGCGCGTGCGGCGACTTCGTAAACAGGAACAGTTCCGATCGGAGCCGGACTGTATTCGATAATAGCCTTGCGAATATCCGGAATATTGCCGCCGGTACTGAGATCCATGACTGTATCGGCTCCATATTTGAGAGCCACATTGAGCTTGGCAAGTTCGGTTTTCGGACAGCTTGAAAGTGTTGAGTTTCCGATATTGGCGTTAATCTTCGTATAAAGTTTTCCGCCGATACCGATCGGAGATATGCTCTTATGATTGATATTCGCCGGAATAACAGCATGCCCTTTGGCGACTTCTTCGCGAATGAACTCAGGACTGCGGTTTTCCTTAACGGCGACAGCCTTCATCTCATCTGTTATTTCACCCGCCCTGGCTCTGGCGATTTGAGTAATGTTCACAGGGATTCCTCCAGAATTTTGATTGATTTTTCGATTGCTCCGCGATGCACTGTAAGTGCCGCGGCGGCTTTTTCGCCAAGTGACCGGCAAAAATCCGGCTCAGCGAAAAGCCTGTCAAGCGCCGGCTCGAGCTCCGGGTCGGACGCCACGGTGACAAGTGCGTCAGCCGACTTCAGAACTTCCAGAACCTGTCGGAAGTTCCTGAGCACGGCTCCTGTCACTATCGCCTTGCTCATCAGTGCGGGTTCAATGAGATTGTGTCCTTCGTCCTGCCCGGCAAGACTCTTGCCCATGATGACAACGGACGCAATATCAATAAAGCCCATCATCTCTCCTGTCGTGTCCGCAAGCAGACAATCCACCGGATTAGCCGATGTCCTGTTTCTGCTGCGTCTGAGCCAGGAAAGACCGGATGTCTTCAGCTCTTCTTCTATCTCGCCTCCCCTTTCCGCATGACGAGGTACAAGGACAAGTTTGAGATCCTTATACTTATTCTTGAGATTCTTATATACAGATATAATAAGCTTTTCCTCGCCGGGATGAGTGCTGGCTCCGAGAAGATAGCGGAAGCTTCCTTCTCCGAAGATCCCCTTGAGATCAATATCCGGCAGTTTGGATGGCTTTTCCTGATCAAACTTCATATTTCCGCAGACAGCCAGCGAAGCGCCGGGCGCAACGGACTTGAAACGTTTATCATCTTCAGGAGTCTGAACACATATTTTCCTGAACTTCTCCAGCAACGGCTTAAAGAAAAAGCTGAAGCGTCTGTAACCTTTGACCGATTTATCCGACATTCTGCCGTTGACAAGAAAAACTCCGATTCCTTTCAATGCGGCGTAATTCACCATGCAGGGCCAGATTTCAGTCTCGAAGATCACGAGCGCGGACGGCTTGACTATTGAAAACGTCCTCATCACAAAAGGCAGAAAATCTATCGGACAGAATATAACTTCGACTCCTGCCGGCACTTTGCTGCGGGCTAGCTCCTGGCCGGTTGTCGTTGTGGTCGAAATGACAAACTGCCGATCCGGATACATCTTCATCCACTTTGAAAGCATCGAAAGGGCAATAACAGTCTCACCTACGCTCACGGAATGAATCCATACTGGTTTCTTCATAGCAGAGAGTGTTTTTATGCGTTCAGAAGAAAATATTCCGAATCGTTCAGCGAAAGTTTTCTTGTAGCCCGGACGTTTAATGAGCTTATAAATCAGCCCCGGCAGAAAAAGCGCCAGTCCGACTGGGAAGCATATTGTATAGATATACAGCATTTCATAGCCTTAAAGTAATTCAACTTAGCGTCTCTGCCGCAACAAAGACGATTCAAAAAATAATATACTCTCTAATAGATTAAAACTCAATGTTCATTTCTTCACAGAAAAAAAACAGATTGATGACAAAAACAGTCCATGAGTCGATTTGACAGGAAGAGATCTTGACTTATCTGGCCTTATGATTTAAAATATACATAACAGAACACAACAGTACTATATAAAGAAATCAGCTGTATGGATATTCAAAAGATAAAAGAGCTCTACATCAAGCGACTTCAGAGCAGAAAACAGAATCTCATGGATTTTATGGACGGCAAAAAGAACTTTATTGTCGTACAGCGTCCTGCTCACGCGCCAGTCTGGAAAGACTGCTCAAGTGCCGAGAAAATTGCAAAAAACAATCTTGAGCTCTTCGCAAAATCTATTGAGTTGGACTGGACTGACGAACTTCCATATCTTGAGCCCTGGGCCGGTGTCGGTGTTTATGCAAAATCATTCGGAAGCGAGTATTACTGGCGCGAAAATGAATCACCGGCAACACATTACGCATTCAATTCAATCAATGAAGCAGGTGATATTCAGTATCCTGACTGGCGGACAAACTCCGTAATGCAGATGATTCTCGAAAGCATCGACAGGATGAATGAACTGAGCGGCGGCAGCCTTCCGATCTCTCTTACGGACACACAGTCTCCGCTCGATACAGCAACACTAATCATCGACTCCAGCCAGTTCCTTATTGACTGCTATGAGGAGCCGGACAAAGCTAAAAAGCTGCTCGCGCTGATAACGGATCTCGTCATAGAGTTCAGCCGCGAACAGTTCAAGCATATAGGGGAAAACAATGCGGCAAGACCGGGACACATTATGTCCTCAAGCACATTATGGGGAGGCATATCCTTGTCAGATGACGACCTCTCCTTCTGCTCGCCTGACTTCAATCTGGAATTCTCAATGCCTTACAACCAGAAAATAGGCGAAGCTTTCGGCGGAGTCCATATCCACTCCTGCGGCCCCTGGGCTCATACAATGAAGGTTCTGAACAAATCACAGGCAGTGACTGGAATTGATTGCGCGTTAACTCTGTCCTGCGATCCCGGCCCGAATAAGATAGATGAGGTAAGAGATGCCATGAAAGGCAAGGACATCATCACAAAAGTCCGTTGCGGTTCAGCCAGAGAAGAGATTATAAACTCGATAAAGAATATCTTCGATCCCGACATAAGACTTGTCATGCACATCGGCTACGATGAAAAAAATGCCGAATCCAACTACAAGGAAGCAACGGAACTCCTGAGTAAACTCTATAATCAATAAACGTAAAAACGGCAGTTCCGCAAGGAGCTGCCGTCTTTTTCATGAGGCTGAAAAGCTTATTTCCCGGAGAGCTTTTTGATGCGCTCTTCGGTACAGACGATTTCCGTTATGCGAAGTCCGAAGTTTTCATTCACAACCACCACGTCACCTTTACCGATGAGAACTCCGTTGACCATAAGGTCGATGGATTCACCGGCCAGACGCTCAAGTTCGAGCACAGAACCCGGGCCGAGATTGAGCAGATCGCGAATCTTGATCACTGAACGGCCAAGCTCAGCGCTGATACCTACGGGAATATCAAAAAGCATTTCAAAATTTTTCTGCTGATCTTCAGAAGAAACAGGAGGAGAATCAGAGTTTGAAAGCTGTCCGAACTGGGCATTGGCGATATTAGTTTTATCAGGCATATGAGAATCTCCTTGAATTTTTACTGTATTTTCAGGTCGGGACGGCTGGTGTCCTCTTCCATTATACGCTCGTTTATGCGGACATATATCTTGTCCTTGATCCTGCCGGGACGTGCAGTGAACATCGGACGTCCGGCTACGGAGACAACGGCAGGTTCATAGACTGCGTTATCCAGCACAATAATATCGCCGGGGCTCATTTTGAGCAGGTCGCGACCTTTGACAGTCGCATTGCCGAGGCTGACTGAAACCGGCATCGGAACTTCGATAAGCTTATCAACAATCTGCTGCTTTGTCTGATCGTCAGCCTTGCGTCCATAATAAGTATCCATCGCGCTTGAAACATTGGCGAGATACTCGTTGACCGCCTGAATCATAGGCAGAGGATAACAGATATTTATAATACCGTTGGCAAGGCCGATTTTCGCGTCGAAGGCCAGAACTACCACCGGAGCGTCCGGCGGCGCAGCCTGAAGATATTCGGGGTCGGATTCGTATCTTGAGCGCTTGATGGCAACATCCATGAGAGTCTTCCAGCAGGCTTCAAGCTTTTCAAGAATCTTTTCGGTAAACGGGTTCAGGATAGAGACTTCGATTTCCGTCGGAACACGGATTTCAGTTTCGACGTCGCCCTTGCCTCCCAGAAGCATATCGATAACGCCGAAAACCAAAGAAAGATTTATTTCCACCACGGCGATACCGGGGAGCGGGTCGGCTGAAAAGACAACGCAATGAGAAATATTGGAGAGCGAATTCACGAACTCGTTATACTGCTGCTGCTCGGTAGAAACAAGACTGAAATCCACCTGAGTACGCAGGAAAAGCGCAAGTGCCGAAATCATTTCACGCGAGAAATTTTCATGAATCGTCTGAAAATTTCTCAACTGATCCTTGGTGATCAGATTGGGACGCCGGAAGTTGTACTCGTTGATCTTCAGGGAAGGAGTTTCGGCTTTGGCGAACTCGTCGATTTCGCCGCGCTCCATCGCACCGAGAAGTGAGTCAATCTCATCCTGATTTAGAATATTCGGCATTTATATCACTCCGTTTACTGGATAACGATACTGGGGAAAAACACGTCCGTAATGGTTCCCTTGGCATCCTTGGGCATCAGTTCCTTGAGCGCATTCTTGATTTCATCCGCAAGCAACTTTTTGCCGTCTGCGGAATCCAGGTCATTCAGACGCTTGGAGGAAATGATGGAGTTTATGTCCGCTCTGATTTTATTGAGCATTCCATCCGGCTTGTCGTCAGCGCGAATTTCAAAATACTTCTTCAAGTCTGCATCGCTGAGTTGAACCACGACATCGACCTTGACATAGCGGCTGGCGTTGGTTCCTGCAAGATTGCACTGAAACGCAGGTTGCAAAGCAACCTCGGTATTGTGAACTTCATTGATTTTTGATGCCTCTTTTGCCGCACCGGTTTCGCTGGCTACAACACTCTTTATAGCGAAAATCGTAATTACCGGAGTGGCAATCATAACAACAATGGAAAGAGCAATCAAAATGATTACAACCGTTTTTGTTTTATCAGCACTTACCTCTATAGCCTGCTGCTTGTCATCTGCGGCAGCTGCCGATGCTTCCTTCTTTTCAGCCATATCCCTGACTCCTGATCTTATTTATCTTGCTCGTTATTTGCTTTCATAAACATATAAATATACGCGGACTGAGTCTCCTGTGAAGCCGCCTCTTTCGGATCAGGCTTCTCCGATGAAAAATAACGTATGCTGGAATATCCGGCAGCACGCATGTTTTCATAAGGTACATTTGCAGTCCAATTCAATGCACGCATTATTTGTGCCGCTCTTCGCAGTGCAAGCATACTGTCTTTTGAGTCTTCGCCATACTCTCCGCAATACACCCGTATAAATATCTTATAATTAAAGAGTGCGAGGCCGATTCCCATTCTTTTCAGCTCGTCCATCGATTTCTGAGTCAGCTTATCGGAAAAAGGAGCAAACTCAACTGGAAGCTTTGCGCGGATATACTTGTCGATTTTTGCGGCTTTAGTATCCATGTCGGTGTCGCCTGTTCCGCCAGAGCCTTCAGTCAGACCGGAATGAACACCGGCTTCGCTTTTCTCTGCATCAGCAGGATTGGGCGCATGAGAACCACCCTTTCCCCAGTATGCAAACTGGAAGAGACCGAAACCGCCTTCAGCGCCAAAAGCATTCTGAATGGCTCCGAGTCCCTCGTGACCGCCGCCCTTTTTCGTCTGAGTCAGGGAGTTAAGCATGATAAAAAAGGCAAGAAGAATAGTCATGAGTGCAGTATATGCCCCCATGTAAAGCGGCGCGCCAACATCTACTATCTGTTTTTTAGCCATGCTTACATTTTATCCTGGTTAATAATTGCTTTGAAGTCAACTTCACTTGTAGCATATTTTTCAGCTATCAACATTTCCACCTGCGGCTCTGTATCATCGCCTCTGACAGAAATTCCATAACTGAGACGGTTGTTTACTATACCATAGCGTTGATTCAAAACCTGTCCGATGACAGCCAGACGTTCCCTCGCCAATCCCCATTCAAATTTGGAATTCACGCCTTCATTCATGGCCTTTGTCATGGTAATTGTAACTCTGACTTCATTGCCGACAGATTCAGCCATATTGGCGTAGCCTTGAATGGCCGGCATTACAGCAGGAAGTATTTCCGTCTTGTCCTTCACAAAAAACGAGGAGATCGGCACCCTGACCGCTATCCCCTCGTCGATCTGCTCAGTCGTCACAATATTCTTGAAGCCCATTTCGGAGATTTTATTTTTGAACTCATTGTAACGGTTCTTGATCTTAAGAGTTCTCAATTTGACCGGAGAAAGATTGTCCTTGTCAATGTTGAGAA
>JAKJHH010000132.1:6752-11022 GCA_022703965.1 Verrucomicrobiota bacterium
GGCATTTCACCGCCTACGCCTTCATCATCCGGTTTGAAAATACTCGCATCATCCTTCTTGAAGATAGGCGGATCACTCATCCCTAAAGCTCCTTGAAGACAGCCGATAACCATCATAAGTTTGCTTGTATCAGGAGTCGAGAAAACCATTAGCAAAACAAAAAAGCAAAGCAGAAGAGACATGCAGTCTCCCATCGTAAGCATCCAGTCAGGACACCCGATGTTGTATATGATTTTGACCTTTTCTTTCGCCATTGAATCCTCCAGACGCTGTCAGAGGCTCAGCCTTTCTTTTCGGCAGGAACAAGAGAAAGCCTTGCCTGAGGAGTCAGATAAACCTGAAGTTTATCGCCAACCACACGCGGACTGTCTCCGGACTGAATTGAAAGGATACCAGCCAGAAGCATTTTCTTGAGCTGAACTTCTTCCGCGGTTCTCTGTTCCAAACGAATCTGCATGGGGGTGAAAAAGAGGTTTGCCATAACCGCGCCATAAAAAGTAGTAATAAGGGCGACAGCCATACCGGCTCCAATCTGGCTGGGATCACTCATGTTCTTCAACATCTGAACAAGTCCGATAAGAGTTCCGATCATTCCGAAGGAAGGTGCAGCGGTACTCCAGCTTTTCCAGATTGCCTGAGCGGAAACATGACGGGCTTCCATATTTTCGATTTCCATTTCAAGAATCTGAGTCACCGTCTCCGCCGGACTACCGTCCACAAGCATCTGAAGACCTCGGCGCAGAAATTCATCTTTAATGCCTTCCAGTCTGTCTTCCAAAGCAAGAATTCCGTCTCGTCTGGCGACGGTGGCAAGATCAATCAATGTCTGATACCAGGGAGTCATATCCAAACTTCCTGCATTGAGAAGTTTTTTGATTGAAGTCAGACCTGCCTTGACCTTAGGAAGCGGATAAGACATGATAATCGCAGCAAATGAGCCGCCGCAGGTACAATATACAGAAGGAATGTCAATAAACGCGGTAAGCGAACCACCAAGAAGGATAGAATAAAGAACGATTCCCGAGCCGAACACGAATCCGATCAATGTTCCTATATCCATAAGTCTATGCCGACCCCTTTCATTTGCTAATTAAGCGTCAGAAGGCTCCTCCTTGAGCCGCCTGTCCGTCACGACGGGAGGAGCATTGCAATCCCGTCTGAAAACAACGATGCGCCTGACGAGTTCCTCTGGACTTTCCTTCACAATGAGATTGTGTCCGTTGGTAACGACGAGCAGGGTCTCCGGAATGATATCAATCCGTTCGATCATATCGCAATTTATGAATTTGCGCTTTCCGGTCGCATCCGTCACTTCTATCATAATCTAATATTCCGAATTAAAAAAACCACTCAAGAGAAAAAAAGAGCAGGATAAGTTAAGGTTTTCTGCCTTAAGTTATCCTGCTTTCCATGTTTTTCCAAAAATATGCAAGAGAAAAACGGGCTTTATGCTCTTATTTCATTATCTCTTGATGTTCATGACGGTCTGAAGCATTTCGTCCGAGGTCGTAATTGTCTTGGAGTTCGCCTGGAACGCTCGCTGAGTGATAATCATATTCGTAAACTCCGTAACCAAGTCGACGTTCGACTGCTCCAGAGAGCCCTGCATCAAAGTACCGGCTCCGTTCTGTCCCGGCTGAGACGGACTTTCAGCGCCAAGACCTCCTGATCCGTATGAGGTTAGACTTGTAGGTTTGTACATACCGCCTTCAATCTTCTGCAGGGAGTCAGGGTTGTTGAAACGCTGTGTTCCAATGTACTTGGACGAGCCGATCACATTTGCGCCGATTGCACTCACAAGTCCGCCTGGGTTGACTTCATAGGACGATGGCGCTGCGTCGAATCCGACATAAGAGTTGATAGACATACCGGTGATCTGTCTTGTAGCTGTATCGACAGTCTGACCGCCGAGGAGAATGGCTCCGTTGGGTCTCATAAATACATATGCAGGACTGTTCGGATCGGCCGCGTTGTAATTCGGATTTCCGACAAGGGCAAAGTCACCGGCTCTTGTATAATAAATTGTATTCTGATATGCGACAGGGAAGAAACCGTCACCGGCAATGGCAAGATTCGAAGCTGTATTTGTACCTTCAATCGGACCTGCGCCCCAGTCACTGACTACGCCGGAACTCTTCACACCGTTTCCGTACTGGTTATGCGTACCGTTGATATACTGTCCTGAGTGAGTAACGAACTCTTCCATGAACATCATCTTGTTGCTCTTGAAACCAGTCGTTCGGCTGTTTGCGATGTTATTGCCTATCACGGACATGTTGTCCTGCTGGATAAGCATACCGCTTACTGCGAGATTGAATGAACCTCTTGACATGGTGTGATCTCCTTATATTATAAATATTATTTCTTATTCAGTTGTTGTCGTTGTTGTAGCGGCAGGTTCCGCAACTGTCAGTATCTGATCCATTCCGACAAGCGCGCCGTCCACATAAAGTTTCGGAGAATCTCCGTACATGACCATCTTCGACACTTTACCGACTACGGGAACCAAAGCCTCTGCATCAAGATAAGTGATCTCTTTGCCTATCATTGACGACGCAGTACTCATTTCGGCATTGCCGATATAGTTTTCCATATTCTGATTAAGCTGAAGAGTTCCTTCCAGAGCGCTGAACTGGGACAACTGGAGAATCATATCCTTGTTATCCATCGGAGCGAGCGGATCCTGATTTGTTATTTCAGCAACCAGAAGCCTGAGAAAGTCATCCTTTCCAAGTTCCTTGCTGGAAAGCTGAGTAACATTATCTGTACCGCGTACAGTGGAACTGGCATTATTTACATATGAGCTTGAGTAATCCATTTTAACTTTCCTTTCGGCTTCTTGAATTGTTTAACGCAGATAGCATGCCAAGTAAAATCTAGCCTCAAAATAAAATCAAAACACAAAATACTATGAATTTTTTTCCCACATAAAGTGCAAGTTTTTCCAAACAGAATATAAAAAAACTTCACAGCAGAAACAAATACCCGAAGCACTCATGGGGGAAAAAGAAAAAACCCGGACATTGAAAGTCCGGGTCGGCGCGCTTGGAAATTATTTAGAAGAGATCAGATTGTCGTCGCAAGGAGACTTGCGAGATCCGCCTTGTCATCACCTGACAACTTGACGTTTTCCAGATCCTCATTGCCCATTGCGTTATAAAGCTGTCTATCCTGATTACGGGAATCACCTTCCTTGGAGGAGACATCCACATTCACATGGTTGAATCCCATATCCTTGAGCTGCTGTTCCATTTCACGACGCTGATTCATAAGGAAATCCTTTGCCGAATCATCGCCGGACTGCAAGGAAACTTTTATTGAATCCGCGGAATGCTGAAGCGAAAGCTGAATGTTTCCCAGAGAACCGCTCTGGATATCCATTGTCATTTTCATACCGCTTTCATAGCCGCTTCCTTTTACAGTATTCTGAATTCGTCCCATTATCTCCTGAACGACTGTTATATTCTTGAGATTGGAAGGCATTCCATCATTTGCTGTCTGAGTATGAGACGCATTCTGCGCCTGAATTTTCGCGTCGGCGGAAAGATTATTCTGCATTCCGAGATTGATTTCCGGCATCTTTATCTGAGTCTGAGCCGCCGAGCCTGAAGAACCTGCAAGATCCTTGACCGCGGACTTGACCGCATTCTGCAATTCCTGTTTGAGCTCGAAATCGGCGTGCCCTTCTCGATTCAGGAGTCCTTTGTCCTGAGCGTTCCCATGACTGCCGTTCTCTGAAGCGCTGCGGGAGAGAAGCTTGGAATTAAGCTCCGGATTCTTTGATTCCAGACTCTTGAGAAGACGTCCGGCCTCTGTTTCCTGTCCGGCATTCTGAGTCTTGCCCTTCTCGGCTTCCACTGTTTCTATTTTGACAGACTGAATCTTCACATCCGAATTCTCAAGCTGCGAGATATGCTTTGAACTTGCCGCATGAGCTCTGGCATCATCATTTTTGAGCGCTTTATTCTCAGTCGCCAACTGTGTTGAACCTGACTTCGCCTGTAGAGTCTGAGTTGTTCCTGCGTCAGCCTGAGTGACGGGACTGCTGTTTTTCTTATGTTCGGTATCAGCCTTTACATGCTGCGCCATAAGCGTAGCCAGTAAATCCTGATCGGAAGAGCCTTTTTTCACTGTTTCGGCAGATGCTTTTCCTGCTGAACTCTTCTCCTTGGATGAAGCTTCAGAAGAAACACCTACAGAATCCGGAGTCTGCTTTACCAACTGTTCGACATTCGCGGAAACAGATGTCTTTTTCGTTGTTTTTTCCGCC
>JAKJHH010000132.1:11032-11269 GCA_022703965.1 Verrucomicrobiota bacterium
GGATTCCCGCCTGAAGATTCAATGACTCGAGAACAGCCTTGAACTCCTTACTGCCTGAAACAGAAGCAAGAGAATCTTGCTCCTTAGTCGAAGCCACAGCACTTTTTTCTTCCACAGACTTTTCAGAATTTTTCTCATGACTGACTGTTTTTTCTGAATTTTCCTTGGATGAGGAAGCCTGACTGCGTTCCTGAATATTTTTTTCGCGCTGATCTTCTCCTGACTTATCATGAGCAA
>JAKJHH010000133.1 GCA_022703965.1 Verrucomicrobiota bacterium
ATCAGACCTGTTTCGATGCCGCTGTAAAAGCCCTGAAGGACTATAAAAATCAGAGTAAAGATGAGGTATATCATTAATGAAAGCCCTCCTCTTCATCGGTATTTACAGTATATGAAGGCTGTTCAGCTTTCTGTATTGTCTCAAGAATGTTCACTCGGACATCACCTGCGCAATGGCGTCGTACGGAAAGAACTTCCAATTCGATTCCTGGAAGTGTGATTCTGTCGCCCTTGACGGGAATGCGTCCAAGTTCGGCGCAGCAGAGTCCGTTAATATTATTCGCGTCGGACTCCTCTGGATACTCCCATCCAGTAAGCTCCTGAAAAAGATATAAAGAAACTGTACCATCCACAATCCATGTATTTTCACCGAGTTTACGAATCTGCCAGTCGGGAGTATCATGTTCATCCTGAATATCCCCGACAAGCTCTTCATATATTCTTTCAAGAGTAAGCATGCCGGAAACGCCGCCATACTCATCGGCAACCAAAGCAACATGAACTTTTCTGGACTTCATTGTCTCCATGACTTTGGCAAGAGTGCTGTTCTGAGGCACAAAAACTATAGGCAGCAGAGCGGGGCTTTTCTGCCATCCGGAGCGCTCTGCCGGAGAAAGCATAAAAAAATCTCTCAAGGACAAAACGCTTTCCGCATCATCAAGAGACTTCTTGATTACAGGAAAATACTTAATGTCTCTGGAACGGGCGGAGACCATAAGCGAACTCAAGGGGGAATTTTTAGATATACATACCATCTCTGTTCTTGGAAGCATGATTTCCCCGGCCTTCTTTTCTCTGAGCGCAAAGGTCTGGCGCAACAAGGCGGCTTCTCCATGCGTGAAAATTTTTGTCTGCTCAGCCATATCTATATACGAAAGATATTCCTCGTGACTAAGTGCCGGCGAATGCTTCGGTCCGGCAAGACGCAAAATCATGGAACTGAGTTTATCTACAACTTTTATGAGCGGAGAAAAACATCTGTTGAGAATCCATAGGGGATAGACGACTTTCGGAGCGATACGTTCGGCGTTGAAAATGGCAATTGTCATGGGTGTCACTTCTCCGAAAAGCAGAAGAATCAGCACGGAAAAGATCATTGAGGCAATAAGAGTCCAGAGGTCGGGCAGTTTCAGACCGGCGATAAGCTCCTCGCTCAACATGGAAATCATGCTGTTCACAAACATGTTTCCAAGGATAATTGTAACCAGCACGGAATTGCCAGACTCCATCAGAGTGGAAATCAGACGTCTTGCAGGAGAATTGCTGCTCTTGTATGAAATCAGTCTGGGACGGCTGATTGAGAAAAGAGCGACCTCAGATCCGGAAAAAAAGCCGGAGGCACAGACGAGCAGAATCAGCAATACAAGCTGAATTATAATTACATAGTCAAAGTTCATTATTATGTGAGAAATCAGTTCCTTGCTGAATAAGGCGCATAAGTCAGATCAGGCTTGATGAATTCAAGCATCACAGCAGGAATATTCTCTTCTCCGTTCATGTATAAAGTTGTCTGACGCACGAAATCCGTCAGAGTCGCACCGACAGGTTCTGTCATGCCGGGCATGGCGCGCGGATTCATCATATCTTTCAATATTTCCGGTGCAGCCGCAGCGGCCTCCTTGTTGCCTTTTTTGGCAAGATCGATAACAGCCAATACAGCGGATATCCGGCTGGCATCGGAGTCAAACATAAGCATGCCGCCCATAGGTTCGGGAACAGTCTTGTCGACAGCTATCTTGCGAAGGGCTTTCAAGATATCACTGCGCTGAATGCCTGTGACTGCAACAGCATGAGCCGCCGCCGCACGCTGATCTCCGGAAACTGAAGCCGAAAAGTCGGAAAGAACCTTCAACAAGACGTCTCCGAAACTTTGCGAAGAGCTCAGTTCGGCTGCTTTTATGGCTGCAAGCGAAACATTCTGATCCTTGTCTCTTATAAGTTTTTCTATATCCTTATAGGATTCCGGAGCATTGAGAAGTCCGAGGGACTTTGCAACAGCAGTCCTCATTGCCGGATTTGAGGAGGAAATTTTGGACTGAACAAACGAGAGCACGGATTTCTCTTTCAATGCAGCCAGAGCTTCCATATACACAGCGACAGATTCATCCTGTGAAGCGCTTTTCATCTTATCAATCAGCCTTGAGTTGAATTTATCCAGCTTCAAAGATCCAATGAGGCGAGCAGCTGGAAGACTGCCGTTCCTGTCATCCAGAACAAACTCAAGCGAACTTAAATCCTCCGGAGAAGGAGAACGCTTTATGATTGAAGCAAGCGCTTCGTCCCGTACAAAAGAGGACTTATCCTTCAAAGCATTCACCAGCACCTGAAGAGACTGAGCGCTCTTTACCGAGGCAAGTCCTTTTACAGCAAGACGCCTTACCTCAAAATCTGAATCTGCCGCAAGACGCAGCAGGATTGATTCACGCCTATCCGAGGCCTGCATTGATGCAACAATTGTACGAATCTGAATTTCAGGAGATGCCGCAAAACTGTCAAGCAAAGCCTCTCCGCCTGAAGCTCTCAAGGCTAGTGCTGAAGCAAGTTTGCTTCTTACAAGAAAATCGGAATCCTTCAGCGCTGATTTCAACTGAAGCAAACTGTCGGGATCGGCGGAATCCCTTGCACTGATAAAAAAGGCAAAAGCGCGATCCAGAGAATCAGAAGCACTGTAAAAGGCTTCCAGTTTTCTGAGATCAGGGAAAGACTTCATGGAAGCAAGCTCTGTCCATAAAAGCTTTTTCACAAAAGCAGACTTTTCAGTCTGAAGCAGAGCAAGAAGACTGGCGAAATCTTTGCCTCCACTGAAATATATTGAAGCGGAATAAGCTCTGGCAAACTCGGAGCTGTCTGAAAAATACTTCTTCAGTGCGGAAGGATTTTTCAGTACGCATAAAGGAGAATTCCTCATTGAATACATAACAGCAAGGATCTCATCACGAACACTGACATCTTTTTCATCGGCAAGCAGAAGCTCAAGAGCACTGAACGCTGCGGGATTATTTGCCTTGGCAAAGTCGGACACCATTGCCTTGCGGATCAAAGGATCAGAGGCCTTTTTAAAATAGGCGGACTGAGCGGCAACGGACTCATCGGAAAGCCAGGTGAGAGCCTGAGGCGCGGCAGTAGAATTAACTGTAAGAGCAGAGTCTTTCCAAAGCGGAATGACAAGAGGGAAAAACACAGCGAAGAGGAAATTTATCTGAGGAATCATTTTGCTCCTTGATTATGTTAATCAAAGAAATAATAGCAGAGAATAATTTATTTGCAAAGGATTTATCCTCTCAGCAGTTTGGCAATCTGATAAAAAAGCTGAGATTCCCTTAAAGGAGACGCTACATAAGCGGCAAAATCGGAAGATTCAGGAAATGTGGATAGACGAGTCTGAGGCGCAACCAGAAGCCCCGGCGCAGCAGGACAAAGCTTGCGCACGAGTCTCAATGCATCAGGAGTAGAATCTTTTTTCTGCGAGGGCTGAAGCCCCAACGCAAAGCAGAATATATTAAACGGTTCGATTTTATTCCTTTCTGAAGCAATCTCCTTCAGCTCCGTCTCTGAATGAATCAGGGTAAATGAAATCCCTGCATTAAAAAGATAAGAAGAAAGAATTCCGCTTAAAATGCAATCTTCTGCATAGAGCAAGAGACTGACTGAGGACTTGTCGCGGAGAAAGATTCCTTCATGCACTAGCCTTGACAATGCCACAGGAATACTAATGTGAAACGCCGAGCCCTTGCCATGACTGCTCTGAACTACAATATTGCCGTTCATAATGGAAACAATCTGTCTTGCAATACTCAAGCCCAGACCTAAGCCGTCATATTTCCTGTTCTTTGCGGAATCAAGCTGAGTGAAAGACTCAAAAATTCTGTCCAGAGCAGATTCAGGAATCCCGATACCCGTATCGCTTATGTCAAGATCAATAAGGACGGAGTTTTCATCAAGAGTTCTGGATGAGACATCAATGCGGACATGTCCGTTTTCCGTAAACTTCACAGCATTTCCGCCAATGGACATAAGAAGATGTCTGAACTTATCCTGATCCGCACGAATGAAGCGCGGGGCATCAGGAGAGTAATGCAAATAAAAATTAACTCCGGACGCCGAGGCTCTTACAGCAAGAATCCCGGAAATTTCTTCGACGAGTTCCTGCAAATTGAATTCAGTTGTGGACAAAGGAGTCCTGCTGGTATCCATTCTGGAATATTCAATGATCTCGTTAATTGAGGACATGACAGCCGAGCCGGAACGCAGAATAACCTCTATTTCCGAGCGAACAGCACTTGGAAGATCATTTCTGGAAAGCAGAGCATTGGCAATGCCTATTACTCCGTTCATCGGAGTTCTGAGCTCATGACTCATCCCGGAAAGGAATATATTTTTTGCCTCAGCCGCGGAAGCCGCTTCCTGTTTCAGATCTTTCTCATGGATAAGCGCTTCGGTCAGTTTTACATTAATTGCTTCCAGATTATTTTTGTACTCATCCAGAACCGACTCAGCTTTTTTGAGTCGGCTTATATCTCTGACCATGACAAGCAGAGCGGGCGATGACTTCCATACCGTCTCAAGAACACGAAGCTCATATGTTGAGGGGAATATGAATATTTCGCTGTTCATGCCCGCAACGCATGGATATGGAAAGGCAGACTCATCAGCAACGGAGAAGTGCGGAAAGATCTTTTGCCCGCAAGGATTCATATACAATATTTTCCCGGCAGTATCCAGAATAAGTATAGCGTCCCCATTTTTTTCCACTATCGCGTTGAATTCAGCCCGGCTCTGCTCCAAGTCGCGATGCTGCTTGATTTCTCCGGTCAAGTCCTGAATGACGCAGACCAGTCCAAGTGGACTTCCATCATCGCCGCAAATGGCGGACTTGTGAAAAACCAGAATATGCTTTTCTGCGCTCCCATGCTTCAA
Source organism: Verrucomicrobiota bacterium (assembly GCA_022703965.1). GTDB lineage: Bacteria > Verrucomicrobiota > Lentisphaeria > Victivallales > UBA1829 > JAKJHH01. The sequence goes on from JAKJHH010000133.1 coordinate 4,917, forward strand.
TCCATAGCCGCGATAAGAAATATTCAAAGAAGGATTGGCAAAAAGTTCGGCATCACGCAGACAGTGCTCCGCCTCTGTTTCGGAAGGATAAAGGAACAAATCCTGACTGCAAAGTTCCTGACGTTTTATGGAAAAAAAAGACTCAAAAGCCTTGTTGCATCCGGTGTATAATCCATTTCTGTCTTTATAGAAGACAGGAAGAGGAACTGCATCAAGCAATGCATCGGCGGATTTCGCCTTGAGCGCAAGCAATCTGACCACAGAGGAAATAGTTTTTGAATCAGTTTCCCCGCGAGATACCGCTTCTATAATATCCTTATTCATAAATTACGCTCAAAATAGTTTATCAAAGAGAACGAGAAGCAACCAGACAACTATAATTATAGCCGCAATCAGGAGTTCGGCAAGGAAAATACCTGAAATCTTTCGATGTCTGCTCGGAATTTCACTGCGGATATCCTCAATATCTTCACGCAAATCCTCAAAACTCAGATATCTTGCGGAAGGTTTACGGTAAATCATGCGGTCAATAACCGAGATCAGGGATTTTGGAACTCCCCTTTTCAAAAGATGCGGTTCCACGGAAGGAAGACGGGGCGACTGCACATGTTTCAACAAGAGTGCTCGTATTTCATCATGCTCGATATTGTTTCTTGAGTAATATGTCTTGCCGCTGAGCATATAGAAAAGAAGCATCCCGATACTGTATATTTCACTATATTCTCCTTCAGGGCATCCGACAATACGCTCAGGCGGAATGTAAAAAGGAGAGCCCTCCACAAAAATGCCGGAATTCGCATGTTCCAGTTCGGTAAATGGGATACAGAGCCCGAAATCAAAAAGTTTTACATTTCCATCATCATCAATTATAATATTCTCAGGCTTCATATCTCTGTAAAGCCTGCCCCGGGAGGCAATAAAAGCTTCTATATCAAGGAGCTGAATTATCACGTCAAGAGCATCCTCAACATCCATCGGACCATCGCTTTCAATCAGTTCATCCAGACGGGTTCCCGAGGCGAATTCAAACACTGCGTAATGATCGCCTTGCACGGAGAAATCAGGCAAAGCAACAATCCCGGGATGAGCTCCGATTTCCTGTATAGCCTCGATTTCGCGTCTCAAGGCAGCCTGCAATTGAGTTTTTTTCTCAGAATGAGGCGGGATTATCTTCACCGCAAACTTCTTCTTTGAGCCAGGCTGAAGTCCAAGATAGACAGCCCCCATGCCTCCTCCGCCAAGAGGTCTCACAAGCCAATAAGAGCCTATTTTTCCAGGCACGAAATTAAGAGTCTGACAAGACGGACACTTGCTCATCTGCAAGCGCATGTCAGGAGAATAATGAAAACGGCTCGAACAGGAACAGCAGCGTATGGTAGCTGCTTCAAGTTCCTTTATGGACGGCAGATCTTTGTCATGCATAAAAGGTCCCCCGACTTCGTTTTGGCTATTCGCTGTGAGAAAGCAGTTCGTTACGAATTACAGTCATGGCCTCATCGACAGACATCAGTGATATGCGTTTGCCTTTTTTGAAAAGCATAACCGAATCAGGCCCGCTTCCGGCAATCCCGATATCAGCATCAGAGGCCTCTCCGGGACCATTAACTACACAGCCCATAACGGCTATCTTATGAAGTTTAATCTTGCGCCCGGATGCTTTTATCCTTGCAACATTCTCTTCTACAAGTTCAGCCAGTTTCAGGATATTAACCTGAGTTCTTCCACAGGTCGGACAGGAAACAATTTCCGGACATGCCGTTCTGAGTCCGGCTGCCTCAAGAAGCATTACCCCTGCCCTTACCTCTTCGACAGGATCGGCAGTAAGACTTATTCTGACAGTATCACCGATTCCATCCATAAGAAGAACGCCGATTCCAAGAGAGGATTTAATGAGTCCCGGAACAAGAGTCCCTGCCTCGGTCACGCCAAGATGCAAAGGATAATCAGTGCGCTCCGCAAAGCGGCGGCAGGCTTCCACTGTAACAGGAACCCGACTCGACTTCAACGATACTTTTATATTCCTGAAACCAAAAGATTCCAGCACAGCACATTCCTCAATCGCAGTATTTACAATAGCTTCAGCAACAGCTTCATCCGGCGGAATATTTCCGGAGTTCCTGAGTTTTTCCAGCTGCTTGGCAGGCAGACTTCCACCATTCACCCCGATACGGATCGGAATTCCGGCTTCAGCGGCGGCTTCGGCAACAGCTTTAACTCGCTCGGATGCGCCTATGTTACCGGGATTAATCCTGATACCATGCACTCCTGATTTTATGGATGCAAGAGCAAGTTTATAGTCAAAATGAATATCGGCAATCAAGGGGATCTTTATGGATCCAATAATGTCTTTAAGGACTTCCGCAGCTCTCATATCCGGTACAGCCGAACGGATTATCTCGCATCCTGCGGCTTCCAGAGCCTTGATCTGAAGAACAGTAGCCTCCACATCCCTTGTGTCGGTATTGGTCACGGGACTCCCCCCGCCAATCAGAATATTTCCGAGCTTAATTTGCCGGGACAGGCGTCTTGTTCTCATTCAGTTTTTCCTTTTCTGCACTAGCTGCGGCAGAAGCCTCTTTTGAATCTTCTTTTGATGACTGACTGGCAGACGGCTTGGAAACCATGCGCCTGATGTCATGGAAGGTCACAAAAACCATAAACGCTACAAGCAGCGATACAAATACGACAGCGACAGGCTGAATCAACTTGTATGGGATCGGTTTTCCTATCAGCATCTCAATCGCGCTCAGAACTATGTGACCTCCATCCAGAACCGGCAGAGGCATAAGATTAAGAATGCCAAGACTGAAAGTGATAATCACAATGTAATAGAAGCCGCGCCAGATGGAGGCTTTGGCAACTGCAATGTAAATGATATGTCCGATTCCAACAGGCCCGCTGAAATGCTTAGGTTTAAGCGTACTCTGCTTATCAGTCAAACCAACTTTGCTTCCGAGCCCGTAGAATACTCCTTTCAGAGACTTATATGTCAACGCGATAACATTAGTAAACTGCTCCCAGGGAGTCGGATGCTCTGTATATACATAAAGAATTCCCGCTGTATAGAAAAGGACGTGCTTAGGCACAACGGAAACTTCCAGTTCAGTTTTATCTCTCAAAATCTTGAGAGGAACTGCCTTGCCGCCTGACTCGCCGACAATTGCCTGAAGATCGGTAAAGACCTTTATGCTTCGGCTTCCTGATGCCAGCAAAATGTCTCCCGGCTTGATTCCGGCCTTATCCGCCGGACTGTCTTTGACGACTGAATTCACACGCACCTGCCCGCTTGCCTGATCTGGAGCAGAGACACCGATTCTGTAAACTCCGGAGTTCTTGTCTGCGGCAGGAGTAACGTTCTTTATTTCGACAATATTATTATCCCGTCTGACAGTAAGATCAAGCTTTCTGCCTTCCGAATAAGTTATGAGATAATTGAGATCATAAGCGTCGAAAATTTCCTTGCCGTTAACCATCAAAACTTCATCGCCTTCACGAAGTCCGGCAGCGTATGCCGGGGAATTCTGAAGAGGATAAATTTTAACAGGAACTCTGGCTCTGAAGAAAGGATAGGCAATTCCCTCGCCAGGCAGAACATCAGGATTTTCTTTCGGAATATAAGTAACTTGCAACTTCTCTCCGCCGCGCTTGACATCAAGAGTCACTTTGCCGACGGTAAAGAGAATCTTCTGCACTATTTCGTGCCACGATGTATTGAATGTTTCTCCATTGATCCTGTAAATTATGTCGCCGTCACGAAGTCCTGCTTTGTATTCCGGACTTTCGATTTTCAGGTCATCTACTACGACTTCCTTCATTTTAGGAGTATCCATCGGCAGTCCGTGCAACCAGATAACAACACCGAGCGCAAAACCGAAAAGAATATTGAAAAGAGGTCCGGCAAAGGCAGTAATGATCTTGTCGATAGGCTTGATTACAGGCAGCTTGGTGCCGTCGTCGAGAGTCGGAGCATCAGCATGCGAGTCAATCTGTGGAAGCTCGACATAGCCGCCAAAGGGAAGCCAGCCGATACGATATTCAACTCCGCCGCGCGTAAAGCCCCATATCTTACGAAAGCCTATTGAAAAAGCGATAATATGCAAACCTCTCCATTTGGCGGCAAGAAAATGTCCGAGTTCATGTATAAAAATACAGAAGCCGAAAAAGAAGAGCATGAAGAGTATGGCACCGGCAGTTTCAAGATATTCCATCATAATAATTATCTCCGGGTATTTTTTCTGGTTATATACTAAGTTTTACGGCATACTGTCTGGCTTCAAAATCCGCCTGAATGACGGCATCAATGGAATCGGACTTCTCACGTCCTGCAAAATACTCCATTGTTTTTGAGATGACAGTCCATATTTCTGTAAACTTTATCTGCGATTGCCTGAAGCGATCCACAGCGACCTCATTGGCCGCATTCATGACCGCCGGCATAACGGATCCGACACGCATAGCCTCGTAGGCAAAATCCAGCGACGGGAAACGATTTCGATCCGGTTTCTCAAAACTCAGCGATCCGTAACGGCAGAAATCCAGCGGCTCCAGTCCACCTGGACGCTTCGCCGGATAAGTCAAAGCATACTGGATTGGAAAACGCATATCAGGAACACTCATCTGGGCGAGTATCGTTCCGTCAATGAATTCCACCATCGAATGAATGACCGACTGCGGATGTATGAGCGCCTCTATCTTATCACCTTGCATATCAAAAAGCCAGTGAGCCTCTATTATTTCAAGCGCTTTATTCATCAGTGTTGCGGAATCAACAGTAATTTTCGGCCCCATCGACCAAGTCGGATGAGCCAGCGCCATTTCATATGTTACATTCCTCAACTGTTCAGCGGAAAACTTTCTAAATGCTCCGCCACTGGCCGTCAAAATGATTCTTGATAAGGCAGCTGAACCTCTCTCCCTCCCGTCCAGACACTGGAACACTGCACTGTGTTCGCTGTCAACAGGAAGCATTTTTACATTGTGCGAACGCACTGCTTTCATGACTTGGGAACCGGCCATCACAAGCACTTCCTTGCTGGCAAGAGCAATATCCTTTCCGTGACGTATCGCCTCCATTACCGGCATAAGGCCTCCGGTTCCGACAATTGAGCAAAGTACGATATCAACATCATCAGAACTGACAAGTTCAATAAGCGCGGAAGCTCCTGACATCACCTGAACATCTGAAGGCAGCAATGCTTTCAAAGATGCCTCAAGCAAAGGATCGGAGATGACAAGCTTCTTGCAGCCCAGCGCTTGAGCCTGCTCAGCAAGCCGTGAATAATTCCTTCCTGCGGCCAGTCCGACAACCTCAAGCTCATCGGCAAGATGCAAGGCGACTCTGACAGCATTTTCACCGACAGACCCTGTCGATCCCAGTATAACGGCCTTTTTCCTTTTAGGTTCCTGAATCATTTTTTCTGTTCCAGATTTTCAAGATGTTCGGTGGAATTCCATTTGTGAAGGATGTTGTGTTCTGGATTCGGCCCGAGTCTGAATACGGAAACAGCGCAATTGTTCATCAGCGAATATCTGTATTTTCTGAATTCATCAGGTTTGAAATATGAGTGCATAAGGAAACAGTTGAGTATGCAGCTCATGACTCCGGCGTGAGCGAACACCGCGATATTATCGGCATCACATTTATAAACATCCTCCATAAAAGGAGCAATGCGATACGGCATGTCAATCAGCCAGGCGTTATGAATATCCGGCAAACCATAGGCAGGAAGTTTTTCATAGGGAAGCAAAGCCGCATATGAATCCTGCGGCACGTCCTCAAGAATGCGTGAATCAAAAATCACGCGCTCGGGCTTGACTCCTGAAAGCTCAAATGTCTGACGGGCTCTTTTCAGAGGACTGACATATGCGATATCAAAAGCATCCACAGCAAACGCCCCTGACAGAGCGGCGGCCTGCTTTTTTCCCAGCTCGCTGAGATTGGCGTCAAACGAAAACTCTTCCTGAGTCTGAGCCTTGCTTTCGCCGTGTCTGATAAGCCAGAGATGTTTGATCTCACTCATTGGTCTTAGCCTTTTCCTCTTGTCTGCTTTCAAGCATCAGAGTCACAGGCCCTGAGTTTGATAAACATATTTCCATGTCCGCGCCGAAACGCCCGGTCACTATATTGACACCGTAAGAGCGCATAAGTTCTATGAATTTTTCATAAAGTGGAATGGCAAGCGCCGGAGGAGCCGCCTCTGAGAAGCCTGGACGCTTTCCTTTACGGCAGTCACCGTATAGAGTGAACTGAGACACAATCATTGCTTCCCCGCCGACATCGGTCAGTGAAAGGTTCATTTT
>JAKJHH010000134.1:0-3607 GCA_022703965.1 Verrucomicrobiota bacterium
CAAGAACTTCCCATCCGAACGCCTTGCAAGTACGCATCCACTGATCTCGATGTACGCAGCGGAGAATATCAGCTTTCATCTTCATCAAAGGAAGAGTCTCCTCTGCAAACATTTTAAGTGCATCCGAATTTCCAGATAAGTATGCCTCTCGTAATAAGATTCCTGCTTCAGCTTTTAAACTTAGAAAGTCAGCTAAGGCCAAAGGATAGTTGAGTAGCCAGTCCCATTTTCCATTTCCTCCAGAAGAAGCGAGCAGCTCCGCATGAAGATTGCGATAATATTCGCCGAGTTTCATTCCCTCTATATTTTTGTCAAAAAGACCGCAAAGAATATCCTGCCAGAGCAGACACTTTGATGGATTGGCATCGTCAGTCTTTTCAAAATGTTTTGTATAATCAAAGCACGAGAGTTTCTCGAAGATATCATAGCGTGTCCCTGAACAGAAAGCAAAACGCTCCTTCACGTGTTCCAAGGAAGGGGTCGCATGATATCCGTGTTCTGCAAAAAGCTGAAGCCCTGGCAAAGCATAAAAATGATTCGTTTCGCCGCCATTATCCTGCCATATTGTCGCGATGACTTCTCTGATTTCAGTTTTTTTACATGCGCTCAACGCTGAATTCGTAGTTATAAATGTCTTCTTGTAATCCGGCATAAGTCCTTTCCAGATCCATATACCGCCTGCAAACACATGGCTCCCCTTAAACTTCTTGAGGTGTTCCAAAAAGTGAATATATGAATTTTGGTCTTCATGGTAATAATCCCAGAAAACCATCTGAACATCATCTGGCATTTTGCGAATCACCTCATCCGGAGTCATCGAGTTCATGTCATAATAATCATGTGTGGCAGAGGCGAATCTGAAATACATATCACACCACATCATAGGGGACAAGCCCAATTTCCGACATATATCGCGAAGATGCCAAAGGTGCTCAGTCATAATATCGAAACGATTCTTATATCCATTTCGCTCCAGATACTTCCCAAGTCCGAGACCAAGCGCCTCATCCATTCCAAGATGGATTCTCCGGCTTCTAAACGGAGCTGAAATGGCTTTAAGCATGGATTCAAGGAAACTGTAAGTTTTCTCTTCACCTACAAGCAGAATATCCGGATTATCTTTCATATCGTCGGCAAAATTCCATTTCAAAGCCATATCCAGATGAGCTAAGCCTTGAATACACGGAATTACCTCAATGCCGAATGTGAAAGCAAAATCATCACATGCTTTCAGCTCTGCACTATTGTACGCTCCCCGCATATAGCCGAAATAAGGATAATTTCTTACTTCATAGGTGTCTTTCACATATATCATCAGTCCATTCAACCCCATGAGAGCCATTGTTTCGATGAATTCCTTCAGCGTCTCAAGACGCGGAACCGCATTATTCGAAGCATCCAGCAGAACTGCGTTCAAAGTAAAACGAGCTGTTTCATTAATCTCAAAGCAGGATGATCCTTTTCTCAAAGACTCAAGCATAAGCCCAAGAGCCCTGAAAAAATGATTTTTTTCTGCATATTCAATGTGCCCCCCTGCATCATTCGCGGAAACATGAATTGCATTAGTAGAATTCTTGCAAACAGTCACAGGAAACCCATCCTCTGCTACCGTAAATCCCAGACGTCCGGCAAGAATATCCAAGCCATCAAGAAGCTCATCAGCCAATCCACAAAATTTCATTCTCATGCGAATTTCCTTATTTTCTTATTTCAGTTCTGCCCAGACGTGCTATTGTGTGTTGAGCAGGGGAAATCCGGACAGGACTTCTCATCTGCTCAATCTCATCCAGACTTTTAAATAGCTCATAACAAGCCTTGTCATAATCAAGACCGCAAAGTTCAGAGACAAGACGAATGCTCCTATCGACAAGTTTCTTGTTTGATACCTCGACAAAGCTCATCCAGTTTCCGCTAACTCTGCCCAGACGCACCATCGTACCTGTCGATATCGAATTTAAAACCAGTTTGGCCGCCATACGCTCCATCAGACGGAGAGGAGAACGCGCAATTCTACATGGTATCTGGAATGCAGAAATAACGGAAGCCGATTTACCAATTACAAGAAACCGCTGTTCTCTGAAAGCTCCCGCGAATGATTGAAAAGCATCTTCCAATCCTCTGGCAGAGCACTGATTGATTTCCCTCGGCGCAGCAAGCATCACCGCCGCATTTGAAAAGGAAGAGGCTCTCACAGAATCCACTTCATTGCCTATTTCAAACTTGAACAGTTCCTGAACAGAAAGACGTGGCGGATTATCGATAATTTTCTGTTCAGACCCCATTTCCATATAATCAGATGACGACCATTCAAGACAACGCGGTGCACGACCTAAGACAGCCCTCCACGTTTCCGGAGTCGGAAGAAGCGGATTTTTCACAAATGCCCATGAAGGGAGAGAGTTTTTATCATCATTTTTCCTGAACGGCGGCAACATGAAAATCGGAGCACGTTCTGTGGTATCAGTAAAAGTATCAAGAAGAAGTTTATCAGCAAAATACGTTACAAGCCCCCCTTCTCTGTAAATTTTCTCTTCAAACTTCACATAATCAGCCAGCACTGCCAATGACTCAGGCGTTGAAAGTTCGTCTACCAGTCTCCTAAACTCTGCTGCCCAGGAACAAGATTCCGCCTGAAGGATTGCCGGAAGCGGCCCGCCACAGTTTTTTTGACAGATCACTTGCAGACAGTTTTCCAGAGCGGCTCCGGCCACAAGAAGTTCCGAACTCGTTGCTTGCATTCTGGTTGAACCGCTGAGTGCCATCGGCCCGCAATAAAGATCCAGAACTGTAACCCTAGGATCAGATATGATTTTCCCGGAACGCTCAAGACGACTGGACAATAATTCAGCCGGGTTGTTGAACGCAAGAAAAACTGATGCTCCTCTTTCCAGCCCCTCTGCAAGAGTTCCTAGTACAGATGAGGTTTCACCTCCTTCTGTTATTCCTAGAATAAGATCTCCGGCAGAAACATTCATATCCTTGACCTGACGGCGTCCAAATGACTCATAGTCTTCAAACGACTCAACAGAACGAATCAAAGCATAATCACCGCCCGTCATTATGCTGAACACCGAATTTTCATATGCCGCAAGTTTTCTATAGAGTTCAGAATCCATCCCTTTAAGTTCAATGAAAAACTGCCGCCACATAGTCTCCAGAAGAATCGCAAGACGTCCTGTCGCTCCGCAACCGGAAATAATGACCCGATGCCCCTTGAAGATTGCCTCTTCCATCGCCCTTACAAGTTTTTGAAATTCCAGACTGCTCATTATTCTATCTGCCACAGGGACTATATCATAGTCAACAGAGAAAAGCTGTCTCAATCCTTTACAGATGTTTTCCATAAAATTAATATCAAGATTCTTTGTTTTGGGATTCGACTGCTCCGTTGGAAGAAATCCGAGTTGAAACTGCTTTTCATATTCCAGAAAATAGCGTGCTTTCTTTTCAAAACTTTCACTCATGATTATAACTCCATATTCCTGCTTAATTATATTAAATATCTGTCTTCAGTGATTTCAAAAATGATTCGGGAGAACTGAACAGTTCCGCTCGCCAGCCCCTATGGCGGGCTGCTTCAATATTTTCTCTGCTGTCATCCGTATAA
>JAKJHH010000134.1:3617-11083 GCA_022703965.1 Verrucomicrobiota bacterium
CGAATTTCAGTTCAAAAGCTTCATACATCAAATCATCCGGTTTATAGGCTCCGACATCATAACTGAATATTCCAGCGCTCGCCAGATGACATAAATCACTGGTTGCAAAAAAGTGCTTCATGTGAACTGTCGTTGTGTCGGAGAAAAAGGCGAATCGATATCCTGCCGAATAAATCTCCTCAAGAACCGTTTTCATTCCGGGAACAGACGAACCGACAACCAGATTCCATGCTTCTCGTATTTCTGTTTCAGAAAAACGACCTTCAAAAAAATGATTCAAGCGCACAAGCCACTCTGCCTCAGTGATCTTCCCTTTCCCGAATAAGCCGCAAATATGCCTGAATTCCGGAATCGCCTCAGGCCTCAGGTCAAGTCCTAGCGCCTGATAAGTACTATCAAAGCCAAGCTGAACACAAACGCCGCCAATATCCAGCGCAATAATCAATCCATTCCAATTCTCGAAATCCCGCTGGTTCCATCCATAAAAAATTTTTTCTCTTCCGTATTTCATAGGACACCAACTCCATTCAACACAGTACTTTATGTGATTCTATTGCCGCAACAATCGCATCCTTTATGCTTACAAGATGCGTGGAATCCGCCCTGCTATATGGGCAGGAAGAGCCTATGACAGCAAGAACTCTCCCGTCTTCCATCCTTAATGGAGTCGCAACAGCCCCGATTTCCTCGGAATTACTGTCAGGCTTTATGTGCAATATAACAAAATCCTGAGCCCTTAATTCGCTCAGATGAAATTCCCAGCTCCGGTAATCCCAGTCCCGTTCAGCCCAATTTCTGGGCGCTTCATTAAGATGCCGTTCAATATGCTTCCTCCATTCAGAAGGATCTTGCAAAGCAATCAGCAGACGCCCTGTCCCAAGATTCAATGGATAGTCCCACATGCGATGAAGAAACTGAACAGACACCTGATGTCTTCCAGGCATCAGATTGACAATTTCCGCTTGGAATCCATTCATTATAGTAACACAAACAGCTTCTCCTGTTTTTGCGTTAACCTCTTCCAGTATCGGCTTTGAAAGCAATGGCAAATTGCCTGCCAGATCCCAACTGGACGCAAGAAGACCTAACCTTGCACCAATCCCATACACTCCGTTTTCGCAAGCTATAAAGCCGCGGGACTCAAGCGTTTTTATGATATTATATGCTGTTGATTGATTCAATCCAACCTTCATGGCAATGTCATTAATGCTACTGAATCTTCCACCACTGACAGCACTTATTATGTCTATCGCTCTATCCAGACACTGTATACGCTTAAATATCATCTCAATCCTCTTTTTATTTACATTATAAAGAATCAACTTATATTATAAATAATATCTCACTCTCAGAAAAAAAGCAATACAAAAAGCAAACAAAAATGCGATTTCACACAATCCTTCACTCAGCATTATCGCAAGAGAATTTTGAAACACGAAGAGCCTAGCCGCAAAACAAAGATTTTTATGACTCTGTTTGCTAAACATATTGACATAGAGAAACAATTCTGATAAAATAGGTGATATAGTTCACCTGTCACTAGTGCAGTTTAATTAAGGTTCATATATGAAATTCGAATCCGTTCACAAATACGTTCAGCTTGAGAATCATATTATGGAAATGATTCAGAACAAGCAATTTCCTCCCGGATCAAAGATCCCTTCCGAACGGGATATGGCAAAAGATTATTCGATGAGCATACTCACGATTAACAAGGCAATCAGCGATCTGGTGAACCGTGGAATACTGATCCGCATACACGGCAAGGGAACCTTTGTCGCGGATGCCCCTTTTCAGGAGAGAAAAAGCACAGGCGGAGTCATCACCCTAGTCGGAAGCGACACAAGGGGATACAAGGAATTCGATCCTTTCTATGAACAGATACTGAAGGGAATTCATGACAGCGTGGACGAGAACAATCAAAGCGTAAGAATGCTTTCAGTGCCGCCGGACAAAAACTTCCGCCAGACGGTGTCGGAACAGGGAATGCACATTGAGGATTTTTCAGGCGGAGTCATTTTCGCAGGCTATGAACCCTCAAAAGATGATTACGGATTCCTGAGATCGGAAGATAAAATCTGCCTGAGTATCGGCAAAACAAGCGAGGACTTCGGAATCCCTTATGTCGACTCCGACAACTACAAGGGAATGCAGAAAGGAATTGAACATCTTCTGAATCTCGGTCATCGCGCCATAGCGCTTTTCGACTGCCAGTCCCACATCCCGTCATTCAATGCCAGACAAAAAGCATTCAGAGACGCTTTTGAAAACCGGAATTTGCGCTTTGATGAAAGACTTTTCCTTCGCTACACACCAAGCAATATCAGTGACTTAAGACCTCAAGTCAACGAATTCCTGAAAGCTGCCCCTAAATTCACCGCTGCCATAGTTTATGGAGACTGCTGCACTTTCGCGCTCTATTATCTCTTGAATGAACATAAGATCAAAATACCGACAGATGTCTCAATCCTGATGTACAGCGGCTATAAATGGGTCGACGATGTCATCGGCGTCGAAATCAGTAAAATAGCCTATCCTCCATATAGACTCGGCATGATGGCGGCTCAGACTTTGAACGAAATGAAAACGCCCGGCCGCAAATATGAAATTTCCGTTGAACCGGAACTGATCCCGGGCGAAACCTGCTCAAAAGTAAAATTGACATAAACTCCCTCAAGAAAGGGCACTAAATGAAAGCATTCGGAAAAATCAGCACATGCGCAGCTCTTGCCGCACTGCTCTGCGGCTCAGCGGACCTCTCAGCAGCGGAAACAAAACTGCCGGACTCATTTAAAATCAGGCCGGACGGCAGTTTTATTGCCGAAGATATTTCTTTCGGTATCACTCATTACAGTGACAAATGGGTTCCATCAATGCAGTCCAAACACACGGTCAAGAGTGACGCCAAAAATCCAATGATCACAAGCTCCTCATGGACTCTCAATGGCAAATTTCAGTTCGCTTCAGGAAAAGGCGCAGATATCACCGAAACAATCACAGCTCTTTCTTCTGAATCCATAAACTACTCCGCAAAAATATCCTCGGATGAAGAGATTCCGACAAATGAGCTTGCTTTCAAAATCTCGATGGGAACCGATAAATATGCAGGAAAAAATATAAGCATCGACGGCAAGGCTATTCCCCTTCCTGCAAATTTTGAAAACGATAAAATGACCATATTCAGCTCAAAAACGGTTAAGAACATCAGTATTCCCGTAAGTAACGGAAAACTGAGTCTTGATGGTGAGTTCCAGCTCATGATTCAGGATGACAGAAAGTTCAAAGGAGAAAGCTTTTCCATAAGAATCAAGTTCAATCCCGGCTCAGGCGCAATAAAAGAGAGCTCCTTCAACGCAAAAATCTCCGTAAGTCCCTACGACAGCTACTGTCTGAATATGACAACTCAGGCCAATATGGGCTTCAAAGACGATGTCCCTGCGGACAGAAAAGGCGGCTGGACAGATCAGGGCGCAGAAAATGACCTCCACATGATGAAACCCGGAGACTACAACTTCGGCGGAGTTAAATTCTCAATTATAGATCCCGCAAAAAACAACGGAAAATCCTGCATTGTTCTTGCCGGAGCCGAACGTGATTACTTCCCCTCGGAACTCACGGTATCAGCAAGCGGCAAATATAAATACCTCTATCTTCTGAATGCCCTTGCCTGGGCTCCGAAAGAAGTCGAACCTATAGGCAATATCATCATCAGATATAAGGACGGCAGTGCCAAGGATATCACAGTCAAAGGACGCGAGGAAGTCGGCAACTGGTGGGAAGCCACAAGCGCCCCCAAAGGCTCGGTTGTCTGGACAGGTGAAAATCGCAGCAATTTCGTCGGCCTTTACATGACAAAATACCAGATCGATGACAAGGAACTTGAGTCCATCACCTTCAAGAGCAACAAGAGATCCGTCTGGATGATCCCGGCAGTCTCCGCCACAGTGGAGAACGTTGAACTCCCGACGGCAACTCCGAAATATATTGTCGAAAACAACGAATGGAAGAAAATCAGCTTCGAGCGCGATATCGAAAAAAACAGCGTCATGGACTTCTCCGGACTGCTTGACGCACCTGCCGGAAAGTATGGATTCCTGACACAGAAAGACGGCAAATTCGTCTTTGAAAAACGTCAGGACAAAGCCGTAAGATTCTACGGAGCCAACCTCTGCTTCACAGCCAACTTCCTTGACAAGGAATGGTGCGAAAAGCTCGCCGACAGAATGGCTATGATGGGCTATAACTCCGTCCGTCTGCACCACTTCGACGACGGACTTGTGCTCAAAAAAGACAAATGCAGCACCGAACTCAATCCTGAAAAGCTGGATCAGTTCGACTACCTCTTCCACTGCTTTAAAAAGCGCGGAATGTATGTGACTATCGACCTCTACATCTCCAGACATCTCCAGAAAGGCGAAATACCTGAAATCCCTGAACTGTCAGGCAGAAAAGATTTCAAAGGCCTTTCATTTGTCCTCGACTCAGTGATGAAGAACTGGGAGACCTTCTCGTCCAATCTGATGAATCACGTCAACCCCTACACAGGCATGGCATGGAAGGATGATCCGGCACTCATCACAATAAGCCTCATCAACGAAGATACTATTTTTGCGGCATGGAGAGAAGGAGGTCCGGAACTCAAAGCCCTCTATCAGAAAAAATATGAGGAATACCTCAAGACAAACAATCTTAAAGACACCGCTGAAAATCATGAAGTGCTCTTCACAAAATTCCTGATCGAAACTTACAATCAGGGATATTTCAGAATGCATGACTTCCTCAGAAAACTCGGTGTAAAATCAATGCTCACCGATCAGAATATGTGGGAAAACACACGCATGCTCTTCATGAGAAAGAACTATGACTTTGTGGATAGCCACTATTACTGGGATCATCCTAAATTCATCACAGCTCCGTGGAGACTCCCGGCCTCGTTGCTGAATCAGAGCGCAATAAAGAAATATGCCTCAGTTCCGGGCACTCATTTCCCGGCACGCATACTGGGAAGAGGCCTGACCATCACAGAATTCGACTACGCAAACCCGAATATGTTCATGGCTGAAGGCTCAACTCTGACAGGTGCCTACGCCTCGCTTCAGGACTGGGACGGACTCTTCCGCTTCGCCTACTCGCACGATGACAAAAGCATCAAAGGCGACACTTACCAGAATTTCTTCGATGTAAGCTCAGATCCGATCAGAGCCGCATCGGAAAAAATCGGCATCTGCTTCTTCCTCAGAGAAGACGTCAAGAAAGCGGAAAAAACAATCCCTGTGCTGGTTTCAGAGAATTATCTTGACTCCGCCTCCAATCCGGAAAGAGCCCCGAGTTCCATCTGGAAAATCGGACTTATAGCAAAAATAGGCTCTGTAATGCTGGATAAAAATTACAAGCCTGAAATGGAATTCAAGCTGAAAAACGGCAAAACATCCCCATTCCCTGCCAACAGCGTTGCGCTCACAGGAACAGAAGACGCGGTCGCCGCCCTGAACTGGAATCTTCCCTTCTTCAAGGGAACTGAGACCGGCAGCGCAATTGCTGAAATGCAGAAGGCCGGAATCATCCCTGCCGAATGCGCCGATGAAGCCAAGGGAATCTATCGCAGTATCACCGGCGAAATCGAGCTCAATCAACAAGACATAAGCTTCAAGGTCGTAACGCCTAGAAGTGAGTCTCTGATCGTTCCTGTAAAGAAGAACCTTGCAGGAAAAGTTCTCACAGTCGAGGACAACAGCACCCATGCGGTATTCTTCGCTGGAGCAGTGGATGACAAGGAACTGGCTTCAAGCTCAAGAATCCTCATTCTGCATCTCACTGACACCCAGAACAGCAGAATCAAATACTCGAACCCTGAGATGACCGTATTTGAAAGCTGGGGAGAAGTTCCTTATCTCGTAAGAGTCGGCACTGCAAAAGTCTCCATTAAGGGCGACTTCAAAAAGCACAAGCTCTACGCAATCAATCTCGCAGGAAAAAGACTCTTTGAAGTCCCGCTCGAAAAAACTGATGCGTCCGTATCATTCCAGTCCTCAATTCAGAGACCGGAGGGAACGGTTATCGCTTACGAACTGGTTAAAGAATAATTCTCCCAAAAAAGGAGTATGCAATTATGAAAAAGATGAAATTTACCCTCATTGAACTATTGGTTGTAATTGCGATCATAGCTATTCTTGCGGCCATGCTCCTGCCTTCTCTGAAAGCAGCCAAGGACATGGCTAAGAGAAGCAGCTGCCAAAGCAATCTCAAACAGATAGGCACATGCACTGTCAGCTACATTGACGACTACGCCAACTGGCTGCCTCAAAACAGACCGGACAATAACGCCTACTGGCGCTGGCTGCTATCGGCCTACACTAACATGAAGCCGACATCGCAAACTGATACTATTCTTGGAAAAGGAATCTTCAAATGTCAGGCATGGTTCGTTCAGGGAGTCAACACCCTTGACTCCTGCGGCTACGGCTGGAATCAAAGCCACCTGGGCTACATTGGAAACGCCTATGCGCCACATTACGTCAAATACAATCAGGTTCAGCGTATATCAGAGACCATCTGCACTGCTGACAGTACAGACTGGATGACCACCGCCCCTGGCACTTGGGACTATACGAAACTTTATACACCGAACTCAACTAATTTCAGCGGTAATCTTCCGGTCGGCAACCGTCATGGAGGTGGTCTCAATGTTCTCTGGCTGGATTTCCACGTCGACTGGATGCCTCAAAGAACTATGATGCAGGGAAAAAATGGCGATAAGGATTACTATTACAGGACAACAAAACTGACAGGAACATAATAAAACCGCAGGTCTCCTGTATCTAAACCTGCAAATATCGTGCTTGTTTTTGAAAATTAAATTAAGGATTCAAAAAGCTCGACATGTTATAATATAATGTCTTTTTACATCAAAAAATCTGAAAGGCTTATATTATAACATGGACACAAAATACAGTTTTCCTCCCGAGCATCCTATCCGCAAAGCATCATGGATCTGGCCTGAATCTTACATGTATCTACATAACCACTTCGCCCAGTTCAGATATGATTTTCAGCTTAAAAAAGTTCCGGCAAAAGCTCCTTTCTTCATAAGCGCCGACAAAAACTACCGTCTTTACGTCAACGGCAAATACGTCTGCCGCGGCCCGGCAAGAGGCTATCAGAGCCACTGGCCCATAGATGAAGTTGATCTTGCAAAATTCATCCGCAAAGGCTCGAATATCATCGCGGTCGAAGCCTATACTCCCGGCATCAACACATTCCAGTATCTTCACCATTGCAAAGCCGGAATGATCTGTGCCGCCGAATGGGGAGACTTCAGTATTTACAGCGATCCAAAGACATGGATCATGCGACGTTCTCCTGCTCACAGAAAAAACACCGCAAGACTCTCCATGCAGCTCGATTTCCAGGAAGACTTCAATGCCGCTGCCGACGACAGAAGCTGGATCAGCTCCGAAAAAGCCCCG
>JAKJHH010000135.1:0-4835 GCA_022703965.1 Verrucomicrobiota bacterium
TTTTCCGCCAATTTGAAAATCTCCTGAATAGCCGAGAGCTGTCGTAGTGCTTGTCTGTGCATCCGAGCCGATACGATGAGCTTTAGCCAAGGTATTAACCTTGACTGTGTAAGAAGCGGCATCGGCTGTATTTTCAGCGGTGGCTGAAAGTATTGTTGAATCACCGACTGTCACAGATTTCTGCTTCCATGTCGTGTAATTAGACAGCTGAGTCGTAAGAGAGTTCAAGGATGTGAATTTTGTATCAAGAGTTGTCCACGCGGAAATCTTGGTTTCGTTCTCAGTATTCTCGTCCTGAAGTCTGGTTATAGGAACTTTAGCTGCCTCAAGAAGAGCAGTGATGACCTGCTCAGTCTCTATACCTGAGCTTAATCCGCCTATTCTGGTAACCATTGTTCAAACTCCTTGTTTGGGGGACAGTCATCATTTTGCTGACCTGAGCCATGAAATCGCAATAATTATACCACATTTCATGAGAGAGGTCAATAAAACGCAAAAAAGGGCGCCCCTTTTGCAGGGGGCGCCTCAGAGTTCGGAGACTCTTGATTAGCCGAGGAGCGAGAGTACGCTGCTGGGCATCTGGTTAGCCTGAGCCAACATCGCATTCGAAGCCTGCGACAGGATATTGTACTTCGAGAACGTGGTTGTCTCGCGTGCCATATCGATATCGCGGATCTTGCTTTCGGCTGCTGTGACGTTGTCTTCATAGGCCAGCAAGCCTGAGCTTGTGTAATCAAGTCTCTTCTGCTGAGCTGCCATTGAAGCTCTTGCGTTCGCGATATGGTCGATGGCTACATCGATCTTACCGGAAACATCAGCTGAACCTGCGCTGAATCCGACCGCACTGCTGATTACGCTGTTCCACTGAACATTTGTGTGGGATGAGGCTGTAATAGCATTGCTTGTGTCATAAGTATAGGTGTGGACAGTACCGATAACATCTGTGTTTGAAACCTGGAGGTTCTTCAGTTCGACATCAACTGTCTGGCTGACGTCTGCACCGACCTGAACGCTCAGTGTGTTTGTTTCGACACCGTCACCTGATACGACAGCCACGCCGTTACCGCCGCGGAAGAGATACAGTCCGTTGAACTTAGCGGCTGATGTATACTTGGATGTAATTCTGAGGATTTCATCCTGCATCGCCTTGAATTCTGTCTGGATGTTCTCTTTGTCTGTAGCGGATGTTACGCCGTTTGATTCGATGGCGAGAGCCTTCATTCTGGAGAGCTGGTCGTTGACCTTCTGGAGCCATGAATCGGCTGTCTGAAGAAGTGATACGGCATTGTCTGTATTCTGACGAGCCATTTCGATGCCCTTCATCTGGGCGCGCATTCTTTCGCTTATACCTACGCCTGCCGGGTCATCTGTGCTGGAGATCATGCCGGTCGACAGTTTGTTCATCGAGGCCTGCATGCCTGCGGTGTTCTGTGTGTAGTTAGTCCAAACGTTAAAAGCAGCTGTGTTGTTATTAATTCTCATTGTAAACCTTCCTTGTTTTTAATCACCAACGTCCTTGTCAGTGTCTCGCTTTTTTCTTTCTGTACCTGACCGCGAGTTTTCAGATACACTTTAATTTTTTGTCCTTTTCGATTTTCTCTCAAAAATCTTTCTCAGTCTTTTCCCTTTTGGTTCTCCTTATCTCCTTCTTTTGTTATCTTTTATTGTACTGATTTTTTGTGCTCTGACAGTTATTATCGGAAGCTCTTCTGAAAAATTTAGACCTCTTTATCACTTTTTTTTATTTTTTTTCACAGCCACCTCATAAGACAGTAACAAGCGAAGCATTTTTTTATGTTTTGCAGGAGCTTTCATCTTTAAGCTCAAAGCACGCTTTTAAATTAGTTTTTCCAGTGGCCTATGAGATGACAATGGATAGCAGCAATCCAGGAATTCATTTTTTTGAGTCCTTATACACAAGTCACTTGGAAACAAGGCGGGACAAAAGAGGAGGAAGGATATTTTTGAGATCGCCGGCTCCTATGACGGCAAGAAGCAGATTGTCTGAATCCGGCAACGATTCGAGAAGAACAGTCGCAGCGGAATCCCAATTCTCCACAGGCAGATACGATGCTTTTTCTCCGCATCGCCTGACAAGTTCTTCGGAATCAATGCGTCCTTTCTCTACCCATGCAGCAAAAACAGGACTTACAAAAACTCTGTCAGCTTTTTTAAGTTCTGCGGCAAATCCGTCTATATAACGTTCAAGTCTGGCATATCTGTGCGGCTGAAAAAGAACGGCAAGGGTTTTCTCCGGAAAACATTCCTTCAAAGACGACAAAGATGCCGCAAGCTCTGTGGGATGGTGCGCATAGTCTTCAATGACAATGATTTTTCCGGATTTGAAACGTATCGACATACGCCTGTCTATTCCGGGAAAGCTGCAAAGCGCTTTTTCCGCCGCTTCGCGTTCCACTCCTAATTCGACAGCGGCAGCCACTGCCAGACTTCCGTTCAGCACCTGATAGCCCCCCCATTCCTGAGGAAGGCTGTCACCGGCATATTCGTAGGATTGGCGGGACGACGCAATTTCGGCATCAAAGGCTCTCTTGTTCTCATGAAAAGCAAATAGGCGGCTCGTTGTTTCGCCGGACACGTAGATGAGTCGTTTTGAACGTGATGCAAATTTAGCAAAATTACCGTAAAGAGCTTCAACTCCTCCGGTACTCCAGCAGTGATCGTCTTCCACGTTCGGCACAATCCCGATACAGGTATCCGCCAGACGATGAGTTCCATCGCTTTCATCAAGTTCAGTGACAAAAATATCCCCGTTGCCCGCGTCTGAAAAATACTTCCAATCGTTGACTTTACCGCCGACCATGAAGCCGGGATTCATGCCGCATTCACGAAGAATGTGACTGAGCATTCCGGTAATACTGGTCTTTCCGTGAGAGCCGCTGATTCCAACAGTGCGCTTATAGACTCCGCAGAGAAGAGCCAAGGCCTCGCCTCGACGCATTGAGGAATATCCTTTCCGTGCGGCCTCCTGACGTTCGCAATTAGTCTCAGGCACAGCGGAGGAATAGACAAGCAGGGCTTTCGCTCCATTATTATCAGGTATATTTGAAGTGAAATGACCGATTGTGACTTTAATTCCCATGTCTTCGAGAGCGGCTGTCGCGGCACTGGCTTCGAGGTCGCTGCCTGTAACCTTGAATCCCAGCTGAAAGAATATACGTGCCAGAGGAGCCATCCCCGCTCCGCCGCAAGCGGTAAAATGGACAATGCCGTCCGTAACAGCGTCTAAGGGAGATTTCATTTTCCGAATTTCCCGGCAAGCTGTCCTGTAAGCTCGAAGTAATCATTTTCAAGTGCAGTGATTTCATTTTTCACAGCAAGCTCTTCTTCAGGATTCAGATAAAACTCGGATATATGCATCTTCAGTCTGAGCGCATTCAGTCTCACAAGAGGATCGCTGCCGAATTTTTCGAGAATTGCGGAGCAGACTTCTGCTGCACTGTAAACGTCTCCATTTACTGAATGGAAAAAATATTTTCTCAGCAGTATTCCGTAATCAAAAGGATCAAGCCGCTCGGCGGCGTTTAGATAGTCCAGATGTTCAGGGTTCTCAAGTCCTATTTCAGTACTGAGAAGCGACAATATAAGAACCGCCGCTTTTATATCATGCGACTTTACCGGAGCGGAAGGCTCATCACGCAAACGCTCAACAAGATGATCCCACTTCGAGAACATTTCTTCTCTTATGAATTCAAAAACTTCGCGGCTCTTTTCAAGCGCCGCATTTATGTGCTGACGGCTTCTGCGCTGACGCAGCGATGTAAACACATTGATAAACTTTATATCTTTCATTGCAGCAAGACGGTAATAGAGATACTTTTCCACCTCGCTGGAATTCTCATCGGCTCCAGTTTCCAGAAAGAGATCCGCCTCCATCACATCCTCACGCCTTACAAGCATAACTCCCGGATCAAAGGCTTCATCGTATGGAAGCATGAAACGGGAAAAGGTCTGCCCTGTAACATGATGTCCCGGTTTTCCGCCGAGATCAACGTAAAGATCCTTTCCGTATACGGCTGAAGACGAGTCGTCCGCTTTGAGAGCTTCAAGAAGCTTCAGAACTCCATCAGGATCAAGGATATCCTCTGGCCACGCGACAAGCACGTAGTCGGCATCGGTATTTTTCAGCGCAAAGTTTCTTGCAGCGGCCTCGCCTACAGGTTTTCCGAAATGATGATACTCAAAACGTCTGTCCTTCTCTCCTATTTCGCGGGCAAGAGACGAAAAGCCTCCTCCGTTTGCGTCATCGGTAAGGAAAACTTCAATATCATCGGAAACAGACAGTGCCGCCTCGATGGCGGGACGTATGTTCAGATCGGGATTATCCGCATAAAATTGTATGGAAAGCTCGGGCAATTCATGCACCTTTCAGTTCGTTTTGTCAATAAAGACAGTCAACTCTAATTTATTCGTGATTGATATTTTGTCAAGAGTTGAGACGACAAGCGTTTTCTCATTCAAGTTTAAAATCGCTATAATCTTCTGATTCCGAAACAGTTTCAGAAAACTTAGCATAAAGCTCTTCCAGTTTAAAGAGATAGTATTCCACGTTTTCGTCCCTCTGTTTCTCCGCTTCCGGCGAAAAAAGACGGGAATTTTCACAAGGCGAAACCTTCTTCTTTGTCCCTGTCACGTAGAAGGAAACCTGATCCCCCTGTCTGAATTCCTTTCCGGAAGCCAGAGCAAGTTCATACGCTGCACTTCTGCGACCTCCGCCGGAGGCCAGCTTTTTCGAGTACGAATCCAAGGAATCGTTCAAAGTTTCAGTCTTGGCAAGATCGGCAAGCGGCATGCGTTTATCTCTTATGTCCGCCTTG
>JAKJHH010000135.1:4876-11053 GCA_022703965.1 Verrucomicrobiota bacterium
CGAGATCATCTCTTCGATAAAATTACGCTGGAACGGCTCAAGACCTCTGGATTTCAGTGCGGCACCGCTTATCGAAATTTCTCCGTCCTCAGACAGCAAAGCATAATTCTTGCTCTTATAGCAATACATCGCTTTATAGATTCCATCAAGCTCGACTTCAATTCCCTCCGGAAGCACTGACTGTATGGAAGATCTCATTTCTTCAGGAGAAGAAACTTTTTCCGGAGGTTTGAAATAAACGCCGTCTGTATCGCCTTCAATTATTACAGCACCCGACTTTTCCAGAAAGTCCAGCATCGAGGCAAGTATTTCCCGGCCTCTGGCAGTAACCTTCTCGGCCATTTCGAAATCGTTGAAAGAAGCCTGATCGGCTCCGAGATATCCGTAAAAAGAATTGATTATTATTTTGAAACTTGTCTGCAGGGAATTGAAATAATCCTTTTGCTCACGAGTTGACGCCTTGCGTTCCGCATCCTTGGCTTCGAGTCGGAACTTACGGAGGGTCGCCAGAAACTCCGGAAATATCCCCAGAAAATCACGGGACGGAGTCCATTTTTCCGCAAGAATTATAGATGGATAAAGAGATCTTATATCACAGTGCCAGACCTTTTCAAAGACACCGTTTCCGAAGGCTTTTGTAAATGCACCGGCAAAACTTCGTCCTGACTCCGGCGAAGGAATCGAGGCATCCCTGTTGAGATAGGCTGACACCAGAAGAGAATCTATTTTTGTGGCATTCCCGCGCACTATGCAATTCTGATATGAAAGCGGAATAAGCTGTGTCTGATAAAAGTAGGAAGGCGAAAGAATTTCTGAAAGCTTTCCTGTCTCATACGCATCATCGCCGGCATAACGCAAAAGAGTTTCGCGCTCATTATCCCATAGATATGGAATATTTCCGGACTCGACATATGTTCTGTCCGGGGCGGCAACTCCGAAATGCCTTGCGGCGCTCTTCAATCCATAACTCTCCAGATCGCGATGAGTGACATCATAAAACTGGAGCAGATGAAATGTATCCGCAACGTGACGTCCGTATATATCATAGCGGGTATAATTTATGGTTCTTTCCGCGGCATTGAAGCGGGAAGTTCTTTTTGAGATATTAGAGCCGTCACGTCCGAGCGCAAGCTTGACCTTGTGCATCTTGGCTCTGGCCTCGATATACGGAAGATCGAAACGGAAGATGTTGTGTCCCTCAAGGACATCAGGGTCGCGCTCCCGGACTGTTTCCACGAATTCCTGAAGCAGTTCTTTTTCCGATATCTCGGCGCCTGAAATGATTTTCTTCCAGCCGCTGCTGTCCGACATCGATATAATTACAATCCGGTCGGATTCTCTTGCGGCATTCGGGAACTCGAAACTTGTATCCCAGTAGGTTTCTATATCAAACTGCATCCTGAGAAGCTCATGGAATGCCATGCCTCGGAATAATCTGAAAGATGAGCCCATCATGAAATTCTGCATCATGTCGGAATACCCCCTGAAAGGCCCCTGCGACGACAGACTCAAACCGGTCTTGTCCTTGATAAGCTTAGTCGCAAGATCATAGTCATCCATATTATTGAAAAAGACCTGAAACTTGTAACGGGATGCGCCCGTCAGCGGCTTCAGTTCAAAAGGAGCCTGAAAACCGTCAAGCAACGCGGAATTCTCCAGCAAAAGAAAAGGACGGAAAGGAATCTCTTTTGAAGATACCTGTCCGTCCGGATTCCTTATATAGAGAAGTCCGCTACCGTTTTCCAGAGCCTCGGCGGCAACGACCCGCTCATAGCGGGAGACAGCAAGACTTTCCAGCTGCAACATTGCTCAGACCAGCGGTTTGAGAATCACAAAGCCAAGCCACGGCAGACGGATCTTGACATTGTAAGGCTGTCCATGATAAAGTCCTTTGCCGGACTCTATTGTTCCGCCGTTCAAGAGACCTGTGCCGCCGTAACGACTGTTATCGGAGTTGAATATTTCCTGCCATTTGCCGCCCTGAGGAACTCCAAGCACATAGTTGTCTCTGACAACAGGAGTCAGATTCAATATGATGACAACCGGAGTCTGATGCTTTTTGTCCCAGCGGATGTAGGAGACAACAGACTGCTGATAGTCTCCGCATTCAATCCACTGGAAGCCGGCCGGTGTAAAGTCGTCTTCCCAGAGACTGGACTCATTTTTATAGAGTCCGTTCAAATCCTTGACCATTGTTCTGAGAGCGGCATGAGCCGGATAATCAAGCAACATCCAGTCAAGACCGTTGTCGCTGTTCCATTCTATCCACTGTCCGAACTCACCGCCCATGAAGAGCAGTTTTTTACCCGGATGTGTAATCATGAATCCGTAAAGTGCCTTGAGGTTGGCGAATTTCTGAGCATAATCCCCCGGCATCTTGCTGAGAAGCGAGCATTTGCCGTGAACAACTTCGTCATGGCTAAGCGGCAGAATGAAGTTCTCAGAAAACGCATAGAGAAGCGAGAAAGTGAGTTTTCCGTGATTATAGCTTCTGTAGATCGGATCCAGCGAGAAGTATTCCAGAACGTCGTGCATCCAGCCCATGTTCCACTTACAGGAGAAGCCGAGTCCGCCCACGTAAACAGGACGCGACACCGAGGGCCATGCGGTTGACTCTTCAGCCACCATCATAGTCCCGGGATAAAGTTCGTGAGTAAGTTCATTGAGGCGTTTCAGGAATGAGATTGCCTCAAGATTCTCCTTGCCTCCGTACTTGTTCGGAATCCAGTCGCCCTCATTTCTCGAATAGTTGAGATAGAGCATTGAAGCAACGGCATCAACGCGAAGTCCGTCAAGATGATACTTGTCGAACCAGAAGAGAGCATTGGCCATTAAGAAGTTACGCACTTCGCATCTTCCGTAGTTGAAGATGTATGTACCCCAGTCGCGATGCTCGCCCTGTCGAGGGTCCGCATGTTCATAAAGCGCAGTGCCATCGAAGCGGCCTAAGGAATAAGCATCCTTCGGGAAGTGAGCCGGAACCCAGTCCAGAATCACTCCGATGCCCTTCTTGTGCATGTAGTTGACAAAGTAAGCAAAGTCATCCGGACTTCCGAAACGGGCAGTCGGAGAATAGAAGCCTGTAACCTGATATCCCCAGGACTGATCAAGCGGATGTTCCGCAAGCGGAAGCAGTTCCACATGAGTGTACCCCATTTCGCAGACATAATCGGCTAGCGCATGGGCTATATCACGATAGTTGTGGAAGTCATCGCGATTCTCTATCTTGCGAAGTCCGGGACCACGCCATGAAGAAAGATGAACTTCGTATATGTTTACAGGACGCTCAAGGTAGTTATTGGTTTTTCTCTTCTCCATCCACTCATTGTCAGACCACGTGAAGGAAGGCTTCCAGACAACTGCGGCGTTATTGGGACGCAGTTCAGTTCTGTACGCATAAGGATCAAGCTTGAGGAAAGTATCTCCGTTTTTAGCTCTGATTTCATACTTGTAGATCTCGCCGGCAGGCAGTCGCGGGATAAAGATTTCCCATATGCCGGACATTCCCATCATTCTCATGCAGTGACGTCTGCCGTCCCAGCAGTTGAAATTGCCTACCACTGAAACTCTGTCCGCATTCGGAGCCCAGACGGAAAAGAGAATTCCCTCTACTCCGCCGAAAACTTTGGGATGAGCGCCCATGAACTCATAAACCTTGCGATGCTCTCCTTCATTGAAGAGATACATATCCACATCCCCTACCCCGGGCAGGAAACAATATGGATCTTCGCTATCGAAGGACGATGTTGCATATTTCTTGTTGAGCTTATAGGCAAAATGATCCTTGAGTCCCGGAAAAGCCTGTACAAAGAATCCGGTCTTGTCAAGCTGAGTCATCCTGTAGACTCCCGAAGCGGCTATCACGCTGACTTCCAAAGCCATAGGATCGTAAACCCTGATCACGAGACAGTCAGGCCCCGCAAGATAATGCATTCCAAGAATGGAATGTGGATCGGTATGGCGTGCCTCCAGAATCCTGAAAAGTTCGGATTCGCTGGATGGTAAAAAATCTTTAATTTCTGGAGGAATATTCATATGTCTGCACTCCCGGCATTAATTGATTACGCTGAATTCTGCTATACATATATTATCCGGTTTCAATAAATATCCAACGCCTCTTATGATTTATTTGAAAGAAAAGCATCCGACTGATAATTTAATGCAACGACTTTTCAATAATTCAGGACTGACTATGAAAATATTCAAGACTATACGCGAGACACAGGCGTTTGCGATGAGCATAAAGCTTTCCGGCGGCAAAGTCGCCGTTGTTCCGACCATGGGATATCTTCACGACGGACACATGTCTCTTGTCGAAATAGCCAAAAAACATGCTTCCTGCGTTATCGTAACAATCTTCGTAAATCCAACTCAGTTCGGTCCCAATGAGGATCTCGACAAATATCCACGTGACTTTGAAAACGACAGTCGTCTCTGTGAAAAGCATGGTGTCGATGCCATTTTTGCTCCGAGTCCCGCTGAAATGTACTTTCCGGATTTCAGCACCTGGGTAAACGAGGAAAATCTTTCCAAGGGGCTCTGTGGCAAATCCAGACCTATACATTTCCGCGGAGTAACTACTGTCGTAACAAAACTCTTCAATGCAACCCTGCCCGATGTCGCAGTATTCGGACAAAAAGACGCGCAACAGCTCGCCATACTCAAGAGAATGACAAGGGATCTGAATTTCCCTGTTGAAATAATTCCCGGCCCCATCGTCAGAGAAGACGACGGCCTTGCAATGAGTTCCAGAAATAAATACCTCAGCACGGACGAAAGACTGCATGCCCTTTCCATTTCCCGTTCACTTTTTCAGGCGCAGAAGGATGCTGCCGATAAAAAAGCCCTTAGTCAGATAATGGCTAATGTCAGAAGAGAGATTGAGAACGCAGGCGGCAGAGTCGATTACATCGAGGCTGTAGATGCCGAAAATCTTGAAACTGTCACAGAAATCATGCGCCCTGTTCTGCTTGCAGTCGCAATATATTTCGGCTCGACAAGGCTCATCGACAACGTAATATTGCAAGCAGACTGATCAAAGACTTTCCAGGGGAAGTGCAATAGAAAAGGTCGTGCCTTTTCCTGATTCCGACTCCATGGACACTTTGCCGTTCAGATAGTGCTCTCCAAGAAGCTTCATGCTGTATGTGCCAAGACCTCGGCCAACACCTTTCGTGGAAAAGGAGCGGCAGAATATCTGACGTTTTACCTCTTCCGGGATAACTGCCTTGTTATGCACTGAAAAAATCAAGGAGGCCGACATATAACTGCGGCGGCAGTCCAGAATAATCTCTTCTTCACGCAGGGATGATTCCAGAGCATTCTTCACCATATTGCCAAGTATCCGCTTCAAAATCGTCGGATCTGAATAAAAATGAACGGACTCGGCGGACGGAGAAATGATAATTTTCTTGTTCACTGCAATTTCATGACGTTTGTAGAACTGCTCTAGCTGCATGAGCATGAAACGTGATTCCAGCAATGCTTTTGAGGAACACAGCTCATTATTTTCAGCGGCAAGAAGCTGCTTCTGAGCGTCAATTTCATCCATAAGATTTCTGGACGCATCTTTGACCGAAGTCAGAAGCATCTGCTTTTCTTCTTCATTGCAAGAGTCTTCCGTAATGATAGAAAGCAGACTTTCAATGCCTCCGGCTGTATTAAGGATGTCATGGAAAAAGATACGCTCAAGCACTCTGCGACGTTTTTCGTGACTTATATCAGAGATAGCGCAAATGACAAATTCCTGCCCTCCATATTTGAACGGAGTCGCCAGTACTCTGACATCCAGAGCCTCGTTTGTGTTAAGACGGGAAATACGGCATTCCTTCATTTCGGATATGCCTGAAAACGCTGTCATTATAGCCTGAACCGCTCCGCATTCACGACAGAAATCCGCTGTTCCGCATCCGCTTTTTCCTCTTTCTGCGTTCTGGCAGCCGAATATTTCTCCAGGACGGAAGCCGAATACTTCTTTTTTATCTTTTCCGTTCAACAGAGCGCAAATTACTTTATTGGCAAAAACGGCTTGACGGCAAGTGTTCAATACAAGGATTATATCGGGAACGGCATCCATCGCCTCTTTGAACATCTCACTCGAGGCAAGAAGCTTCACCTGCTCCTCGACAAGTTCACGTGGAAGACGTCCGGCAGGAGCAAAATCGGTATCGCCGCAAT
>JAKJHH010000136.1:0-6985 GCA_022703965.1 Verrucomicrobiota bacterium
TCCGGCATTCTTCATTTTTTCTGCAAAGTGAAGCAGCGCCTTGTCCAGTAAATCCACCATTTCCGGACTGGCTCCCTTCTGAGGACCGAATACGGGGGCGGCTCCATTTTTACCTGTGAGGGGATTTCTAACGTCGGAAAGCACTGTAATTTTTATGGCTCTGCGCAGTTTTTTGAAGTCTTCGCTCTCTTTGATGCTTTGGATTTTCATCAAGGATGCGCCGCCGAAGCCGGAAGGATTGCCGTGTTCATCTTTGAATTCTAGTCCGCAGGCTTGCAGGAGTCCCGTGCCTCCATCGACAGTGGCAGTTCCGCCGAGTCCGATAATTATATGAGTAATTCCATCGTCCGCTAGTTTGCAGATGAGTTCTCCGCTGCCGCGCGAACTCATTATCATCGGATTGAGCTTTTCTCTTGGAATGAGTTCTATTCCGCTTGCCGAGGCGAGATCCATGACGGCGGTTTTTCCGTCAGGAAGAATTCCTGCTGAAGCGTTGACAATTGCTCCGTCCGGGCCGTGAACCGCATAGTATTTAAGTTTTCCATGCAGGGCACTTGTCAGATTGACAGCTGTGCCTTCGCCACCGTCAGCTAATGGGATGCCGATGATTTCGGCATCCGGCATCGTCTCTGAAAAAGCTTTTCTTATAACGGAGCAGATAGTATCCGCGCCCATGCAGTTTTTGAAGGAATCCGGTGCGACTAGAATTTTCATTAAGCTGTCCTGCTCAGAAATCAATCGGACTCTTTGGCGATTCCTTGCTTTTATCTGACGATCTTTTTCTCTGCATCTGCAATTTGTATGTGGAAATCACTTCGGCAGATTCCTTAGTCAGCACAAGCTGCTGGAAGGATGTTCTGTCCGGGCTGAGTTTCAGATATATTGAGCCGTAGGTTATGTTTCCTGTCCAGTGGAATGTCTGTTCCAGTGGCGGCGGAGGCGGTTCCTCTTCTTTTTTCTTCTTGTCCTTTTTATCTTTTTTATCTTTATCGTCTTTTGGGGAAGCGTCTGCGTTTTCGGCCGGATCTATTTTCTTGGCTTCTTCCTGTTCTTTCATCGCTTTTTTCTGTTCATCGGTAAGACCGTAGCGGTCGTTGAGATTTTTGGTGAGTTCCATCATTTCCGACATGTTGGTAATACGGAAATGAACAATCATTCTTCCGAAGACGTTATTGAAGTAACAGAATTCAATTTTCTGAATCGGCCCTTTGTCGAGGTTGAGGATATCAATTTCCTTGTCGCTGACGGGGGAGAGGGAAGTACCCAGCTCCTTGGCCATCAGGATTCTGACTTCTTCTCGCGTCATATTCCAGAGGGCAAGCTTATAGCCCTGATCGGCATCGATTCCCGAACAGGTATTGGCAATCTTCTTGAGTTGTCTGTTAGCTTTTTCTTCGAGTTCATTTTCAAGATTGGCAGCTTTAGTTGGCGCAGCAGGTTTTTCTTCGCGGACTGCGGCTGTTTCCTGCGGCTGATCTTCTGTTTTCTTGGATGCGGCTTTTTTCTCTGCTTTTTCTTCAGGACTTGCCTTGTCTGGATTTTCCTGCTGACTGCGGATCAGGATTTCCGCGACATCTTTTACGGATTTCCATTCTTTCCATGCCATCACGTATCCGGCTTTTTCATTTGCCGCGATTTGGGCTTCCTTGAGTTTCCAGAGAACCTCACGTGAATAGGCGGCCTTCTGCTGAAAATACTCCTGCATCTTATTGTTGATATAATCTTTTTTCTGTGTTTCACAGTAGACCGGATCGAATTTTACGCGGTATTCTGGAAGAAGGTCGAAGAGCGCGATTGTGTATTCGCCGACGTTTATGCTGTTGCTGCCGTAAGAGTAGAATATTCCATCCACAGAATAGAGCTTTGAGCCTTTTCTGAATTGAAGCTGAACTTTATCCATCGGCTTTGCCATGATGAAAAGAGCTGCCGCTTCCTTGGTCGCTTCTGAGCGGCACTGATCAGGAGTCTTCGGAAATTTCTTTTGGACTATGAGTTTTGCTTCATCGCTCAGGTCTTTTGAAGTCCTCAGATCTGGAGGAGTCTTTGGCGTCAGAGGCGGCATTGTCGATGCCAGCTCGTTAAGGATAGCCTTTTTTACATCAGGATCGGCCATGTTCTCTCCTGACTTGGCATAATCGCTGACGAGTTTAGAGATCTTTTCAAATCTTTTTTCTGATTGTGCGGAAATGGTAGATTCTGCGCTTTGTCCCTGAGCTGCAAAAACTGAAACCAATGCTAGCAATGCCAGTTTCTTTATCATTTTTCTGATCCAATAACTGTTTTTTATCATGCGCTCTTCCGTTTTCCGGTATTTTATGATTCAGAATTATCAATATAACAGACTGGCGTTATATTGCAAAAAGCATAAACGACGATTTTCATTACTTATCACGGACAAGCAAAAATGCAAGATCAGAATCAGGAAAAAAACAAGAGGATTTTTGTTTCATCTATCTCCGCCGAGCAGAGAACCCTTCTGGAAAATATTCTCAAAGACAGGGGCTGGGAATTTAAAAAAATACCTTACGCCTTCTGGCAGGCCAAGGACAGCACTACTGTTCTTGTCGCTTATGAAAGTGGAAAACTCACTGTTCAAGGCAAGGGAACCGAGGATTTTGTACTCTACACTCTGGAACCTATGGTTCTTAATACTTATTCTTACGGATATGAAAAAGCCGACGCAGCGTCTTCCGCCGAGCAGCAAGATCCTCTTGCCTCGTTCAGTCCCCATGCCGGACTTGATGAAAGCGGAAAAGGCGACTTTTTCGGCCCCCTTGTGATTTCGTCTGTTTTTGTTGCAAGTACAGACGAGGCAAGAGCACTTCTTAAGGCCGGAGTCCGTGACTCCAAGACAATCAAGAGCGATGCGGCGATTTTGAAGACTGCTTCTCAGATCAGGCAGATTGTTCAGGGACGCTTTTCCGTTGTAGTCATAGGGCCTGAAGCCTATAACAGGATGTATGATAAGATTGGCAATCTGAATCGACTGCTTGCATGGGGACACGCAAGGGCTTTGGAAAATCTTCTGGAAAAATCACCTGAATGTCCTGAAGTCATTGCCGATAAATTCGGAGATGAGCGTCTTATTCTCAACGCCCTGATGGAAAAGGGGCGAAATATAAAAGTCACACAGCGAACTAAGGCTGAAGCCGATGTCGCGGTTGCAGCGGCTTCGATTCTGGCTCGTGCCGGATTTATCAAGAAACTTGAAGAAATGGGGGCTCCCTTCTCTGTCACTCTTCCGCGCGGAGCTTCCTCCGCTGTTGAGACAACCGCAACGGGAATTATTGAAGCAGGCGGGGCGGACAGGCTTCATACAATCGCAAAGATGCACTTTAAAACCGCTTATAAAGTCCTTGGTCTGCCCATGCCGGACAAGCAGGATTATCAAAAATACAGATAATTTGCTCCTGTATTAAGAAAAAATTTTACAAAGTTCTTTTTGCAGGTTATATTGTGATAATAGTTTTGTGATTTTATTAGCATTCTAATAGTAACTAATTACGAAGGAAAAGTGAAATGAGCAAGATTCACGCTGAACACGTGTTTACCTCAGAATCAGTTTCAGAGGGACATCCCGACAAAGTTTGTGACCAGATTTCAGATGCCATGCTTGACGCGTGCCTCGCACAGGACCCGGCCAGCCGCGTTGCCTGCGAAACTCTTGCCACCACAGACCTCATCGTAATCTCAGGCGAAATTACCACTAAGGCAAAAGTCAACTGGGAATCCATAGCCCGTGATGTTGTCAGAGATATCGGCTACAATGACAGAAGCGTTGGTTTCTGCGCTGATGACTGCAAGGTTCTTGTTGCGATTCACGCTCAGTCACCTGACATTTCTCAGGGCGTTACTGAAGGTCAGGGACTCCATCAGGAGCAGGGCGCAGGCGACCAGGGTATGATGTTCGGTTTCGCAACAAACGAAACAAAAGAGCTTATGCCTGCTCCGGTTCTCTATTCACATCTTATCGTTGCTGAGCTCGCAAAGCTCAGAAAGAAATTCCCGAAGAAGTACTCCTTCCTCCGTCCCGACTCCAAGAGTCAGGTTTCAATCCGCTACAAGAACGGCAAGCCGGTTAAGGTCGAGACAGTCGTCGTATCACATCAGCACACTCCTGATATGAAGCGTGAACAGCTTGAGGCTCTCGTCAAGGAAGTCGTCAAGAAAGTTATTCCCGCTTCTCTTCTCAAGGGTAAGATTGTATATCACATCAACCCCACAGGCAAGTTCGAAGTCGGCGGTCCTCACGGCGATACAGGTCTTACAGGCCGTAAGATCATCGTTGACACATACGGTGGGGTCGGTTCACACGGCGGAGGCGCTTTCTCCGGTAAGGATCCGACCAAGGTTGACCGTTCAGCCGCTTACATGTGCCGTTACGTTGCAAAGAACATCGTTGCAGCCGGTCTCGCTGAAAAGTGCGAAGTTCAGGTTGCTTACGCTATCGGCGTAGCTGAGCCGCTCAGCATCAACGTCGATACATACGGAACAGGCAAGATCAAGGATGACGCCGATCTCGAAAAGATCATCCGCGCTGTCTTCGACATGCGTCCCGCAGCCATTATCAAGACTCTCGGCCTCAGAACTCCTTCCAAGGCCGGCTGGTCTTATCGTGAATCTGCCGCATATGGTCACTTCGGCCGCAGCATTTTCCCATGGGAGAAGACCGACAAGGTCGCCGCTCTCAAGAAGGAAGCTGCCAAGTTCCTCAAGAAATAATCAGGGGTCACGATGACTATATCCAACGACATCAAGGTTATGGGGGCGGGGTCCCCCATCCTTGACATGCTGCTCAATGTCGAAGATTCATTCCTCGCTTGCGCAGGTGGAGCTAAAGGCGGGATGGAGCTTGTCGATTCAGCAAGAATTGATTCAATTCTCGCAAAATCATCTTCAGTTCCATCCAGAGCACCTGGCGGTTCCGCCGCCAATACTATCGGCGGTCTTGCCCGTCTCGGAATCAAAACCGCTTTCCTCGGGAAAATAGGTCTTGATGAGGATGGAAATTTCTACAAAAATTTTTATCAGTCTATCGGCGGCGATACTTCCGCCTTCAGATACACTGATAAGATCCACACAGGACGTTGTCTGAGTCTCATCACTCCGGACTCCGAACGCACAATGCGTACTGATCTCGGCGCTGCCGCAGCCCTTTCTCCGGACGAAGTTTCTTCCGCCGATTACAAGGGAATTTCTCATTATCACGCCGAAGGCTATATGCTCTTCGCCGGAGACCTTCTTGTCAGGACTTTGAAAGCTGCCCGTGAAGCAGGCGTCAAAACAATCAGTTTCGACATGGCTTCATTCGAGGTTGTAAAGTTCAATATGGACAAGCTTCCCGGCATTCTCAAAGACTACATTGACATCGTTTTTGCCAACGAAGTCGAAGCTGAAACCTTTTGCGGCACTAAAGATCCCGAAGCCGCAGTCAAGAAACTTGCCGAATACTGTTCCGTTGCCGTTGTCAAACTCGGCAAGGAAGGTTCCATCATATGCAGAGACGGCAAAACAGTCAGAGTTCCTGCCGAACTTGTCAAAGCTGTCGACACCACCGGTGCGGGAGATCTCTGGCAGTCCGGATTTCTCTATGCCTTCCTGAACGGCGCTTCCTCTGAAAAATGCGGACAGTGCGGTTCGGTTCTCGGTGCAGAAGTTGTAAGTGTCATAGGCGCGGCCATACCTGAAGACCGCTGGCCTTCCATACGTTCCCGCGTGAAGTCTATAATCAATCAGAACTAAGCAATCAAGATTGGAGTATCTCATGGATTACAAAGTAGCAGATATGTCCCTTGCCGCCTACGGTCGCAAGGAAATTGAAATAGCTGAAAAGGAAATGCCGGGACTCATGTCCACCCGTAAGAAGTACGGCGCTCAGCAGCCTCTCAAGGGCAAGAGAATCATGGGCAGCCTGCACATGACCATCCAGACAGCTGTTCTTATCGAAACACTCAAAGCCCTCGGCGCTGATGTCCGCTGGTGCTCATGCAATATTTATTCAACACAGGATCATGCCGCCGCCGCCATTGCAGCAGCAGGCATTCCGGTTTTCGCATGGAAGGGTGAAACTCTCGAAGAATACTGGTGGTGCACACGCAAGGCACTCGAATTTCCGGGCGGCAAAGGCCCGAACCTCATCGTTGACGACGGCGGCGACGCTACTCTCATGATTCACAGAGGTTTTGAAGCCGAATCCAACCCCTCAATCCTCGACAAGCCCGCAGGATGCGAAGATGAAAAGGAACTCAACAAGCTCCTCAAAGTCATGCTCGCCGAATGCAAAGGCTGGTTCGCAGGTGTTGTTAA
Source organism: Verrucomicrobiota bacterium (assembly GCA_022703965.1). Lineage (GTDB taxonomy): Bacteria > Verrucomicrobiota > Lentisphaeria > Victivallales > UBA1829 > JAKJHH01. The sequence goes on from JAKJHH010000136.1 coordinate 6,307, forward strand.
GGAATGGGAAGGCGTTTCGGAAGAAACCACCACAGGCGTTCACAGACTCTATCAGATGCAGGAACAGGGCAAACTCCTCGTTCCCTCAATCAACGTTAATGACTCCGTCACAAAGTCAAAGTTCGACAATCTCTACGGTTGCCGCGAATCTCTTGCCGACGGTATCAAGCGTGCAACTGACGTCATGGTTGCCGGTAAAGTTGCTGTTGTCTGCGGATACGGCGACGTCGGCAAAGGCTGCGCTCACTCTCTGCGCGGTTTCGGTGCCAGAGTTATCGTTACAGAAATCGACCCCATCTGCGCTCTTCAGGCAGCTATGGAAGGTTTTGAAGTTGCCCGCGTCGAAGACGCTCTTGGCGAAGCTGATATCTACGTTACCACAACCGGCAACTGCGACATCATTACAGCTGAACACCTTTCCGGCATGAAGGATCAGGCTATTGTCTGTAACATCGGCCATTTCGACAACGAAATTCAGGTCGAAAGACTCAAGCACATTCCCGGCATCAAGTGCATCAACATTAAACCGCAGGTTGACAAGTATGTATTCCCTGACGGACACGTGATCTACCTGCTTGCCGACGGACGTCTTGTAAACCTCGGCTGTGCCACAGGACATCCGAGCTTTGTGATGAGTAACTCCTTCACAAATCAGACTCTCGCTCAGATCGACCTTGCC
>JAKJHH010000136.1:7006-10958 GCA_022703965.1 Verrucomicrobiota bacterium
AAAGCTCCCGGCGTATACCGTTTGAGCAAGAAGCTTGACGAAGAAGTCGCAAGACTCCACCTCGAAAAACTCGGCGTGAAGCTGACTGTTCTTTCCAAGAAACAGGCCGAATATATAGGTGTTCCTCTCGAAGGCCCCTATAAGCCTGAACATTACAGATATTAATTCATAGATATCTGTCGCAAGACAATTCAGCCGCAGGAATGAGAGTTCCTGCGGCTTTTTAATTATTTATTTGTCACAATTCCGACTGGATTTTCAGGCTTACTGAATTTAGCTTATCCGGATAACGGGGAGTTTGGTTAAAGCTGTGTTTGTCGATTTGGCGCTTCATCACGATTTCCCGGCAATAAGCGTATAATGGGGGTTCCTGCATGACAGTCGATTTTTCTTTGCTTCGCAAGCTCTATGATGAGGCTCGTTTTATTGATGCGTACAATTCTCTTGACAAAAGTGTATGGAACGATAAAAGTTTTTTGGATTCTCTTGATGAGCAGAATTTATGTTTGGCGGGACGTCTTGCTCTAAGACTGGGGTCAAGGACTCGGCAGTCGATAATATACCGTGTTGCTAAACGTCGTTTTCCGGATTCTCCTTTTGTCCGTTATTACGTAGGGGATTACTGGGGCAAAAAGAGCGTCTATGAAACCTTGCGTGATTATGAGAAGATGCCGGATCTTAATGCTGAAGATGCTGATGTGAATGCCTCATATCTTGCCTGTCAGGCTTATCTCTGGGGCAGGATGCGTGATTTCAAACGGGCATATGAGCTGATTGAAAAAGCCAAGACAGTTTGTCAGGATCATTCCTATATTCACACTTGCGAAGCCGATCTCCTGATGGATGAAGACCGTTGTGAAGAAGCTCTTGCAATGGCGGAGCTTTCATGGAAAGAATCTCATGGAGCTCCTTTTGCTGCGACTCGTCTGGGCGAGGCAATGGAACGTCTGCATTCTCCGGCTGAAATCTATGAACGCTTTGCATCTGAGCTAGAGAAGACTCAATCTTATGAAATAATTGAAGCGGCAATGACTTATCTTGTTGCTGCCGCTGAAAGAAATGAGCTCAAGCGCGAGTTTTACATATCGATTTTTGATAAACTTGAAAAGAAAGTTCTCGAGCTTGCTCCTCTGGCGGATAGACAACTTTACGACAACCTTAGAATACGAAAGCTTGATATCGCGCTAATGAAGCGGGATACTCAGGCAATCGCAACGCTGAATATTCACAATAAATATGTTTTCTATAATAGTGTTTTGAAGAACTTCAAGGCCAATCCCGAGGGGTTTTCTGTTCGCATTCCCCATACTCCGATGCGTCAGAATAGGAATGAGTGTCTGCCTTTTTCAATTTCAGTAGTGTTAAGTCATTTCGGCGCGACTTTTGATATTGAAGCCATGGTGCGGGAACTTACTTTCAACGGTACATATCAGGGAGATGCCGCCGAATGGCTGCGGAAAAGAGGATTCAAGGTCAAGTGCATGATCCTTTCCGAGCCGCTGATGAAGAAACTTCTGCTGGCCGGAATTCCTTTTGTTTTCAGCCGGAATTCTGATTTCTCATCGCATGCCATGGCTGCGACGGGATTTGATGACGCAATGAATTTAATCATTTACTGCGATCCCGGTTCCATGCGTTACGGCATCAGAATTTTTGATGGACTCTGTGAGGATGACAGTCCGCTTGGCCCTTTCGGTATGCTCATTGTTCCAGATGACAAAGAAACGTTGCTTGATTACTTGCCTGACGACGCATCGCTTCCCTCTGAAAATTACTGGCTATATCAGAAACTTCTCAGAGATTCCGGCTCAACGGCTGCTCTTTCTGCTGTCGAAGCTCAGGAGAAGGCTTTTCCAAATCACTTATTCTCTCTTTATCTGAGAGCATGCTATTACAACGACAGAGGAGAGTATAAAGAGGCGATTCCATTACTGGAAAAGATTATTAAGGAGTTCCCTTCCTGCAATACCGCAATTGATGCTTATTTAAGGAGTTTGAGGAATACGGCTCATGCAAGCGAAATACTTGAGATTGTCAGGAAAATGCTTGAAGAGGGGAAAATTCCGACAATTGAGACCAAGGAGAAAAGCTCCTGGAGATATGCAAAACTGCGTTGTCTTTACGCCGACTACCTGCGAATAGTGAAGTCCGATTTCGACGAGGCTGAAAAGCAGGTCAATGAGGTTTTGGATATTCGCCCATACGATGCCGAACCTTATCATATCCTTGGCGATATCCTTGCCGGCAGACTGTATAACTCTGAAAAACTGCTTCCTCTCCGTCTTGCCGCACTGCTGGATGATTCAGATAATCATTACGTGGATACCTATGTAAAAACCTTGCTTGAGAGTGGACTTACTGTTGAAGCTGCTTCTTTTATGACTGAACTTGCTTCCACTAAAGGGACTCATAAACGCGGGGCGTCTCTTTGCTGCGACTATGTCGGATTCCTTGAAAAGTATTCTTTCTTCAAGGAGGCATGCGCTGAAGCTGAAAGATTCCTGACGATTCACTCGGAGTCACCGGAATATCTTTCGTTTTATCTTTCTTTCAAGCTAAGATGTGGAGATATCGCCCAAGCTCAAGAGATGCTGAATAAGCTGGAAAAGATTTCACGTCCCGAATCCTTGCTTCCTGCCGCATACAGATTTTATTCCACATGCGGAAACTGGAAAGCCGCTCTGGAGCCAGCTGAGAAATGGTTTGCGGAATCCCCGGATTCTTCTTCGGCGGCTTCGGCCTTATTCAATTCAGTTTCCTATCTATATGGACAGAAAGCCGCAGTAGACCGAGTCGAAGCCCTTCTTGACTCGGCTCCTGATAATCTCTCGTATCAGGAACTTTATTATGATTATCTCAGTGATGCGGCTTTGACTGAGAAAAAATGGACGCTTCTGGAAAAACGTTTGAACTCGTTTCCGGAAGACTCCTGGGCACTCCCCCGATACGCTTTAATGCTCATCAATAAGATTCATTCACTTGAAGCGTCTGAAGAACGCAATATACTGCTCGAAAAAGTCAGCACGACATCAAAACGTCTCCTTGAGATACAGCCGGATTCAGCAATTGTACATGTGGTGCATGGACGCTGCCTTCTGCTCCAGCCTGATAAGTATGAAGAAGCGGCAGAAGCGTTTTTTAAGGCGATTGATCTTGCGCCAGCCTACTCTTATGCACTGTCCCAGCTTAGAGCAACTGTAGACATGATGGGGGAAGGACGCTTTGAAATACTGGAGAAACTTGATTCATTCATAAGAGCCAGCCGCTTGAACTGTCAGGCTGTCGATGAAGTCTCCATCACTTTTGTCCGTTATGCCGGAATTGATGAGGCTGTCAAGAAGCTGGACGAGTGGCGTGCGCTTCATAAGAACGACTCTCGCATTATTGAGGCTTTGGCTGAGCGCCTTTATGAGTCTGGCAGGGAATCCGATTTACAGAGAATCATTAGTCTTTTAAATAATCCTGACTCCACTCCTCTTGAAAGGATGAAATACGCAAACCGTCTCGCCTGGACTTATAAGAAACTAGGCAATCTAAAAGAGGCATATAATCTGGCCTCGGAAATGTATAAAAAAGATCCGGCTTCGTCCACTCTGCGCTCCTTGCTTGCTACTTTGCTGAGGGAGAAAGGGGAGGGGGACGCATCTCTAAAGATTTATGAGGAGGCTTATTTGCAGGCTTCGGGCATGTCTGCATGTATCACAGGCTATGCGGATGAACTTTGTAAATCCGGCGATCAGGAAAAGGCAATCAGCATACTTAAAGAGCTGCTTGAGGCCGATCCCTATGCGGTTTCCGCCACACGCAATAAACTTGTCGATATCTACAAGGACGCCAATAGACAGGACGAAGCCGTGGCTGTCTTTGAGGATATCAGGCAATACTATCCTTGCTGGGCTGGCTTGCGCATCGGAGAACTCAGAAGCGAGTTTTCGAAGTCCGTCTTTTCCCC
>JAKJHH010000137.1:0-5994 GCA_022703965.1 Verrucomicrobiota bacterium
GGCCTCTGAGTCTGGCTTCCAGAACCTGAAATGAAGGGGGGGCGATGAATATAAATTCAACAGCGTTTGCAAGTTCCGGATCTTTTGAAGCCTGCTCGCGAACCTGACGGGCTCCCTGTACATCGATATCGAGCAGAACATCCTGACCGTTGTGTATATGGTCGGTGATTTCACTTTTCAAGGTGCCGTATGAGTTGCCATGAACCGTGGCGTATTCAAGAAAGGACGAGGACTTTATTTTTGAGGCAAAGTCTTCCTGTGAAAGGAAGTAGTAGTTTTTGCCGTGTTCTTCACCTGGACGCGGCTGTCTTGTTGTACAGGACACGGAAAAACGGAGGGAAGGGAAAGCTTCAAGGATTTTAGCGCATATTGTGCTTTTGCCTGTGCCACTCGGGCCGGAGACTATAAGAGCAGTTCCTGTTCTGTCGGATTCATTGATTCTCATGTATTCAGATCCATGTTATTTCTGTATCAGCAATAAATTACATGTGTATTTGCCGCCTGCAAGGGGAAAAATCTCTTCTTTAGTATTGATCGTGTTGATTTTCATTGTGAGGACGCTTACTTTACATTCAAATGACAACGAATATGGACTGGCGATGTCTGACGGATTCAATCTTTCTCTGGAAATGAAGCTTTCCGGGTGCATGATAATACTTTCATCCCCCGGGGAGTCGTCTGATATCCTCAAAAAAGCTCTTACTGATTCCAGATATCACTGCGAAGTGCTGACTCCTGCGGGCAAGGATGAGATCCTGACCGTGCTGATGAGAAAGAACTACGAGATTGTATTTGCCGATATTTCCTGCGGGATCGAATGCGTGAATCAGGATATTTTTCAGGAAATCAACAGACGTTTTCCTCATATAAAGATAATTGCGATCGGAACTAGCACAGATTATGAAACGGCTGTGAATGCCATCAAGTCCGGTGCCGCCGATTATATCTGTCGTCCGTTCAGCATAGAAAAAGTGTCGCACAAGATCGCTGAAATTCTTAAGCTGAGAAAAGAAGAGCTGTCAGCCGAATTGGAAAAGACAGCCAGTTTCAAGATGGATGAGAAAAGCGGGATTGACAAATTCTGTTTCATTAAAACAATTGCCGATACTGCAAATTCGGAGCTTTATCTTGCCGAACACAATTTTGAGTATGTGGCTATAAAAAAATATCGCTCTATTGTTGCCGGTGCGGATGATGATGTCGCAGTAATTGCGTCGAGATTTCTTGCGCTTGCGGAAAAGCTTAGTTCTCTGGAGCATCCTAATATTGTCAAAATTCTGGAATACGGCTTTCCAGATGGACTCGACAAGCCTTATCTTGTGATGGAATATGTCTCAGGTCAGCCGCTGAGTTCGCTGATCGGCATGAAGAAAATTGATTATGATATAAAGGTCGAGATTATCCGTCAAGTTGCGTCTGCGCTTGCGTTTCTGCATTCAAACGGAATATTGCATCGGGATTTGAAGCCTGAAAATCTGATGATCAGCGATTCTTATCAGGTGAAGCTTACAGATTTTGGGCTTTCCGCCTGTATCCGTTATGGAGAAGGGACACCAGGTATTAAGACCTACTGTCTGAGGGGTAGTCCTGCTTACATGGCTCCGGAAGTTTTTCATATCCCGCCGCAGGTGGATTTTCCTTCGGATGTTTTTTCGCTTGGAATTCTCAGTTATGAACTGCTTACCGGACTCAGGCCTTTTTATGGAGATTCCATAGTCAAGATGAAGGAGTCTATCCGGAGCGAGCAGCCGCTTGAGCCTTCAGCCATCGTTCCCGGTATCGACTCGACACTTCAACGTATAATTGCCGGGATGCTGCATAAGGATCCGGCTATGCGGGCGACGGCTGATGACGTATCTTCCGCGCTCAATGTTTTCCGCAAAATGCCGGATCTTATTTGGACTCTTGATGAGAGATTCAACACTGAAGAATATAATTCAGTCTGGAAAAAGATCTGAAGCTCTTCTTACCATTCCACGTCTGTTATAAGAAGCGAACCGTTGTCCTCTCTTGAACTGAAATCAAAAGTAAACTCGGTAAAACTGAGCGGGAAATCCGGACTTTTATTTTTGTCTCCTCCATAAATGATAATCCCTTTTCCATTCAGAAGTTCTTTTGGATTGAATGTTATTTTTGTGCTGCCGTCTTCAGTCTGCTTTGATTTCAAGACTGCCTGTTTGATCTGGTATACTTCGTCGTTTTTATCTCTGAAGCGTATGCTGAGTGCGCCGATGCTGGCTTTGTCTGTCTTGAAGCTGACTGAAATAGACTCTGGGAGCTCATTGGCGTTTTCTGCTTTCAGATCAATCTGTTTTCTGGAGACTTCAATGTAGGGGGAGTCATTTTTATTCCATGTGATTTTTATAGCTTTCTTATCCTGACTGCTTTGCAGCTTGAAGGCTTTGTTGTAAGTCATCCAGCTGTCTGCTTTTACTTTGAGATTGAGAGGCTTGAAGGCTGCCGTATCCTGATATATGGCGGATTTATCATCAGTGAATTCCGCCGTCATGAAAAATATCTGCTGTTTTTTTGCGTCTTCCGACAGGGGGGGAACAGGAATCGAGAAGCTGGCGGATTGCATTCCGTTTGCGGGAATCTCCATTATCTGTTCCGAGGGAAGAATTGTCCATGGAAATTCGCGCCAGCTTGAGGCAGGAATGAGTTTTAGAGTGCCTTTGCGTGCTTCTCCGCTCAAGTTATAGACGTGAATTCTGATCATTGGACGAGTTCCTGCCGGCAGTTCAAGAAGAGAGCCGGACATCAGATCGCAGGACTTCTGGCCTTCTGCAATTATTTTTACTTTGAGCGATGGCAGTTTCAGGACGTCTCTTTTATGAGCGAGCAGTACTGTATCCTTTTCCGTGTCGAAGTGGCCGCGGACGAAAACCGGATATTCATTGACCGGGATTTTTAATTCTCCATTTTCGGCTTTAATCATAGATTTTCCGCCGCACATGTCGTAGAGATCAGCTTGCTTATCCTTAGATTTGATGTTTATATAGGAATCGGCTTTGATGAGTTCAGGAACTGGAACTGAAAACTTGCTTGACCCGTAAACATCATTTCTCCATAGTGCAATGACATCGTTTGTGTCCTTAAAGCACAAACCGACGATTCCCCCCTCTTCTTCTGAATGCCCCTTGAGAAAGCCTGTAAATTTTGCGTCGCCTGTCAGTTTTGCTGTTGTTCTGAAGCTGCATGCCGCCTGCTTCGGAAAAGCGTTGCGGTCGATCATGCCGAATTCCTCTTCAAGCGAATCCACAGGGACATCCCTATAGTTGTACGGTAGTACTTTTGAGGCTCCGAAGGCAAGACCTCCTGTCATTGCTTTGGGAAGCGCCTGATAGAGACGCACTTCATCAAGTGTTCTGACCGGAATAATGTGCATGTGATTGTAGGTTGATACTCCGATTTCGGTGAGCCATACAGGCTTATCCGGAATTCCTGCTGCGTTCTTCCATGCGTTGAGCTCGCGCATTTTTCCGATTATGCCCCAGAATGAAGGAACATAAAAACCATAAATGTGCGAGGCTATGGAATCGCAGAATCCGGCGGCTCCGTTTTTAAGTACCGGAGCATGTATAGCGTTGAGATCTCCCGCCATGACATTGCATGAAGGATCAGCAAGTTTTGCTGCTTTGTAGCCTGATTTCAAGGCTTGAGCGTAATCCTCCGCTGTAATTTTCCAGAAAGTCGGCTCGTTACCCATTTCCCAGTCGTGCACTATGTCTTTGTGGGATGATACGATATTGTAGACCATTTCAGCGTAGAAAGCGAATTCCGGAGCAATATCATATTTTGCCCACTTTTTTACGAGACCGGGATTTTCTTTCATATTCTTGTCTATGGTCGCGTAGTCCCTGAGAGGGCCTCCGCTGATGATGGCAAGTGGAGTAAAACCTGCCTGATGAATTCTTTTTAACGCAGTTAGATTTCCGTCTGTGTCTTCCGCTTTGACATCGACTCGTACTATACTGAGGCCGAGCTTACGCATCATTTCAAAGTCGGGAGCCTCAAAGGTAAAGCGTCTTTCCTGGCGTGTTATGTGGACTGTGAGACCGTAGTTGCCGCGTCCTTTGAAATCAGGCATATCTTCTTTCATGACGGCGATTGGAATGATTTGAGGCGTTTTGCCGAAAAGAGCCGATGTCGAACTTATGTTAAGCTCGTAATATCCATCGTTCTCAGGAATTTCGAGCGGGATTTTATTGACGCCTTTTTTCAGTTCAATGTTTATTTCTTTTGTCCAAAGCTCTTCTGATTTGAAGTTTTTAAGTCTGATTGTCGCAGTGAAGTTCTTATAAGTGCCGTCGCTTCGGACTGTGATATATCCTTTTTCATTGGACTCGTAGAAAAAATTTCTCTTTGAGTTAAGGGTTTCACCAAGGGAAATCGAGGCTGTTGCGGCGATGCGGAAACCTGTTTTGGCATTTGCGGCATCTTCGTTCATTTTGAATATAGTAACAGCATTCCACTCATCGGAGTCCTTACTGGATTCATCTGCTCCGAGGGCAAAAGCAGTGTATGAGTTGTAGCGGTTTTCTATCCACTCGCGCAGGCCTGATGCATGATTGCTGATCCCGTAATGAGAGATGTTTTTTCTGTTTTCATCTGTTATTTCTTTATACTGTGATTTGCCGTTATAGAATCCTGCTTTGTAAAACTCGTGCATATCAGGAAGGAAATATACTACAGATGAATCAGGGCTTGTTGTGTCGCGATAACCTGATATGACCTCGCGAGTCTGGCCGTTTTCAAGATTTCCAGTGATGATTTTGTATGCTCCTTTGTCGCATGATCCGCTTGTGAGCCAGTTGCAGTAGCGTGCTGCGTTTGTACGGCTTACGAAGTTGACAGGCTGCTTTTCTTCACCCGGGGCAGGGGAGTAGTTCCATGAGCCTTCTGTTCCGCTTCTTTTGATCCCCGAATCTGGACTGTAAAGCTTATAGGGGTCTGCTGAAGCAGCTTGAGAGTTCAGAAATTCGCAGTATTCTTCTTTGCTTACTTCATTTTTGCCTATTCGGAAGGAATAATTGACTGCTCCTCTCGAGTAAGGTTTTGATATATCGCCAAAGCTCATTTCTTTGCCGGAATTGCCCGGATCTCCAATATTTACGAGCTCAGGAACTGCGTATGATGATGTTGCCAGAAGAAAGCTTACGACGCTTGTTATTGCAGAATATTTTTTCATGAATCCTCGACCTTACTTAAAATTTATTTGCGTTTGCCGGATCCCAGAGATTGGTTCCCCACCACGTATAGGCAGTTGGGGGAAATTCCTCGCCTAGCCATGAATTGCTCCATTTATCTGAACGTTCTCTTACCGCGCCTGCATGTCCGTCCAGCCAGACGGTGTTCATGCTTTTTCCATTTGAGTGCTCAAAGCGCAGATTGATAGGATAAACACTTGCGATTTTGAACCATTCCCATTCAACTCCATAGTGTGTTGTTTCCATTACTGCCGGACATTTTGTTGGCATCTTGATTTTTTCAGGCTTTATACATACCTGAAAACTGGCATTGCCTGACTGGAAATTTCTCATGATTCCCATATTCGCTCCATAGCCTCCGGTTCCGTAAGTTTCCAGCGTTCCGTTGTTGAGCTTAACTCTGCGTCCCGGACAGTTCCATACAGGGTTTCTTGGCTTTTCCGTAGCGCTTGAATATAGCGTATGACGTCCTCCCATATAGAGCTTGTCGAGTCGTCCATGCCACTGATAAGTGCCATCCCAGCTTTCTGCTCCAACAAGCGGCGGCAATACTTCGTTGTCGCCTGCATAGAGCCAGAGAGTCTGTCCGATTTGTTTGAGGTTGCTTTTGCAGCTCATTTCATATGCCATGTTTCTTGCCTGGCCGAGGGCAGGGAGCAGCATCGCGGCGAGAAGCGATATGATGGCAATGACCACCAGCAGTTCAATAAGCGTGAACCGCATGAGTTTTTTTACATGCATTTTTTCACCGTGTTTTTTGTTGGAGGCAGATATAATTAAAGTT
>JAKJHH010000137.1:6004-10913 GCA_022703965.1 Verrucomicrobiota bacterium
CTCTGATTTGTATGGATAAAGTATGCACTGCGATGATTTTTTGAGGCCTGTGATTATGTCCAGCGCATCCCGGCTCATTTGTATGTAGTCGGCGTTGGCGATGCTGAGCGGCGGATCGCAGTAGCGCATGTGAAGTCCGTCTGAGCAGGCAATCAGGCTGATGTCTTCTGGAATCCTGAAGCCTGCCTGTCTTAAGGGACGTATTGCGGCAAAGGCTCCGTTTACGCTCGTATATATGATGCCGCTTATTTCTTTTTCTTTGATGGCGGACATGTTTTCAAGAGTTACTTTGCAGGAGGCTTCCATGGAGTCTTCCCAGGATCTTACCGAGCTTGTGAATACGCTCAATTCCATTCCGTGTTCACGACAGAATGCGGCTATTGCATTTACTCTTGTTTCGGTGACGTTTGTTTCCGGTTCATTGCGTATATACGCAATTTTTCTGTGTCCTGCCTTATAAAGCTCCTCGGCACATAAACGACCGCCTTCGGCGGTGTCTGCCATGAGTTGAGTTATGTTGTTTCTTCGCTCCTGATAGTCAAAATTACTGTCGAGCATTATGATTCTGATTTTCAGCGTTCCAAGATAGTCGATGACCTGACCGGAAATCCTGTCTGCTCCAAGCAGCATAATGATTCCCTCAAGTTTTGTGTCTTCCATGCAGTTGTCGATGATTGTCTTCAGATCGTCTCCCTGCTGCACCCGGCAGTTGATTATTTTGCAGTTCTGCTGAAGTCCGTATGAGTTTACGGTGTGCTGCATGTTCCATAGGTTTTCCGCAAAGAAGTCAACATATATGAAGAGAATATTCTTAAATGACTTGTCTGTTTCTATTGCATTGATTTCAGGTTGCTTGGAGTTTCCGCAACTTACTATTCCGGAGCCTTGGCGGCAGACTATTATGCCTTCGTCCTGCAAGTCCCTTATTGCTCTGCTGACCGGAGACTGCGAGGCTCCGAAGCGTTTCATAAGCTCACGTGTTGTCGGCATTTTTTTTCTTGATGCCGGCTTTAAAGCCTCTTCCTTCAGATATTGTTTTATCTCATCATATTTGCTTATCATGTTAACTCGTTGTTATATAAGTTTGGTGAAGTACTGCATTGATACAATTTATTATACGGTAAAGCTCTTTCCGATGCAATAGCATTTCTTCAAAAAGGGAAATAAAAAAGCCGGAATTTTTAAGTTCCGGCCTGATTTTCTGGATTGTTGTATGGATGTTTTATTTCTTTTTGAATTTGGCTGGATCAAGACCGACTTCGTCAAAGTGTATCTTGTTTCCGTTCTTGCGGAGAGTATCCTGAAGTTCAGTTATCTTGAGCTCGTCAGGAGAGATTGATTTGTCGGCGGCGAGGGCTGCGGCTGTCCCTGCGGCTTCGCCTGTCAGTCCGGCGACAGGGATTACCCTTGTTACTTCCCATGCGTCGGGTTCGGAGCAGGTGCAGCGTCCGGCTGCGACCATGTTTTTGAGTCCGACCGGTGTCATGCTGGAGAAGGGGATTTCCCATACATAGCCTGATTTTCTCCAGTCCGCCGCAAGGCCGATGGAGTCTTCAAAGGGAGTCCAGTCCTGATTGTCCTTCAGCATGTAATGAGCCGGGATGCAGCGAGTCATTCTGAACTGAGCCATTGCAGGAAGCTGAAGCGGAAAGCGAGTGTCTCTTTCATGCTTGCCGGAGGCATAGGCAGCCTTGAGATCCTTAAGATATCTTTCTCGTCCCTGAAGGAGGAAGCGGCTGACGGAGGCTCCGTTTATGCCTCTGTAGCCAGCTTTTGAGTCGACATTTGTTCCTCCCATGTGTATGCAGACACCGTGAGTTCTTGCGCTCATAGGCCAGTTTGTTCTGTCATTGTATTCCAGAACCCAGTTCGCCAGTGCGTTGTCGTTTGTGTGGCAGGGAAGCTCTGCCATGTGAGCAAGGTCGGAGTCTCCGGTGGCATCCACGAAACTCTTGGCTGTTATGAGGCCGCGTCCGCTTTTGTTTTCGACTTCAACTCCGGTCAGGCGCTTGTCTTTATCTACCTGAGTTGCGCAGACAAGGGTATCGTACCAGATGTCCACTTTTGCCTCAAGTAGCAGTTCATCAATGGCGAGTGTGAATGAGGCAGGGGCGAATATCGTCCTGTAGCGTTTCTGCTCTTCTGCGTTTTTCTGATTTTTCCAATTGGCCGGGATTTCTCCGGGGCCGTAAAGAATACTTGCCTTGAGCAGTTCCTCGGTGATTCCGAAACTGACCTGCGTTCCGTTTCCGTCGCAGAGCGGAAGATATATGTAGATAAGACCACTTGTCGCGAGTCCGCCGGTGTAAACAGTCTTTTCTATGATGGCTGTCTTTTTGCCGAGTCTTGCGGAGGCGAGGGCGGCTGCGACTCCGGCGACTCCGGCACCGCATACTACCACATCATAATTTTTTGTGAACATTTATATTCTCCTGAATTTAATTGTATAATGAAGCCAGTTTTCTTGCGTAACTGCGTAAGTCGTCGAAGGCCTTTTCCTGATTCGGCATTAATGAGCGTGTGATGCCGAAAGTGATTGTAGCCATGAGTCTTCCGTCTTCCTTTCTGACTGGAATTCCGACTTTCCAACTCAACGGATCTACTAGTTGAGGCGTTTCCGAATAGCCTCTGGAGCTTGATAATGCTATTGCATCTTTGAAAGCCTTTTCCGAGCCCCAGGCTTCAAGTCCTTTATAGTCAAACGGATTTTTCATTTTGAGCCCGCAGAGCCGTTCTTCCGGCATATAAGCAAAATAGAGCAGTCCGCAGACTGTAAGGTAGGGATTTAAAGTCGTATCTTGTAGTATTTCAGTTTTTGCCTCGCGGCCGCTTCTAATGCTCATGCGCCCCCATATTTCAGCTTCGCCGAGTTCGGTATAGTACATTGAGCTTTCAGGATGCAGTTCGTGAAGTTCGGCAAAAAGTTCGGCTGTCTTTTTCTGTTTGTTATCACCGCGGCTTTTCTGTGCCATTTCCTCGATGAGGGAACCAGTGTGATAAATCGAGTCTTCTGTTTTGTGGAGCATTCTCTCCATTACCAGAGTTTCGGCAAGATTAAAGACTGTTGTCTTATTGAGTTTGCAACGTTCCGCCAGATCTTTAAGTTTCAGACCTTCCGGACTCTCTGAGACGTGTCTCAGAATTTCTATCGCTCGTTCTATTGATTGTATTTTCATTCTATAATATTGAACGGTTGTTTTGTATTGTTGAATAGATTATACTGCAAGAACGATTCGTTGTCAATAGCTTTTTAGAACTGTGCTGTAAAAACTGATTTTGAGACGAGGGGGGGATATAAAAAACTCCGATGTCTTTGGCAAGAACATCGGAGCTTGGGTGATGCTTTTTTAGCTCAGGCGGCCTGCTGTTTGCGGGCGCGAAGCTTGGCGAGTATTATTGTAACAACAGTGCATGCGGTTCCTACGATGGAAACGATCGCGGCGATTATGAACGCGTCAATGTAAGTTCCTGTTTTGACGGCGATTTCACCGGCTACTCTGGGGCCGATTATAGCGGCTACGCTGAAAGCGGAGAAAAGCAGCGCATAATTTACTGTAAGGTGCTTGGTTCCGAAATAATCCGCACAGACAGACGGGAATGTTCCGAGATAACCTCCGAAGCATGTGCCTATTATCATGACATCAATGAGCAGACTTGTCTTTTCCTTGGACATTTCCGGCAGAAGGAACATCGCTATTGCCGTTACTGCAAACATTGTAAGCAATGCGTTGAGTCTGCCTATCTTATCGGAAATGAAGCCCCACATTACACGGCCAAGCGCGTTGGCAAGTCCGATGAACATGACAATCAGAACCGCGTCGGCGGGAGTCAGACGAGCCATTTTCTGGGCTATCGGCGATGCCTGACTTATGATCATCAAACCTGAAAACGCACCGCATGCATACATGATGAAGAGGAGCCAGAATTCAGGCTTTTTCAGCATTTCAATCCAGTTCATGGATATCGCCGCAGGAGCCGCTCCGCTTGTTTTTTTAGGAATCCAGCCTTCGGGCGCATAGCCTTCCGGAGGCGCTTTGAGCAGGAAGGACGCGGATACGATTATGACGATAAAGGCGATTCCGAGAATCTTAAATATCCAGAGTATCGGGATTTCGCCTTCAGGCGCGTGTCCGAGAAGTCCGTGAGCGATGGGGGCGATTACAAGAGTTCCTGCTCCAAGTGCGGCAACTGCAAGTCCGCTTGCGAGTCCGCGCATGTCAGGGAACCAGCGTACTGCCGTGGATACGATTGCTCCATATGCCGCTCCGCTGCCTATTCCCATCATGATTCCGAAGGTTACGAGCAGCCATGCCAGAGAGTTTGCGTATCCGGCGAGGAACATTCCAAGTCCGAAGATGATGCCACCGCCAAAAATAACGATTCTGGAGCTTTTAACGTCTGCCAATTTGCCTGATATAAGCATTCCAAGGGGAAGACATGCCAGATTGAAGGAAAACACCATTGCCCATTTTGTCATGTCCGGTGTCTGTGTCGATGTGAGAATGTTGAGATGTGTGAGAAGCGGCTTGGCAAATACACTTGATGCGTATGCGGCACCCTGACACATGTTTGCCAGAATTCCTGCAAAGAGTATGATCCAGCGTCTAGTACTGTTGTTCAATTTCGTCCCTCTTGTTTTTTGGATTTGTCTCTTGAGCCTGAGTCCCCGATTCTGCCTAAATTTCAAGGCAAAACATCGCAGATAAGATACCTCCTAAGCCCTGAAAATCAACCTCCTGAGTAGCCAAGAGACCGACATTCTTAGAATTGCGCTCCTCCCCGGAAACTGGACGACTTGAATAGGTGGAAAAAACTCCTAAACTAAATGTAAGAAAAAGGAGATGGTATGAATAATTAGCTGGGACTCGCGGCATCAGCTTTGAAGCGGTAGAATTAGGCGATGAACTCT
>JAKJHH010000138.1 GCA_022703965.1 Verrucomicrobiota bacterium
ACCACGAAGGCAAAAAAATCAAGCACAAACAAGGCATGGTTATAAAAATAATCGCTTTATTTCGGGAAGTTCAGGTTAGTAAGACGGATAAAATACTTATATTAATAATACAGTAGACAGAGTTTAATTGCAATCAAAGCAGAGTGCTTATGGAGGCTTGTCTATGCTAAATATTGTGATATATATACATCATACAGAAAGATCAGGGGGATGAAAATGCGGAAAGTGCTCTTATTATTTTGTTTATTATTTGCAGTAGTTTCATCCTTTGCAGATGTGAACAGGCAACAATTCATGGATTTGTGCGTAAAGCATAAGGAAGATCTCCTGAGCTTGGAAAAAAATAAAGGGATAGATGGCAGAAAAGATCGTACGATAAATTATATTTCACGCTCTAAGCAGTTAAGTACCCTGATTCAAAAATATGAAAACGGTGAAAATCTAAGCTACGAAGAATCAGAACTCTTAATGTCGATTCTTGTAGAAATGGCTAAGCTCAAGCTCTATCATGGTATACTGTATGAATCACCTGTAATTGAGGATGAACTAGTACCTGAAATCCTTGTTTCCGCCTTAAAGGATGAGAAGACGAATGAGATTGCCCAAAGGTATATTGCAGATTTTTCCAGACCGGATTTAGAAAAACTCTCGACACAGATTATTGAAAATATTGACTATGGAGAATATCCCAAGAAGAAGGATATTGACTGGAGTCTTTTATTTTTCACCCAAAAAGAACAGAATCGATTCTCATATCTTTTGATCCGAGAGATGGGACATAACAGTCCGGAAGAAATCTCCAGAAGATTTCTTTTGCGTATAAAACTTGGAGACAAAGAAGCTTTCAGTGAAATGCGGAAATTGCTAAAAGAGACAGACAATTTCCAGATCAAAGAAAATATTGTCAAGTGCTTGGGGCTGCTGGGAAGCCGAGAAAGTATTATCTTGCTCCTTGATAGTATGAACGATAATCAAGAACTCCAGAAGGGGCTCACGCTAAGAGCTTATATTATACCTGCTATTTGGAGAAATTATCCCGATGATGATTTGTTTGTAAAGCATTTTCATCGCCGAATAGACGATGATCTTTTGGGAAAAGAAAAAGGCATTGCAATCTTCTATGAAGAGTTAAAGAATTGGGCCAAGCAGACAATTAACTATGAGCCTGATTTTTCCAGAGCCAATTGTGTCATACTTGATCCATATGGAACCGTTCGCAAATTTCCACTTTTCAATTAAGCTTCGCGGAAGTCTTTTATGAGTTCCAGAAAGGCTGGCAGGACGGTCTCGGCTTTGCCGGGGCCGATGCCGTGGAGCTCCAAGGCTTCTTCTGTATTTTCAGGCATCTGCCTGGCAAGTTCACGCAAGGTTTTATCGCTGAATATGCAGTAGGGCGGAATATTGTTTTCCTGCGCCAGCTCCCGGCGGAGTTCTTTGAGTCTCGCAAGAAGTTCAATATTCTCGACAGGCTCTTCCGCTTCTTCCTCTTTTTTCGACCGGGACTTTTTCTTTTTAGCGGGCTCCGCAGGTGCCATGATAACTTCACGGACAGGGGCGAAGTCCAGTTTAACCGTGCTTTCTCCATGAAGCAATTGTTTCCCTTGCGACGACACCGCAAGACATGGATACTGCGGATCGCCGGTTCGTACAAGATCTCCGTTATTTTCGAGCGCTTTCATATAAAGCAGAATATTGCTCTGCTTGATGCCTTTCAGCATGTCGAAACAGGGATGTTCATCAAGCCCTGAATCCACAATCTGCGCGGTACGGAGCCCGGCAAGAACCTGACTTATGCGGCCTCGTCCGTAGCGTCCGTTGAACTTGATTGCGGCTGTCAGAATCTTTTTGATTACGACGAGCTCGTCAGGCAGAGGATCTCGCAGATTCGCATGTGTTCCGCTTGTGCATAGATCGCAGGATTCGCACTGCCAGTCTTCGACGGTTTCGCCGAAGTAGTTGACCAGAAAACGTTGGCGGCATTCCTTGGATCGTGTGTATTCAATGACGTCATCAAGTCTTGCAAGCTCAAAATTCCTTTTGGTGCTTAATTCTGAAAAATCGATGTCAAGAGCCTCTTCGTCGGGTTTAAGCAGTGTTGTCACTCTTCCGTTGAAGGGTGGAGTCCAATGCAAACAGTCGCCGTGCAGAGCATGCAGGACTCTCTTTATCTGATCCAGATTCAAGCCTGCCACCGAGCAGAGCTCTCCATAGTTATACTGAGCATCTTTTTCGAGGGCTTCTCCGTAATGCACGATCATGCGGTAAATAAATCTTGAGCGCTGGGTTGCCTGCGCAAAATGCAATGGTCTGAGCGAGGAGAGTTTTCCTGTAAAGCGTAAGGTTCCGCTGCTGTTATTGCGGAATCCTCGCTCGACATAGCCGTATTTTTCAAGAATCTGCATTGCGCTCGAAAGCTGGCTGTCTGATTTGACCTGAGGAATATATGCTGCAATGTCTCCAAGTGTGAGCTCAAGTGAAGTAGATTTACGCTCGGCTGCAAGACGGCGGAGTGTCTTATAAAGCTCTCGTAAAATATTTTCCTGTGGATTATTCAGATCTACAAGGAACTCGTGAATGAATCTGTCTGCGTAAGAGTAAAGGAGTATGCACTCAGCTGGTTCGCTGTCTCGTCCGGCTCGCCCGGCCTCCTGATAATATGCCTCAAGCGAGCCTGTGATGTTATAATGGATGACTCGTCTTACATCGGGACGGTCGATGCCCATTCCGAAAGCATTGGTGGCTGCGAGAACAGGGCAGGGGGCATTCATGAAATAGTCCTGCGTCTCGGTTCTGGCGTCATCGCTCATTCCTGCGTGATATGGACGGCATTCAATTTCAGCTGCGATTTCTTCGACAGCCTTGCGCGTCGAGGCATATATGATAGTCGGAGCCTTATTCTTAAGAAGCTTTTTGATCTGAGTAATTTTTTCGCCGTTGCTTCCGACTTCGATAATCGAAAACGCCAGATTGGGACGCTTAAATCCGGCGACGTGCAGCTTCATCTCGGGACGCTTCAGTTGCTTGCGGATGTCTTCCCTCACAAGCGGCGTTGCCGTAGCGGTGAAAGCGCAGACTTGCGGAATGGAAAACTCCGAGGCGATATCGCCTATTCTCAGGTAGGAGGGACGGAAGTCATGTCCCCACTGGCTGATGCAGTGTGCTTCATCAATGATCATTGTTGTCGGCGGCTGATGCTCAAGGAGTTTTCTGAAGGAGTCCGCCTGAAAGCGTTCCGGTGCGACATAGAGAAGTTTTATCAATCCTGTCGCCGCCTCGCTCATAATCCGCTGCTGTTCGCTGAAGGATACCGTGCTGTTGATGAATGCCGCAGCAACGTTTTTTTCAGTCAGTGAGTCAACCTGATCTTTCATAAGAGAAATCAGCGGTGACACAATAATTCCATAGCCGTCCTTCATCAGAAGAGGCAGTTGATAACAGAGTGACTTTCCGGCACCCGTCGGCATGATGACGCAGATGTCTTCGCCGGAAAGAATTTCGCTTACAATGTCTTCCTGGTTGTCGAGAAAAGAGTCGAAAGAGAAAAAGCGCTTCAATGCCTTGTAGAGATTTTCATTTGACTCAGACATATTGACCGGCTTTTATCCGTGCGCCTGAAAAAAAGGAGGCGATATCGGAATTCTGTTTGAAAGAAAGTTCGGCTAACGTAAATTAAATGGCGTTCCGGGCAGGAATCGAACCTGCGGCCAACTGCTTAGAAGGCAGTTGCTCTATCCTCTGAGCTACCGGAACAGCGCGTTCAAGGCAGATAAGATAACTCATATTATAGAAAAGTAAAGTACATTTCAATGGAAAATTTGATCAGTTTTGCCGGTTTTTGTGTATTGGCTTTCATAGCGTGGACTTTAAGCAGATCCAGAAAAGATATAAAATGGAGAACTATTGCGGGCGGAATATTCCTTCAATTCTTTTTTGCGGCCTTTGTCTTTCTCTTCCCTCCTTCGAGAGAGCTTTTTCTGAAGCTGAGTAATCTTTTTGCCTCGCTGCTTGAGTGCTCAAGAGAAGGAATCGTGTTTGTTCTTGGTTCTTTGGGCGCTGCAAATTCGCCGTCCGGATTTATTCTGCTCTTTCAGGCATTGCCTTTTGTAATTATCTTTGCGAGCTTGATGTCCCTTCTTTTCTACCTAGGCGTGATCCCGTTTTTCATCAGGCTCTTTGCCCGCTTCATAAGTAAGTTCATGAATAACAGCGGCGCTGAAACTCTCTGCGCCAGCGCCAATATTTTCTGCGGAATTGAGTCTGAAACCGCAGTCGCGCCCTATATAAAGAATATGACGCGTTCCGAACTTTTCCTGATTCTGACAGCGGGGATGTCTACTATCGCCTCGACCGTGCTGGCTGTCTATGTGTCGATGCTTTCTAATGTATTTCCTGCAATTGCCGGACACCTTATCAGTGCCTCGGTGATTTCTATTCCGGCTGCCTTCGTTATCGCCAAGCTCATGGAGCCGGAAACAGAATGCCCTGAAACATCAGACGTAAGAACCTGCGAGCTGCATCTTGAGGATGTGCCGAAGAACTGGCTGGAATCCATCCTCAGCGGTGCAAATTCCGGAATGAAGCTTCTTGCGGGAATTGCCGGAACTCTTATCGCTGTTATCGGAATACTCGGCATACTTAAAGGAATTTGCATGGCTGCCACCGGCAATCCTCATCTGATTGAAGAGTTGCTTTCCTTTGTCTTCCGCCCTGTCGCCCTTCTGATAGGAATTGCGCCATCCGAAGCTGCCGCCGTGGGAAAATTGCTTGGCGAGCGTCTGATAATGACTGAGGTTGCTTCCTACATCGATCTTGCCGAATTCGCGAAGAACGGCGGCAGTCCCCGCTCTGTTCTTATTGCAAGTTATGCGCTTTGCGGCTTTGCTCATGTCGCTTCAATGGCTATATTTACAGGAGGTACAGCGGCCTTGGCTCCTGAAAAGACTCAAATCCTTTGCAGAATCGCTCCGAAGGCTCTGCTTGCCGCAACTCTGACAACTCTTATGACAGGTGCTCTCGCTGGAGTTTTCTACTGGGGGCAGGAAGGAATTATGCGATGATTCAGTTTACAAAAATGCATGGTGCCGGTAACGACTTTATTGTCATGGAGGCCGCAGCTCTGTCTGACTTCTCTCTGCATGAAGCCGCAATCCGAAAGATCTGCGACAGGAAGCGCGGGATCGGCGCAGACGGTCTTTTTGTGCTCTCCAGTGAGAACGAGTCAGTTCGCATGAAATTCTTTAATAATGACGGTTCACTCGCGGAAATGTGTGGTAATGGACTTCGCTGCGCAGCTCTTTATAGTTCAAGATATCTGAAGCCGGATTCCGAAAAAATAAGTTTTATGACTGATTCAGGCGCAACAGATGCTGAGATTCTTGAATCTGGGAATGTCCGTATAGGCATTCCCCTTAAAGAGGATTTCCACGAGATCGAAGCCGAGGGCTACGCAGGCTATTACGGAGTGAGCGGCGTTCCTCATTTTGTGCTTGTGACTTCAGATGTTGCGCTGATGAGAAATTTTAATGAAATCTGCGCAACATTGCGCCATTCCGATTGCTTCGGCAAATCCGGCACAAACGTCGATTTCATTTCTTTTGAAAATGACAGAATCCGCATAAGAACCTATGAACGTGGAGTCGAAGATGAAACTCTCGCCTGCGGCACCGGAATCGCAGGGGCTGCTTATTGCGCATGCAAATTTTATGGTAAAAGCAGTCCCGTCACTATTATTAGTGCAGGGAATGATGTTTTAACTGTTGAAATAACAGAAGCAGATAATATCTTAAAAGGAATCAGACTTACAGGTCCCGCCAGAGAAGTATTTCGCGGCAGCCTGAGTCCGGACTTTTTAACAGATTTATCCTGAGCAGAAATGCAAAAAGGAGGAGGTAGAGTTTCCTGATTATGGAAATCAAAGGCGTTTATACAGCACTTGTAACCCCGTTTTCCAATGGCAAGGTCGATTATGTAAAGCTGGAAGAACTGGTCAATAAACAGATCGCCGGCGGGGTAGACGGAATTGTACCGGTAGGAACTACCGGAGAGTCACCGACACTTAATACAAAAGAACATATTAAAGTGATCGAGGAAGTTATTCGCGTCGCCAATAAACGTTGCATAATCATGGCCGGAACAGGCGCTAACTCTACTGACGAAGCTATTGAGCTTACTCTCGAAGCCAAGAAGGTCGGTGCTGACTGCTCTTTGCAGGTCGCTCCTTATTATAACAAGCCTTCTCAGGAAGGGCTTTACCGCCATTTTTCAAAAATTGTTGATGACACGGGACTGCCTGCCGTTCTCTATAATGTTCCTGGCAGATGCGGTGTTGCAATTGCTCCTGAGACAGTTGCAAGACTGAGTCGTAACTCCAAAATCATTGCAGTAAAGGAAGCATCCGGCAATGTCGAGAGAGTTTCTGAAATTCTTGATCTCTGTGACATCTCCGTAATGTCCGGCGATGATGCGCTTACCATCCCGATGATGTCCGTCGGCGCTAAGGGAATTATCAGTGTCGCATCGAATATCATTCCCGCGGAACTCAAGAAAATGCTTGCTCTCTTCAATGCCGGCAATATGGCCGAAGCAATGAAAATGCATATGAAATATTACAGGCTCTTCAAGGATCTCTTTGTGGAATCCAATCCTATTCCGGTAAAGTCCGCAATGGCTATGCTTGGAATGATTGAGGAAGAATACAGACTCCCGCTCTGTCCTCCATCCGAGAAGAGTAAGGAAGTCATTCAAAAGACTCTTGTCAAAACTGGTCTTCTTTGATTGATATGTCTTGATTTGTCAACGGGGAATTCCCTTAACGGAGTTCCCCGTTTTTCATTGCCCTGAGAACTGCGTTGATTCCTTCGGTTCCCGCAATCCTCCGTATCATCCTGAATCCTTCTCCGTATATCGGATCAGGCGAAGATTCCATTCTCTTGTTAAGATCTTCATTCCCATAGATTTTATTCATGCAGCTTGCAATATATTCAGAAAAACCTTCTTTGACAAGTGCGGAATTGATTTGTGGATAGTTGTATTGCATCCAGTCATGAGCCAGCTCGTGAGCCGCCACTTCAATAAACTTCTCTCTGGACAGGCGGGAAAGAATGAAGATAGTATCGCTTTTATCCGTTACTTTTTTGTCGACGACCCGGCTTGTTTCCTTCCCTTTCCAGTCACGTTTTTTTTCTGTTATGGTTTCTACCGTTTCTTCATAACGGTAAAGTCCCATTTCTATAGCGTCGGGACTTGATATGCCGGCAGGGACAAGACTGGCAAGACCGGGCCAGTCGACAATGACTATTTTGATGTTGTGTTCCGTTGCCAGTCCGAGTCTCTTGGACATCGTAAGACGCACGGCATTAAAGAGTGTCACGGCTTCCTTGAAATCTTTGATGGAGCTTTTGTTACAAGCTTTGCAGATGTCCCGTCCATCAGACAGCGCTTCGCCGGAGGCCGGTTCTCCACAGATAAAGCATTTATCCTTTTCCGCGCATTTTGCGCAAAAGAAATGTCCGTTGTAACCGCATATGGCTCCGCTGCCGCTTTTCTGTCCGCATAGATAACATGTCGGGAAAATGCTGGCGAGGCATTCCTGTGAACAATAGGCTTTTCCATTTGCCTGGAATCCGCTTTGTACCGGTTTTCCGCAAACTGCGCATTTGGGAAGTTTGGCTTCTGACCATTTTGCAAAACATGCCTGCGAGCAGAAGACTTTGTTCTCTGAAATGAGGTATTGCGCTCCAGCCTGTATCTTTTTGCCGCATACTACGCATTCCGGCAAACTGTCGGCATATGCAGATATAAATGTAAAACAAAAGCTTAAAATCACGAATAAAAGAGAATCAATCCTATTCATATACACAACCTTATAGAAGAAAATCAAGACTTTTATGTTGAATTGGCACCTTAATTACAGTATATTATTATAGAAGGGAAATAGCGGAATGAAAAGTTCCGTTTAAGTATTTTATATGGCAGAATCATCTGAAAATAAGAAAACGATAGAAGTTCAAATTTCAAACTCGCTCGGACTACATGCGCGTCCGGCGTCGATGTTTGTGCAGCTTTCCGCATCCTTTGAATCCGAAATTACTGTCGAAAAGGATGGCGAAACTGTCAACGGCAAAAGTTTGATGGGACTCCTCATGCTTTCATCCACATGCGGAACCGTCCTGAAGATCACGGCCGAAGGTCCTGATTGCGAAAAAGCTCTTGCCGCTCTTGCCGATCTGGTAAACCGCAAGTTCGATGAGGAATAAAAGTGTCTTCTTCTCCTAAAAAAGAGATTGTATTTCATGGTATCCCGGCATCTCCGGGTATCGCTATCGGTACAGTTCTTGTGATTGGAACTCACAATCAGCTTTCGGAAATCGAAGATCGCAGTATTGATCAGGATGCCACTGAACTGGAACTGGCTCATCTTGATCGTGCCATTGATAAAACCCGCTATGAAATCAAAGAACTCCAGAACCGCATTCAAGCCTCTCTTGAGGAACGTGAAGCCAGTATCTTTGATGCTCATCTTCTGATCCTTGATGACCGCGTTTTGATGACTGAGGTCAGGGATGCCATCAAAAAGCGCTTGAAACCTGCCGATGTGGCTTTTCATCAGATCATTCAACGTTACATTTCCGCGCTTTCAAAAATTCCTGATCCATATATCAAGGAAAGAACTGATGACATAAAGGACGTTGCCAGTCGCATTATTGCCAATCTTCACGGCATGTCTCGTCCGGTTCTGGATCACCTGCCAGGCCAGCGGATTATTATTGCCAAGGATCTTACTCCTTCCGACACGGCTTTGCTTGATCGTGAAAATGTTCTTGGTTTCGCAATCGAAGGCGGCAGCAAGACTTCCCATACTGCGATTCTGGCCAGATCCATGAAAATTCCCTCAATTGTTGGCTTGCAGAATATTGTGGAAAAACTTCAAAATGAAGATCTTGTTATTGTTGACGGCTTTATTGGCACCGTTATAATAAATCCGAATCAGAATACTCAAAACCTTTATGCTCTCAAAGAGACACGCAAGGAAAAATTCTATACTGATCTGCTTAAGGAATCAAAGCTTCAGCCTGAGACTATTGACGGTTATAAGATTCAGATAGTAGGCAACATAGAGAGTCCTGATGACGTTGAGGATGCCAAGCGTTACGGTGCTTCCGGGATCGGTCTTTTCAGGACGGAATATCTCTACATGAATACAAGTAAACTGCCTTCGGAAGATAAGCAGTTTGCTATATATTCCAAAGCAGCCGAGTCCATGCAGGGACAACCTGTTATCATCAGGACTCTGGATGTCGGCGGAGACAAGCTTGCGGAACTTCTTGTTTCATATCATGAACCGAATCCGTTTCTCGGTCTCAGAGCCGTGCGCCTCTGTCTTGAAAGACCTCAGATATTGCAGACTCAGTTACGGGCAATTCTCCGGGCAAGTGCCCATGGCAATATAAAAATAATGTTTCCAATGCTTTCCACGATGGAAGAGCTTGAGAAGCTTTTCCAGATACTTGAAGATGTCAAGCTTGCTTTGCGTAAGGAAAAACTCCCTTTCGACGAGAATATTGAAATTGGTATTATGGTGGAAGTTCCTTCGGCTGCCATTCTTGCCGAACAATTTGCATCAAATGACCTTGTTCAGTACACAATGGCTGCTGACAGAAATAATGAGAAGGTTTCATATCTTTATAAGCCTTCTCATCCTGCTGTGCTTCGTCTTATAAGTGAGACAGTTATGTCTGCCAGAAAGCATGGCATCTGGGTAAGTGTATGCGGAGAAATGGGCGGAGATCCGAGATTTACTCCGTTGTTAATCGGCCTTGGTGTTCTTGAGTTAAGTATGAATGCCATTCAGATGGGCTCTATCAGACGTGTTATCAGACGCCTGACGATGCATGAATGTGAGCAGCTTGCCGCCAAAGCCCTTAATGCTCAGACTGCTGAAGAATCACTTGAGTTGTCCGAAGCATATCTTTACAGGGTTGCGCCTGATGTCATTAATCTTGCCATAAAAGGTGTCTGATTTTTTAGAACGCAGGTGTCATTCCTGTTTTTCTCACTGCTTCCGGTGTTGTTCCTGTCATTGCCTTGAATGCCCGTGAAAAGCTCGCCGGATTCTCGTAGCCAGCCCTTGTTGCTATCTCTTTGCATGTGAAGCTTGTAGTGTTGAGAAGCGAACACGCCAGTCTCATTTTCTGTCTCAATATGTAGTCTTGCAATTGCAAGCCTGTATGTTCCTTGAATATTCTGGACAGGTGCTCTCTGGATATTGAGAAGTGTTCCGCCATTCCTGAGACTGTAAGCTCTCCTCCTAGATTTTCCATTATATAATCTTGGACATTATTAATAAAGTTGTTCTGGCTTTTGTTGTTTGCGTTCTGAATAGCGGCCTCTTCAATGCTTGAGAATACGTCCATGACAAGTTGAGCAGAGGCTACCGGAGTCATCGTCTGACTTGTTCCTCTGAGGCTTTTGTACGACTCCATTTTTTTGACAATGCCCCTGTTGTCCGGAAGTTCATATACATAGCCATAGCGATTGATTATGTTGTCTATCAAACTTTCATCATGATAGGTGAAGGCGACCCAGAGAAATATCCATGGTTCTTTTGCATGTGGTGGATAGTAGTACGCTGTTTCCGGATCATTGACTTTCGCAAAGAAGGCTGTTCCGGGTAAAAGAGGATAAACCTTGTTTTTATGGCGGAAGGCTCCTTCTCCTCTTTTTGTGTAGACGAGCTGAGCCTCGGAGCTTGTTCTATTCTTACCTTCAAGATAATAGACGCTGCTGTTCTGGATTTCTTCAACCAGTTCGTAAAGTACCGGCAAACCGGGGATCGCTTTGAATACCTGAAAATGA
>JAKJHH010000139.1 GCA_022703965.1 Verrucomicrobiota bacterium
AAGTTTTTGACTCTCAACTATTTGTGTTGTTTTTTGCTTCGGTGTCGTAGGCTCCGGTTTTTTCATGAACTTTGTCTTCCCCGCCGTTTTGAGCAGGGCTGCCAGTTCCTTCCAGCTTTGCGGACGGGCATTTTTATCCTTCTTAAGCATCAATTCAACGACTTTTATTGCGTCCGGGTCAAGATCCGGAATTACTTTTGCAAGTGATTCCGGTTCTTGCATAAGCTGGGCTTCCATCAGTTTGACTTGATTTTTGCCGGAAAAGGCAGGCTTTCCCGCCAAGGCTTCGTAGAGCACAAGGCCGAGACAGTAGATGTCCGAGCGGCAGTCAAGATCGCTTTCTCCCTTTACCTGTTCAGGGCTCATATATTCGGGGTTGCCTATGGTGTAGCCCGCCATTGTAAGGTCTCTTGCGCCTTCGGCAAGGGACTTGGCCATCCCGAAGTCGGCAAGCATTGGAGTGCCGCTGCCTGAAATGAGTATTGATTCCGGCCGTATGTTCCGATGTAATATTTTGGCTTTATTCCATGCGTAATCAAGTGCGTCACAGAGTGTTGCCGCCATCTGCATAAGTTGTTTGGACGGAATCCTGCCTTCTCTTTTCAGCTTTTCCGAGAGCATTTCTCCGTCTTCGGCTGCTGTTACAAGATAAGCTCGGCCTGCATGTTCACCTGCTTCGTAAGCCGGGATTATGCCTGGATGTTGCAGGGACGCCGCAATTTCTATGGACTGCACAAAGCGCATTACCATTTCCTTGTCGAAACAGGCTTCGCGCGGCAGAATCCGTATCAGCACATCTCTCTTCATTGAGAGCTGTTTGCCAAGGTAGATGTCATCACCGAGACTGCCTTCTCCCTGATGTGACAGTATTTCAAATTTGCCCCCGATCATCGTTCCGCTTTTGAATGTGCATTTCAGTTCATTTGACATTGAGACAACCCCTTGATTTTGATATGCTAACAATATCATTCCATAAATACTTAGGCAAATGATTCTACTCTTATTACGCGTCTGAATTCGTTTTCTTTCAGTTCATTCCTTTGATTATGTAAAACTTGATAATATTGTACTTCTCAATCATGTCATCTGTAAAAAGGATTTCCGGTGAAAAAAGCTGACATATCACGTGCTGAACTTTTTCTGCTGAATCTTGGAACTTCTCTGGCTGTGAAAATCGGCGACAGAAATTTCATGATAATTGCTGCCGTCATAACCGGTCTCATTGCCGGAGCTGCCGCAATTGTCCTTAAATATATTGTGGCCTCTCTCGAGATTTTTTCTCACCAGCTGGCATCAATGAATTTTTTCCTTATTATCGCATTTCTTCCGGTTCTCGGAGTGGGGCTAGCATTTCTCATTCAGAGACTTATATACAGGAATACTGTCTGCGAAAAAAGCCTGAGTCCGCTTATTTACAAGCTTTCCGTTAATCTTCCTGATCTGCCTTTCCGGAAGACCTTTTCGCATATTCTCACAAGCGGTTTTTGCGTTGGTCTGGGAGGTTCTGCCGGACTTGAGGCTCCCATGACTCTGACTGGCTCTGCTATCGGGTCGAATCTTGCGGCGGCCTTCAGGGTTGACAGAAAGAAGAAAACTCTGCTTCTCGCCAGCGGAGCTGCCGCCGGCATTTCAGCAATCTTCAACAGTCCTGTCGCCGGAGTTCTTTTTGTTGCCGAGGTGTTGCTTCCCGAGTTCAGCGTCCCCTCTCTGATTCCGATCCTCATGGCCTCCGCCTCTGCCGCCGTGCTTACCAAGCTGTTTTATCCGGACAGCCTTTTTCTTCTGGTCAGCAGCGACTGGAAAATGGAAGCCGTTCCGTTTTATGTCCTTCTGGGGCTGATTTCCAGTTTGGTCGGTACCTACATGATTGAAACGGCTTCTTCGCTTTCTGCTTTCATAAAAAAACGTGCTCAGACTTCTCTGCGGAAGCTGATTTTCTGTCTTGTAACGCTTCCTCTGCTCTTTTTCTTTTTCCCGTCGCTTGCCGGCGAAGGTTATCATGCGGTGGAGTCCATTTTCAGCGCTAACGCTTCGGCGCTCTTTGTCGGCTCTCCTCTGGAGGCTTTAGGCTCTTCCGGAGCCTGGTCGATTCTGCTCTTGTGCATATGTCTGATTGCGTTCAAGGTTGTGAGTAACGTGATTACAGTTTCCTGCGGCGGAGATGGCGGTATTTTCGCTCCCTCCATGTTTACGGGGGCGCTTACCGGATTCTGCTTTGCTCATCTTATAAATCTCAGCGGACTGGCTGAATTGAATGTCATGAATTTTACTGCGGCAGGAATGTGCGGAGTTTTTACTTCCGTCATGCGCGCCCCCATGACCGGAATCTTCCTTATTGCCGAAGTTACAGGAGGATACATTATTTTTATTCCGCTCATGATTGTCTCTGCAATTTCTTTTTTCTGCTCCGGATTCTTTGGCCCGTATTCCGTTTATATGAAGAGTCTGGCGGCGCAGAATTTGATTTCCAACGCTGACCGCGACAGCTCTATTCTTTCCAGAATTCCTGTAAGTTCTGTTCTAGAGAAAGATAATTTTGCAGTTCTGCGCCAGAAGGATAATTTCAGGCGTTTCATTGAAGCTCTCAGTGAGACTCACAGAAACATTTTTCCTGTGCTGGATGAAGCCGGACGTCTTTGCGGGGTTGTCACTCTGGATTCCGTGCGTCCCATGCTTCTTGACTCCAGTCTTTACGATAGTCTGCTCATATACGATGTTATGACGGAAATACCTGCTGTTCTTAAGATTAACGATCAACTGGCAAGGGCGATGTCCCTTTTTGACATGTATGGCTTGTGGTATCTGCCTGTGGTTGATGAAAAAGGACGTTACATTGGTTTTGCCTCCCGTTCAAGCATTCTTTCCCGCTACAGAGAGCTTATCAAGGAGTCTTCTCTGCATTGAGTTCGCGTATGTCTTTTTTTGAAAAAAAGCATTGAAAAAGCTCCCGGGACAGCTTATCTTAAAAGCCGTATCCTGAATCTGGAGATTTCTAAGGTGAGAATAATAAAAATATCTGTTGCGGCTTTCGTACTTGCCATTGCCGCTGTTTCGTGTGCCGAAAAACTCAGCACGCCGGAACTTCTTACCAAGGCTTCAGATGCTGCCGCCAAGGGCAACTGGGAACTCGCCAAGGAATTCGCTCAGCGCGCTGTCAAACAGAATCCTCAGGATGCCGATGCTCAAGTCATGCTTGCCATTGCTCTCGAAACCACAGGCGATGTCGATAAGGCCATCGACGAGGTCAGAAAAGCCGTAAAAAGTGACGAGAAAAACTTCTCCGCTCAATTTACTCTCGGCAGACTTTATTATGGCAAGTCTGATTACAGCCAGTGCATCGGCCCTCTCAAAAAGGCTTATGCAATCAAACCGGACAGTACGGATACCTTGATTCTTCTTGGCAAGGCTTCCGCCTCTCTCAAGCTTTCCGAAGCGGACTGGTATTTTGCCATGCTCGCTAAAAATGATAAGTACAAGAGTCGTCCGGAGCCTTGGAATGAACTTGGAACTATTTATTTCGACCGCAATGAAGTGCAGCGTGCTATCCGTTATTTTGATAGAGCTTACTCGCTTGCTCAGGATAATCCGGTTACGGTTCTGAATCTTGCTGTCGCCTATGATGCGGCAGGACAGAAGGCCAACGCAAAGAAGTTTTACTACAAGTATCTTGCTCTCACTGTGAATAATCCTGCCGCTCAGGAAACAAGAGCTCAGGTTGTAGAACGTAACAGTCGACTTTCCGGCAGATAAGCTTAACCATTCCACAGCCATCCCGTAAGAAAGTAAAATGCGAAGCATTTTAACAGAGTGCAGGAATTCATTCCTGCCCGCCGAGCGGCGGAAGAGCGATTTTCCTCCGCTTGTTCTGAAAATACCCAATTCCAATTTTTATGTTTCGCAAAAGCTTTTCATTTTAAGTTCAAAGCAAGCTGTTTCAGTCAGTTTTTCCAATTGACTATGGGATGACACTGGAAATTTTATGTGATATATCTTTTTATCCTGTCGGCATAATCGAGATTCTCCAGTATCAATGCCGTTGTCAACTCCTGTGTATTTTTTATGCAGTTCCGGATCGGCCTGTTTTATGTCAAAATACAGAAGTTCGGATTCTTTGCAGATGCAACGGAATATTGCCGGATCGGCATATTCTGACATGTCTATGTTCCTGATTTCATAGATACCTCAAACAACTGCTTATATTATAGTTTCGGCCTGTCCATTTGCTAGTTGATGAACCAAATTTCGGCAAGTTCCACACAGGCTTCCGGCTTACATTGTTCGACTTTTCCATGAGACTCTATCTCAAAAAACAGTTTTCCGGAGAAGAGATGTACCGGATAAAATGTACTGTCGTATTCGGGAAGTAAATATTGTATGGCAAAGCGTCTGCCATCTATAAGTTCGGCATTCACCTCGGAACGGATTGCATAGCACTTGAACTCTCCTGACTCAGGATTGAGATTTATGTCAGATAGCAGGATTGAATCTGCTGACTTGAGGACTTTAAAACGGTCTATGACGCATGGATTTTGTGGATTCTCCTGCTCGGTGGGAAGCCTTATCTGTCTGATTTTTTCCTGACGGATTCTGGTTATAGACCATATTCCGACTTCGTATACAAAAGGAGCTGCGTTCAGTATACGGCTGATAATACGGACTGAATTCTTTTCGGGGGCAACTTGTATCTCGTACTGATATTTTAGGAGAAAAACAGGGGATGTCTGAGACGTCATTATAATCCGGCCATCTGAGGGGAATTCAATATCATATGAACCGTATTTCAGTATCGGGTCAGCAGGATAGAAAAACGTTCCAGGCTGAATACGCATGAAATGCCCGGAGCCGTTTGCATCTGATGCACGCCCTCTTGGCAAAAGTCTGTTTTTGCTTGTCGGTACCCGTGCGTATATGAAATCATCCTGTGAGGAATTTTCCCTAAAGGAGACAATTCTGCCGCCTGCTTCTGGGAGTATTGTCATAGAAATCTTGCCGTTATTAATGTTGTATGCGTTATCATAGTCGTTGAATGAAGTTTTGGTGACAGTTATTGCCTCCCATTCCGGAGCAGCAGGATATTCCGGTGAATAGTGTAATGCATTTTCATACTTGCAGTATTCAGATTTCAAGGTTTCCTGAAGTTTTTCCGGAGTCGAGCTGCGGATTACAGGATTACCGATTCCTATACGCTGTCTGAAGAAGTGTTTATGATAAGAGGCCATGATTTCAAGCTGGGTTTTATCGCGCAGATCCACATTGACTTTTACAGGTTCGCTGCCGATTGTGATGGTGTGGTTGATCAGCTCCTGGCGGTCTACTTTTATTATCAGTATAATGCCGGATTCTTCATTCAGATGCTTTTTGTCACCGGGTGCGTCTGTCTCTTCTACTCCGATAACTGCCTCAAAAGATTCTGCCTGTTTATTTACATTATAGACAATGGAAAACCCTGTGTGCCCGCAGATTCCCTTGTCGAAGTTTTTTCCTCCCAGCGTGATTTTTCCACCGGACAGGTTTCTGTCTATAAGCGGTTGACTGGGGCCGTCCCATGTCCAGAAATAATTGGCATTTGTCCATTGCAGAGATCCGAGATCAAGCTCCGCGGCGGACAGGCCGATTGCTAGAGTTAAGCAGAAGAGGAGTAACAGGCGCATGGCAAAGTTCCTCGTTCACTGCTTTTTCAGTTCGGATGAGCTGAGTACAGTATCGGTAATGATGATTGAAGAGATATCCGCCTCTGCGTCATACGGCACATCTTTTAGGATAAGGGGTTGATACTGCATGTATGAGCCGGTTTCGGAGGATGTTATACTGGCTCCGTATTTTGCAAAAGCGTGGAATGGAATGTCTTTATGTTTGCTTATTTCACAGTTTGCCGCAGCGAGGCCATCTATGTAAAGAGTCATGCGTTTTGAGCGGTCGACAGTAACGGCGATCTCAGTCCATTCATCGACTTTCATTTCATTGTCTTTGGCTGCTATGCTGTAGCGAATAGGATTTTTTAGATCAGGAGTTTCAAAGTTCAGATTGACATATGGGATCACCGTGCGATTTCTGAGCTCAATGCCGACACGGAATCCTTCTCCTCCGCTGCCTGCGCCAAGGCCGAACAGGTAGATGTGTCCGTTTTTTCCTGTGACGCGGACTTTTGCAGTAAAAGAGAAATTCGAGGCAGTATATTTTTCGGGTGCCGCCTGAATTTTGCCGAAGTAGATGCCGGACTTGTCCTTGCGGGGCACTTTTACATATATTATCTGATTTCCCGCATCATTGATTTCGAGTTTTTCCGGCCGGATTGTTGTAGAAGTCGGCTTGGAATTTTCTTTTGTAAGCTTCCATTCAAAGATTGAATCTGCTGAAAGAGCAGAGACTGTCATGCATGTCGCGAGTGTTATCATGAATTTTGTATTCATAATTTTCTGTGCCTTTAAAGGTTATTTGCTTTTTTCTATTTCAATTGCGTTTACGGCGACATTGCCGGAAAACTCTATGCTTATCAGACCGTTTGCAGGACTGACGTTATTAAATTGACCAATCCATGGTCTTGCAAAACCGGGTGCCATAAGTACGGGATTGACATCCTTGATTGATCTGCCGCCGCAAATTACATTGAAGCGTCTGCCGCTTTTCTTGTTCCATGTTTCAGCAGAATGTATATAGATATTATAGTTGCCCTGCGGAACGGGAATATAATAAGTCAGTTTGCTTCCGAATGCTTCTGTCTGATAGACTCGAGGGGCTTTTGTGTTTTCTATTTTCATATCGCCGCGATCGGCATATTGCGCAGAAGCAATGCCGTAGCAGTCAAGTTCGTTCCACTTCTGGTCGGCGAGCCATGTTCTGCCGCTTTCATCCACATATTCAGTTTCGCACGCAAGATTGATTCCAACGCGTTCACCTTTGGCGAGACCTTCGAGAAGCTTCTTCTGGCTGTCCATTTTTTTCCCGGCATCAAGAAGTTTGAATGTAAATCTCTTGATTTCGAAGTTGTTCAGGCAGTCCCAGAGCTTATAACAATCGACATCTTTTTCAGATGAGAGCTTTTTCAGTTCTTCGATATTATCTGAGGGTATTTTCCTAATCAGCTCTTTCTGTTCCAAGACAAAGCGGCTTTCACTTTGTAACGCAGTCTCGGCTTCAGGGGGGAATCTGAATTCGGCCTTGAAGTCAGGAACGGCGGATAGTCCCATAAAGTCAGAAAGTTTATTCCACGCTGAATTGTCTGCTTTGAATACAAGCGAAGAATATGGAGGAACTACAAAGTTATGAGCCTGTTCCTTTGTGCAGGCTTGATCGTAAACCAGCTCCACAAAGTTCGCATTGCACGAGACGCTACCGGATATCGTTTCCGGTGTATCATTTACAAGTCGCATATAGTTTTTCGCTATGCCTCCGCGGATTCCCCGGATTGACGGAGAATGAGAAAACTCGAGTTCCGGCGTGGTAAAGAAGGCTTTTGAGAAACGCCTGGATTGTTCGCTCTGTCCTGAATACGCGTTGCAGTCAATGCCGGTTTGGATGATCATACGCGGCACATAGTTTCTGCAAGTGAGGATTTCACGTGAAAATGCATAGTCTCCTGCATAGCGCCAGAGATAGCCGCCACGTCCACTCCGTGCCCATAACCACCTTGGGGCGGCTTTTGCGGGGTAATCCAGTTCATAAAGCGGAAATGAAAGATATACTGCGTTTGCATCACGGATTAACTGCTGATTTGCAGAATTGGTAATCATCCCGTACCAGACCGCTATTTTATCGTTTTCAGCACCTTTGAAGTCCGGGTTGATGCCGAGCGGCAGAAAGAAAGACATGTTCTTCTCTTTTGCCAGCGCGACGGATTCGCCATCATGGTTCATTCTTTCTTTTAACCATTTGTTTCTGGCTTCAGGGGAGGCCTTAGCTTCAGAGTAGGGACTCTGCAGATTATAGACATTATGAGAGAAGTTTGGAGAGAGCGCGAGCGGCCATACATGTTTTTCCGAGCAGAGCAGGTCGCGGATTTCGCAAAGTTTCTTTTCCATTATCTGTTTTCGCCACGCTATCCACTGTGCTCGATATTGACCGGTCAGAAGCTCATAACGAACCATAAAGCGTTTTACGCCTTTGTAGCCTGTATTCAATTTGATTCCGGTGTCTTTCTCAAAAGCATCGATACTGTCATCGTCATAACCGACTTCAAGAGAGTCTGCGTAGTTTGCCGATGCCAGAAAGCCGGGCATCCAGAAGAAGCCGTGGGCAAGGAAAAGGCCTTTTGAAGAATCAAGACCTTCATAGCGCTGATAGATTTCTCTGATGACATCCATCATCGTGTCCCATGCAGCTGGTGCCATAAAATTCATTCCGCTTGCAGCGTAGGCACAGAGTTGGCGTCCGTTTTTATCGACAGTATAAACGCCGCGTTTTTCGCCGAGTTCGATTCTGCGGTCACTGACACCGTCCAGTTTGGCCAGATTAATCCATGGAGAGCGGTTGTATTCAAATCCGGCATAGAAGCCGATCCCGTTTTTCTTATACATGCGCATCATGAGATAAGGCAGATCGACATCGTCGTTCGGTGCGTACATGTCATGTTTCATGCTGGGATAGCCGTTGTTATACATGTAGAGTCCTTCTACGGATGCATTCTGTCCCTGAAACTTAAGGAACTTGATTTTCCGTTCAATTCCCTGATACCAGTTTGTCCAGAAACTTGTATGCTTGGATTTACTGTAAAACATACCGCGTTCCATGATATTGGATGCAGCAGTCCAGTGTGAATATGTCGTGCTGCGTTCATTGTGATCGGCAAGTTCACGGTTGGTCTCAGGAATAGAGAGGGCAGGGAGTCCGCCTTCCACCTTATAAAGCTTGATTGACGCGACAGCCGCATTTTTTCCGACCTTCTCGGAAAGAATTGCAACCGATGATGTTTTTACCGAGGGATAAAATGCAATAGTCAGTTTTTTCAGCATGTTGCTGGGCTTGTACAGGCCGCCTGTAACAATTGCTCCGGAGGCGTTGAATTCGCTTTTAGAGCCGAGCGGATACGGATTATCTTCATTCTCCACCGCAAAGCTTTCCATTATACCGGCATAGATTGAACGCTCGTCGTTATCAGGAACCATTATTTCCAGCAGATATGCATCGCCCAGATCCGGAGTGTCTAGTGTATACCCTATCCAGGAAAATCTTCCTGCTCCAGTTTCGCGATAGGACAGTCCGTTTTTATTAACAACTTTTGTGGAAGTAATCGTACTTGGGCTATTCATTCCGGAATGAGACATGAATCGGGTGCCGAACTCATAATCCTTTGTGCAGTCTATTTCCTGAACAAGACGGCAGCGTGCGCTCATTTCTTTCTCGAAGTCCTTCAACGCGATGTGATCCTGTTGAATAGGACCTACGAGGACAAGCTCCTCTTTGCTCGAATCTATAAGTTTTCCGTCCGTACCGCGAAGTTCCCAGAATACATTCCAAGGGCCTACTTCATTGCTTTTTACAAAATAATCCGCCACGGTAAATCCATTTTCATTGCGGACATTTGAAGCTTCCACAGTTTCCTGAATCTCCGGCTTCGCGACATGGCGAACCTTCATGACAAGCCTGGCATTGGCAAGTCCGTCCGGGTACTTTGCGGTGAACCCTTTTTCTGATGCATCAAAATCAAATACCGGATATTTTTGTCTGAACGGAACGGCACTTGCAATTCCCATATGCGAGGGTTCAAATCCGAATGCTATCTTTTTCCCGTTGGCAAGTGATGCCGCATAAATTGTTTCTTTGGGGGTGCTCCAGCGGGAATCATCGAAGCCCGCCTTCTCCCATCCGTCCGTCTTATCGTAAGTTACCCGCCAGGCTGATCCGCTCAGAATACGTACAAAGTCGCCTTTTTCGTCATAGCATATACCTTCAATAAGCAGTCTGTTGGGAACCTCGCTACCGACAAGGTAACGATGCGTCATGACAAACTGATTCCTGAAGGCTATTACATTTCTGCCTTGTTTAAGCGCTTTTGCGATATCACAGGTTATCACTCCATAGCGGTTTGAAGAGTTATCGCCGTGCGAGATTATTTGTCCGTTGACCATCAGTTCGTAGTCGGCAAGCGTATTTATCATAAATGAAATTTTAGCGCCAAGAGGCTTGAACGGAACCTCGAATTCAGATCGGTAGAAAACGTCGCCGGAAAATGGACGCGCCTTGATGGATTTTATTCTGACATTTACTCCTGGACTACGGCATTCAAGCTGAAATCCTGCTTCAGGTATCCCTTCAAGCAGAGAACCGACATGACCGCATTTTACTTTTATTGTCTGCAACTGCGTTCCTTTCACCTGAAAACTTTTTGCAGCTCGCTTTCTCGTAGGACTGTTAAAGTATATTATCCAGTCCGTCTGATCAGTATCCTGTTCTATTTCCAGTTCAAGATACCAACTGTCTTTCATTGTTCTGCCCCAGTTGCTGCCGAAGCGTATGGAAGGGGCATCTGGATTATCCAGACAGGAGCCTAAGGCGAAATTAAATCCGCGTTTTCCCGTATTGAACTGCAATGCTCCATCTTTGATTTCATATTTACCGGACACCGTGACATCGTATTTTTTGAAAAAGTCCGTCTTGAAGTCCATAGCTTCGCCATATTCGTATTCGAAGAAATCCTGATCTGTAGGATAGAGCTTGCTGTCCGGAATTTCGGCATGATTATACATGACCTTGCTTTTCCATGTAGACGAGGAAATATCGAATACATTGACACCATAATTGTCTTCTATGTTGTTATAGACGATTTGCGGATTGGCGAAGGATGATAAAGACAGAATCATTACCAGTGCCAGCAG